>JBDNHJ010000077.1:0-5764 GCA_041688835.1 Fuerstiella sp.
CCAGACTCCTGTCGAATTCGCGCGGCAGTTTTCTGCTTCTTTCGCGTGCGCTCCAGAAGCAGAAAACTGCCCCACACCTGCGGTCACCCTTAACCCAAACTGACTCTCATAACCGTGGTACTGAGAACTGGGGCACGCCACGATCACTTCGCGGTATTCTTCCGAAAAGACCATCCGTCCTTTTGCGGAAAAAACTAGGTACAGGATGTAGGCGTTAATCAATGTGCCGGTTGGGAATCCAATTAGCCCGATTCCTGAGATGAATCCGGTTGAGATTCTGGCCCAGCTCTTGAGCTTCCGCAGGCCGTAGGCTGTGAACAGTTGTGCGATTGCCAGCACTGGTAGCAGAACGACTAACAGAGTCATCTCAGTTGGCGCGGGGCCGTTGGTTGGCGTAAAAAGCAACCAAAGTGATGCGACTAGGATCAGGAATCCGCCCAGATAATACAGCAATCCGATGGACTGAACCGACGCTTCGTGTGACAGATATTCGCGACGAATCGCCTCGACACTTGAGTCGCCGGGATTGCCTTCTGAGTATGGAACTTCTGGCGCCTGAAACGGGTTGAAGTCTTCGTCCTGTCGATTCATGTTTCGCGTGCTCGGAGTGAGAGAGAGTTCTCTGTGAGAGTCTAGCGGTGGCGATGAGGGGCAGTCAACTCGCTAGTAAGCTATCACGTATTTCAATAATAGGATCACGCTGATTAGAAAACATCCCAGTATCACCCAACCGATAGTCGGTGTCTCGAGTTTGGTCTGGCTCGTTTTTTGGACTACTTCCTTGTATTCGTCCGAATATACGAACTGCCCATTCTTTCCGAACATGACGAACAGAAAATAGGCTGTGATCGGAATGCCGATGCAAGTCACTGCTCCGACAGCAACGCTCAATATCGCAGATGGCGTTCGAGACCACGGTTTCAATTGATAGGCCGCCGCAGCAACGTAGAACAGACCGAAGGCCAGCAGAATTGGCAAGATCACGACGAGTATCAAGAAATTTGTGTGTGGCAATTCGCCGACCGCAAACCCTAAAGCCAGAACGCAGCAGATAATGCCTGCGCCGATATGGATGGCTCCAATCGACTTCGCCGTTGTTTCGTGTGATAAATGCTTGTGCCGAATTGATTCGGGATGGTCGTCCGGGAACTCCTGATCTCCAAACCCCGCTGTTGGCGCACGGAACGGGTTCTCGTGCTCGGGCGCAGCAACGATTTTCTGATGCCACTCGTCCATGTCGGCTGATTTGCTCTCTAGCTGATTTTCAGCAGCTTCATCTTTTGTTGCAGGCTTTGGCGATGAACGCCCAGCCGTCTGGCGGCTGCGCTGACGTTGTGTGATTCGATGTCGAGGGCTCGCTGAATGATCTGCCGTTCGAAGTCTTCTACAAGCTGATTACGAGCTTCCGTGAGTGGCAGATCATAGTACTGTTCGAATTTGTCTGATTCGGGTGTTTGTCGCTCACAGGTTAGCCCGAGGTCGCTGGGCAGCAGGGTCTGGCTGTCACACAATGCTGCGGCGGCGTTGATCATTTGCTGGAGTTCTCGCACATTGCCGGGCCATCTGTGTTGCAGCAGCGCTGTGACGGATTCGTTGGACAGTGAGAATGGTTCGGGAAGAAACTGCTTCGCTAGCAACAGGATATCTTCCTGTCGTGACCGCAATGGCGGAAGGAAGAGTTCGATCCCCTTCAATCGAAAGTACAGATCCTGTCGAAACACTTTGTCGGTGATCGCGTGTTCCAGATCCTGATGCGTCGCGCTGATAATTCGGACGTCCACTGGGATGCATTCTTCCGTGCCAACCGGCTGCACAACGCCTTCCTGGAGCACTCGCAGCAGGCGCGTTTGCACGGCTGCTGGCATGTCGCCGATTTCATCCAAAAACAGCGTGCCGCCATCGGCCTGCCGAAATACGCCTTCTCGATTGCGATCGGCACCGGTGAACGCTCCTTTGACGTGGCCGAATAATTCGCTTTCCACCAGCGACTCGGCCATCGCAGCCGTATTGACCGCGACAAATGGTTTGTTGGCTCGACCACTGCGAGCATGGAGTTCTTGGGCGACCAATTCCTTGCCGGTGCCGCTTTCACCGCGAATCAAAATCGGCAAAGTGGTGGCGGCCGCTTTGCTGATCTGAGCGAACATCTGTTGCATTGGCCGACTGGCACCCAGCAGGGATCCACAGCGGATCGTTGCGTCACCTTGGCTTTGCAGTTCAGCGACTTGACTCTGCAGATTGACGCGTGCTTCAGAACGTCGAGCAATCGATCGGATGTGTTCGACGTCGTATGGTTTGGTGAGGAAGTCGGTCGCACCGCAGCGAATACAATCGACGGCAAAGTGGACACCATCGTTGGCCGTGACGACGATAATTTCTGGCGTGACGGTGGCTGTGTCGGTTTGCAGTTCCTTCAGCACAGACATGCCATCACGTTCTGGCATATTGAGGTCCAAGAACACCAGATCTGGCGCATGTTTGCGGATTTGTTCGATCGCCGCCCCGCCGTCTTCGGCTTCCAGAATCAACCGTCCGGCGGCTTTGAGTGCTTTGGCCATGCCATAGCGGGCCGGTTGTTCGTCATCAACGATCAGGATTTTCATGGAGCTTCCGTGGTGATTGAATCTTGTTCAGGGCTTGGTGTCGGCGCGATCGTCTTGGATGAATCGCTGGGGGCTTGGGTCGAAGAGTACAAATGCGGATGCAGCATATTCATCACTTTGTCACGTTTTCGCCATCGCGATTCTGACTTTGAATTCCGTACACCAAGGTTCACTGGTGCATTCGATCGTTCCGTCTAATTCACGCACGCGTTCTCCGACAAGATACAGTCCGAGGCCCGTTCCGTCTGTTTTTCCTGTGAAAAATGGTTCGAAGATCTGATCTCGAAGTTCCGCAGCGATTCCCGCGCCGTTGTCGGTGACGGAAATTTCAACGAATGACGCTCCCTGTATTTGAACCAATCGTGTCAAAATACTGACAGTCGGCTTTTCAACTCCGCGCACCGCTTCGATCGCGTTCTTGATGAGGTTGAACAGGATTTCGCTGAGTGACGAATCCGTCGCCGCGATCTGGTGATCTTCCAGCTGTAGATCCATGGAAACCGTGACGCCGTGCTGTCGGGCTAGGTGACTTAGGATGTGCATGAGTCGTTCGATGACGGCATCCGGAGCCACTCCCACCTGTGTGGCGTCGGATGGGCGAGAGAAATCTAGCAGGCGTTGCGTTGTTTGCGTCAGTCGGTCGATTTCTGAAACGATTAACTCGACGTCTTTCGATTGTTCGGCATTGGGTCCGAGATCTTCTGCCAGCAGTGTGGCGATGGTGCGGATGGAGGACAGCGGATTTCTGAGTTCATGTGCCAGCGAGCCGGAAAGCAGTCCCAACGTCGACAGCTTTTCCTGTTGAACGGCGCGTCGTTCTGCTATTTTGCGGGCGTCGGCGAGTTGCCGATTGTGGATTGTCGCGGCGTATTGATCGACCAGCAGGGAAATCGTGTTCAGTTGTTCTTCAGACAGTCGATCGCCGGTTTGGGGGACTCCCAGCAGAAGGCAGCCGCTGATGTTCTGATAATCGATCCGAAACACAGCGATGGCGTCGAGTTCCCGCATGACGGACAGTTGCTGAGCGCCGTGACAACGTGAACGATCGATCCACCGGTCGATGCTGTCGACGGATAGCTGTGTGATGCGTTCCGTGAGTTTCGGGCGGGCCAACAATTCCGATGATTCATCCGGCGATTTACTTTTCTGTTGGCATCTGAAGTGTTCATCACCGACAACCAGCACGCAGTAACGTAACGCGATGGCGCGCATGATGCCGTCTGCGAACCAAGTCGAAATGTCTGTGATATTGTCAACGCTGCGGCGCGAGAGTTCGACCGACAGCAAGCGTGTGGCATCACGGACCTGAGTGACGTCACCGCCGATTAGATAACGCAAACCTTCGCGAAATCGATCGCGGAGTGGCTGATAGGCCAGTACCAAGGCTACCAGTAGCAGGCCTTCGACAACGACGAAATCGAATTCGAACTGCTGGCTGTACTTTTCCATCAACGGCGACAGTGTGAGTCGATGCAGATAGAATACCGCCAGCAGGATCGCTCCGTAAACCAGCGTGCGTTCGAACACCATCGGCACCAACCGTCGCCGAAAGATGTAGTACGCGAAAATCATCGTGGGGGCCAGCGGCGACAGGTTTGTCAGCAATCGCAGGATTGGTTCTGACGACGATGTCTGCGCTGACAGAATGTAATAGTTCGCCAGTAACGTGACACCGATGATACCGAACGCGAATCTTAGCAGGAATCTTCGCACCGAACGGGAGTGTGCGGCGAATCGATCGCGGCTGTGAATCAGCAGCCCCGCTGATGTCAGGTTCGCGAATGTCAGCCAGAACAGGTACGGCAGCTGGAAGGCCTGAGTGGCTGCGATGAAGTCGCGACTGCCGGAGCGGAAAATCGTGACTGCCACGGGGACGAGAAACAGCAACGGCAAATACACGGCCACGTAGCGCAGATCTGGTGGCGGACGCGTCGTGGCTATGCTTTGGCTCACGCCTGACCTGCTGATCCGGAGGCCCGCGTGCAGGATTCCACAATTCAACAGCAGCAATCCGCACGCCATGCTGGTCATGCACAGGGCGTCCAGCCACGTGGCTGTCGGCCCTTCGGTATCGCGCAGCAATGCGTGCAGAAAACTGCCGACGTGCCACAGAGTGACCGCCACCAACGACCATTTCAGCCAGATGGCAGTGAGAGGTCGGTTGACTCGTTCTACCACAACCAGCAGCAACACGGTGTCGACCACAGCGGCAAAGCCCACGCAGAAGAGTTCAAGTTGCGGCAACATAGAATCGCGGTCACAGAGAAAGGGCACAGACATCTGGAAGGATATCGAATTGGTTTCACGACAGCGAACGTGGTAAAGCGAGCCCCCCCGCGGGCAGTTGCCGAACCGCAATATCGCTTTCAAACACGATCGACGATTCTCCGTCGAGTGTCAGTCGCCCTTCCGCTGCTCCTCGGCTTTCGTCAAACGGGACCGTCAGTGTTCCTTCGCCTTCCGCATGTATCAATCCGAGAGTGATCAGCCCGCCGCCGTCGAGGTGATCGATTTTTCGTTCACGGACGGTGTAGAGTTCGTTTCTGACCACGATCGAATGACCGACCTTTAACTGCAGCAACCGACCGGCGGACGGTAGCACTCGAATCCGATCGACCGAGTACCACGCCCGCACGATTTCTTTGGCGGTCTTCAGGAATGTCACGCTGCTAACCTTCGTTCAGAGCTTTCAAGGCTTCCAGTTCTGCAGCGACCAAATCGTCTCGTTCCTGCAGTTCAAACTGCCGTGCCAGTTCGTCGGCATCGGGGTCTTTGCCGTCCATGCGGTCCCAAGCTTCGGTCAGTGCTTCTTCGCGGTCGACTTTTTCTTCCAGTCGATTGAACTGTGCGAATGCCGATTGACTGTGCGAGCGTTCCATGGCGGCGTTGATCTTCTGTGTGGAAGAAGCGCGGGCCATGCGGGCGGTCAGCAGTGTTTTCTTTTGCTTTGCTTGGCGGATTTTATCTTCGAGGTCTCGGACGGAACGCTGTAGTTTTTCCACCTCAGATTTCTGTTTAGCATGTTCGGCCGAATACCGATCCGCTCGTTCCGCAGCCGCCATCTTCTGATCAAGTGCCGACTTGGCTGTCGATTCGTCGCCGCGTTTGATGGCCGTGGTGGCGCGTGCCAACCATTTGTCCGCTTCGGCGCGTTCGCTTTC
>JBDNHJ010000078.1:0-26426 GCA_041688835.1 Fuerstiella sp.
GCATTATCATCAAACGCGTTGAAGCAGAAGACTTGGGTCGTCGTGGCGCGCCTGCTTTGTTGCAGGGCGTTGATGGAATCTTGGTGCCCGGCGGCTTTGGCATGCGAGGCATCGAAGGCAAGATTCAGGCTGTCCAATACGCTCGTGAAAACAACATCCCTTACTTCGGGATTTGCCTCGGGATGCAATGTGCCGTGATCGAATTCGCCCGCAATGTGATGGGCTTGGCGGACGCGAACAGCAGTGAGTTTGCTGGAGACACTCAGCATCCGGTGATCTGTTTGCTGGAAGAACAAACGGGCGTCGAAAACAAAGGCGGCACAATGCGACTGGGAAGTCAGCCGTGCGTGCTGGCAGAAGGATCGCGTTCTATGGCAGCGTATGGCACTGCCAACATTCACGAACGCCATCGGCATCGTTACGAATTCAATGCACAATACCGTGAAAAGTTTATTCACGCCGGCATGAACCCCGTCGGCACCAGCCCCGATGGCACGCTGGTGGAAGTGGTCGAAGTGGACGATCATCCATGGTACGTTGCTGTCCAGTACCACCCGGAATTCAAATCACAGCCCAACAAGCCTCACCCACTGTTCGCCGGCTTTATCGGAGCCGCTCTGAAAATTCGCCAAAACCGCCCGAAGCAACTGGTGGAATAGCGGCTATTGAAACAGCGACGCTCGTCAATCGATGTCTGATCGAGGGTCTGGCAGTCGTTCTTGGCGTTAGCCTGCGCCATCCGCCGCGACCGGAATTCTGGCAGAACAATAGACGGCCACGGAATGAACAAACCGGCATTCGTTTGCCCCAATTCGCTTGCCCCAATTTACAAATCGCCGACGCGAAACCAGCCGTCGGGCTGCTGGTGTTCGGCTGCGTTGGCAAACCTCAACGGGCGGCCGTTGAGCAGTGGATTCAACACTTTGATGGCGAACCGCGATGTCTGTGGCGGGATGTCGGCAGGTGTGAGCGCCAGATCCCATGATCGAACAGCGTTCGGCAGTAGGCCGGTGACCTTTCAATCGGTGGCAGGCACGGATCAGGCCAAATCCGCACCGGCCAGTTTGTGGACGGCTTTCCATTCTTTTTCCGTGGCCTCAGTAATGGACAGTCGACTGCCTTTGCTCATGACCTTCATTTCCGCCGTCACTTTGTCCAGCTTCAGGTCGTCGCGAGTCACCGGAGTGTCGAAGATCCGCAACAGCTTAACGTCGACCATATACCAACGCGGGTTTTCGGGATCGCACTTGGCGTCGAAGGACTTATGGTTCTCGTCGAACGCAAAATGGTCTGGATATCCAGCCTTCACAATCTGAGCCGTGCCAGCGATGGCCATCGGAGCCACGCGGCTGTGATACACCAACACACCGTCACCAACCTGCATGTCATCGCGCAACATGTTGCGAACTTGATAGTTTCGCACACCTTCCCACGTCGTGCGTTTGCCCTTGGCTTGATTCAAATCTTGAATGGAAAAGACATTGGGCTCCGTCTTGAACAACCAGTATCTGCGTTTGCCAGCCATGGAAATTTTCTGCATCCTGAAATTGTCAAGTAATTTTGGTGAATGCTGCGTTGACGTCAGTCTAGGTGAAAGGGTGAAGTTTTGCCCGAAAACTGTTGAAACAACATCATTGTCGAATCTGCGGGGGAGCGATTGTTCCACAACCCCTCCCGCCGCAGGCAAGGGAGGGGTCGAACGAGCGGAGCAAGTTCGGGGGAGGGCCGGGGGGCATTTGAGATTTGAGATTTGAGATTTGAGATTTGAGATTTGAGATTTGAGATTTGAGATTCGAGATTCGAGATTCGAGATTCGGCACCGCGTCTGGCCGCCTCTCGGACATCGCTCCGCTGGTCCGACCTCCCCCTAGTGCTTCGCTTGGGGGGAGCTTGAAATCCGCGCCTTATGTCATGTGCATCACCCCGCAACGAATAGCCGCCACGGGAAAATTGCCACACCCTGTACCGCTCATCCGCTACGACCGCATCAGTTCTGGGTCTTCGATTTTTCGAGCGACCAGCGATACGTTGTGACCGCCGAACCCGAAGCTGTTGTTAATCGCAAATTTCACGTCGGCTTCGATCGCCTTGTTGGGAATATAATTCAACGGGCATGCTGGATCGGGCGTGTCGTAGTTGATCGTAGGCGGCAGCGTGCCCTTGGTGAGTGCCAAGCAGCAGGCCGACATTTCCACCGCACAGGCGGCTCCGATCATGTGCCCCAGCATGCTTTTGATCGAACTGATTCGCAGCTTGCTGGCGTCGTCGCCGAAGATTGTTTGCAGAGCGATCGTTTCCATCCGGTCGTTCAGCTTGGTGCTTGTTCCATGGGCACTGACATAGGTTTTGTCGGCAATGTCCGCTGGATTCAGCCCGGCTTCTGCGATGGCCTGCCGAATGGCCACAGTCGCCTGTTTGCCTTCCGGATCGGGCTGCACCAGATGAAACGAATCGCTGGTGGAAGACCCGCTGACTATTTCGGCCCACGCTTTGCCGCCGCGTTTGCGCAGATGACTTTCGGTTTCGAAAATCAGCACAGACGAACCTTCTGCCATAATGAAGCCCGAACGATCCTCATCAAACGGACGCATCGAATGCTTGGGGTCGTCGTTGCGATTGCGGCACATGGCTTTCATGTTGGCGAACGAAGCGATTCCGAGGCGAGTCAGCGATGCTTCTGTACCGCCGGTGACAACGACGTCCGCCTTGCCGTTTCGTAAGTAATCCATGGCATCGATCATCGCATGCCCGGACGACGAACACGCACTGCTGGTCGTGTAGGCCGTGCCGCGAATTCCAAACGCTAAACTGATGTTGCTCGGCGGAGCGTTCGGCATCAGCATCGGAATGGTAAAGGGGCTCACGCGCGACGGACCTTTGGTCAGCAGCCGCTCCATCTGGAATTCGTACGTTTCCAGCCCGGCGAGGCCGGCTCCCAAAATCACGGCCGTGCGTTCGCCGATGTCAACGGTGGGCAGGCCAGCGTCTTCGAGGGCTTCATGAGCGGCCAAGACAGCGAACTGGCTGGCGCGGTCCATCTTTTTGGTGTTCACCAGATCGTTGACATTGATTCGCGATTTGTCGTATTCGCGAATTTCGCCACCGATGGTGACAGGCATGTCGGTGGTGTCGTGAACCTGCAAGGCGTCGATCCCGCACACACCCGCCGTCAGGTTTTTCCAAAACGTGTCGCGATCATTTCCCAAACAGGTGGCGAATCCAAGTCCTGAGATAAAAATGCGTTCCATGTGAGATCCCGAACTTCCGTATTCTATCCGCGACGGCAAGTCAGAACTGCGTCGCACATCTTGTGCAATAAGGCCCCGTTTAAGATTCAACGGGTGTGATTCAAAGCCAAACAAACGCTCAGGTCGTAACCCGACGTAGTGTGAGGGTAATACAGCAAAATTGTCGCCAGCTGCAACATACCGGCCCCGGAAAACCCGCCAACAAGCCAAATTACCACGGATTTTTGAAACGCGACCGCTGGCTGAGCGATCCGCGATCGACAATTTGCATCCATGCACAAGTTTCATCGTTTCGCCGCGAGCCCATCGGGCTGCGTGTCGTGGGGCGAACGCGCGGCCCGATGGGCTCGCGGTGAAACCAGCTTTGTCCGAAAACTTGGACAGGGGCTTGTCGCCGGAAAGTCTCAAAAATCGAAAACACGCTGCCCGAAATCGATTACTGGGCGAACAGACGATTGCTTTCTGTCGCATTGCCGATATGATTTCTGAGACTGAATCTCATACTCAGTTTCGCGACCCCACCCGCCGAACATCCTCTGAGCTCGCAAAATCGCAGCCAGATTCAATTTCACCAGCAAATAGGGCAGCCATGTCGACAACTCCACTGTCTGATATTTCCCTTCCGGGACTGTTTCGATGCACCAATATCGACTGTGTTGGCGATGCCGCCATTCAGTTGAAAAGACTGGGAGTCTGCGACGGACGCTCGATCGAGGTCATGCAGCCCGGCGACCCGATGGTACTGCGAGTCGTGGGTGCTCGAATCGGTGTGTCTCGGATGCTGGCCAAAGCGGTCCGCGTGGAAGCTAGCCCGCCAGCGCTGGCGGCCGCTGTTTCGATCGGCGCCAATGTCACGTCTGACGCAAGGGGCCAAATAGCCGTGGTGGGCTCAACCAAAGGTTTTGCAGATGCTGAAGTTGTGAGCCATGTCTGAAACTGGATCGCCAGAGCTGAATATTCTTCATGGAACTCAGCAGGCGGCCGCGGTTCCTAGAATCGCATTGGTCGGAAATCCGAACACCGGCAAGACCACGCTCTTTAACCGCCTGACAGGCTTGCGCGCAAAAACGGCGAACTACCCGGGCATCACCGTCGACCTTCGGAAGGGCAGCATCCAGCTGGACGGTCGCGAAGTGGAAGTCATCGACCTGCCCGGTTTGTATGGGATGGATGCTTCCAGCCCCGAAGAAAAAGTCGCCAAGTCGATCCTCGAAGGCACTCACGCTTACGAGGCGGTGCCCGATGCTGTGGTGCTGGTGCTGGATGCGACCAACATCGAACGCAATCTGTTTTTGGCCAGCGAAATTCTGGACCTGCAATTGCCCACCGTGGCCGTCTTGAATCTGATCGATGCCGCCGACAAAGCGGACATCAAGATCGAAGTCAATCGTCTGGCGGAAGAATTGAAGTGTCCGGTGATCGGCGTGAGTTCCAAAAAAGGGACAGGATTCGATCAGTTGCGGGCGGCGATGAACAACGCTCTGCAACCTGCCCTGACCATCCTGACCGAACAACACACATCCTGCACCGTGGGCTGCTCGGGTTGCACGTTCGCTGCCCGATTCGACTGGGCTCAACGAGTTTCCGGCAGCACTGTCTCAGCCCCTGCCAACCTAGGACGTGGCACGGTGGCCATCGATCGCGTGGTGACCAATCCGGTGTTCGGTGTCATCACGTTTCTAGGTCTGATGCTGGGTGTCTTCTACTTAATCTTTTCCATTTCCGGCATCCCGATGGACATCGTCGACGGGCTATTCGGGACGCTGGGGAATTTCGCTGATGGCCTGATTCCAGCGGGTCCGGTCAACCACCTGACCTGGTTCCCAATTGCAGCCGCCGCCTCGATGTTGGTGTTTACCGGCAGCTATCTGGCCGCCAAAATTCCTTGGACAAAGACCAGTTTGGGTGTTGCCGTTGTGGTGTCGGCGATCGTCGGCGTGCTGCCGATTGATGATTTTCGAAGTCTTGTGGTGGATGGAGTTGTCGCGGGGGTTGGTGGAGTTGTCATCTTTTTGCCACAGATTTGCATTCTGTTTTTCATGATTTCGCTACTGGAAGACAGTGGTTACATGGCGCGAGCGGCGTTTGTGATGGAACGGTTGATGCGCGTGGTCGGGCTGCCCGGCAAAGCGTTCGTGCCCATGCTGTCGGCTCATGCGTGTGCGATTCCCGGCATCATGGCGGCGCGCGTGATCGAAAATTGGCGAGACCGCTTGGTAACGATCTTGGTGTTGCCGCTGCTAACATGTTCTGCCCGACTGCCGGTGTACGCGATGGTGACGGCTTTGTTGTTTCACGATTCGCCGGGCATGGCGGCCTTGGTTTTTGTGGGCGCGTATTTGTTAGGCATCGGCGCGGCCTTGCTGTCGGCATGGTGTCTGAAGAAGACGATTCTGAAGGGCGAACCTGTTCCCTTGGTGATCGAACTGCCGGCGTATCGCATGCCCAGTCTGCGCAATGCGTTTACGACGATTATCGATCGTGGCATGAGTTTCATTCGCCAAGCGGGCACAGTGATCTTGTTGATCTCCGTGATCTTATGGGCACTGGCGACTTATCCTCGCCTGCCAGCCGACACGCCCCTGTCATCAGAAGGCGCGGCTCGTATCGCTGCCGGAACGGGGGAACTGGAGCAAGTGTTGGCTCAGGAAGCGCTGTCGTATTCTGTGGTGGGACGCATTGGGCGTTTTGTCGAACCCGTGTTTGCTCCGCTAGGCTTCGACTGGAAAATCAACGTCGGCGTAATGACTTCATTCGCCGCGCGAGAAGTCTTGGTGTCCACGTTGGCCATTGTCTATGGCATTGGTGAAGAAGGAGCCGAAGAAGACGGCACGCTGGTCGAAACCCTGCGCCGGCAAACTCGCCCAGACGGAACTCCCGTGTTCACCACCGCCACCGGGCTTAGCCTGTTGGTGTTCTTCGTCCTAGCCATGCAATGCCTGCCGACTCAAGCGGTCACAAAACGCGAAACCGGGTCGTGGAAATGGGCCGCGCTGCAGTTAGTCTACATGACCGTTTTAGCTTACGTCGCAGCCTTCGCCACCTACCAAGCCTGCTGCTCAGCCGGATTGGGATGACTGTCCGGCGGGTATCGCCGTTAAGGATTTTGTACTGTCACCCGAGTGCGTAACCGAGGGATCTGTGCGCCGATGATGGGGCCCTCGCTTACGCGTTCGGGTTACGATATTACGAGCGAAACACGGGACGATACGACTTAACGGCGTTGCCCGAAGGGGGGGTGTCCGCTGTGATCATCGATGATTGTGGGGGCAGTGAGGGGTGGCCGAAATCCGTGAGCGAACCCAGCTGTGGCGATTTCTGCGCAGAAACTTGCTTCTGTGCGCTAACAGTGCTAACCTTTTATATCGGTTTGATAATGGGCAACGCCGCGTCAACGGTGCCGCAGAAGATTCAGTGGATCGCTGCCGCCATTTCAAACCTCCCTCCCCGGAAACCCCACCTGATTACGTTTCGCTGCAGACGACCTTGAGTGTTTGCAGTGAACTGTTGGAAAATTGCGGAACGCTTGGTCCTGAGTTTCCGGCAACAATTTCATGATGGAATGCTTGGTTATGAATAAGACGTCATTTCCTGTTGCGGTTCTTTTCTTCACCTGTCTGACACTGTTCGCAGAAGTTCGGGCAGACGAAAACGACAAGCCTGTCAGTTTTCACGAACAGGTGGCTCCCATTCTGCAAGCGAAGTGCCAAGGCTGTCATCAGCCCGCTAAAGCCAGCGGAAACTTTGTGATGACGGACTTCGCCAAACTGCTCTCCGCCGGCGAAAGTGAAGCAGCGTCGATCGTACCGGGCAAGCCCGACGAAAGTTATTTGGTTCAACAGATCATGTCCGTGGATGGTGCAGCCGCGATGCCGCCCAACGGAAAGCCGTTGTCCGATGTGGAAGTCCAACTGATTCGCCGCTGGATCGCTGAAGGCGCAACGGACGATACTCCGCCATCGACCAAGGCGGTTTACGATCGCGAAAATCCGCCTGTGTACGCGTTGCCGCCTGTGGTGTCGTCGCTGGATTTTTCTGCGGACGGACAATTTTTGGCCGTGGGTGGTTTCAACGAAGTCCTGCTGCACAACGCAGACGGATCGGGGATTGCAGATCGACTTGTGGGGTTGTCTGAACGCATCGAATCGGTGCGATTTTCGCCGGACGGAAAACGCTTGGCAGTCACAGGTGGTCAACCGGGCCGACAGGGCGAAGTGCAGGTGTGGGATGTGGAAACTCGCACGCTGCTGCTGTCACACAGTGTGACATACGACACGGTTTATGGAGCCAGCTGGTCTCCCGATGGCAAGCTGATTGCCTTTGGCTGCGTCGACAATTCCGTACGCGCGATTGATGCGGCAACGGGGGAACAGGTGCTGTTTCAGGGAGCTCACAGCGACTGGGTTCGCGACACGGTCTTCACTGTGGAAAACGAAAGCCCGCATCTGCTGTCTGTTGCTCGAGACATGACGGTCAAACTGACCGAAGTGTCAACCAATCGCTTTATCGACAACGTGACATCCATTACACCGGGGGCTCTGAAAGGCGGCATCAACGCGATTGCTCGACATCCAGAACGCGATGAGATTCTGGTTGGCGGTTCCGATGGTGTTCCCAAAATCTACCGTGTGTTCCGGATCACTGCCCGCAAGATCGGCGACGATTCGAATCTGATTAAGACGCTGCAGCCGATGATTGGTCGAGTGTTTGGCGCGGCTGTCAGCAAAGACGGCACTCGCCTAGCGGCGGTCAGTTCCTTAGACGGCAAAGGCGAACTGGCGGTCTACAGCTATGAATTCGATACGTCTTTTCCAGACGATCTGAAGGCGATCAGTGCGAAGCGTGTTCGTGATCGCAAGCCTGAGGAACAGCAGAAGCTGGACGACTATCGATCCAAGGATATGCAGCGTGTGGCGAACGTCAAGATCGACGAAAGCCCGCTGTATGCCGTGGCGTTTCATCCCAACAGTCGACAGGTCGCCGTCGCTGGTGGAGACGGCACGATTCGATTGTATGACACAGAAACCGGTCAGCCGGTGGTGACGTTTCCGGCGGCTCCCGTAGATCAGTCCGGCAGTCAACGCAACGGCCTGCCAGTGACGGAACTCAAGTGGAGCGACACGCCCGTGATTCAAGCCGAACCGCTGCCCGATGGCGCGGTTGTGACATCGTTAACCGTGGAACCATCGTCCATTAGTCTCAATAGTGCGTTTGATTATTCGCAGCTGTTGATTTCCGCCACGCTCAGCAATGGCGAGGTGATCGATGTGACGCGAACAGCAACCCGGCAACACGATCATCAGACGCTGGACATTTCGGCCTCTGGTTTTGTGAAGGCCAAGGCAGACGGCGAAACAAAGCTGGTGGTCACGTTGGCGGATCAAACCGTGAATGTGCCCGTTAAGGTTTCGGGCATCGGCGAAACCTTCGTGGCCGATTTTGTGCGCAATGTGAATCCGGTGCTCACGCGTGTCGGCTGTAATCAGGGCACGTGTCATGGGTCGGCGAATGGCAAAAACGGGTTTAAGTTATCACTGCGGGGTTACGATCCGATCTTTGATATTCGCGCATTCACAGACGACCTTGCCTCGCGCCGGACGACAGTCGCTTCGCCTCAGGACAGCCTGATGTTGTTGAAGGCGACCGGTTCCGTGCCACATGTCGGTGGCCAGCTGTTTGCGGCTGATTCGAACTACTACGAAATCGTGCGGAGTTGGGTGGCTTCGGGAGCCAAATTGGATCTGACGCGGCCGCGAGTCACCTCGATTTCGATTTCTCCGCAGAACCCCACCATTCAACGCATCGATTCGACGCAACAGGTTCGCATCGTGGCGACATACTCAGACGGTTCCACCAGCGACGTGACTCGCGAAGCCTTCATCGACAGCGGTGATACAGAAATCGCGGTGACCAATCGGTGGGGCTTGATGACGGCCGTGCGGCGTGGAGAAGCGCCGATCTTGGCTCGGTTCGAAGGGTCTTATGCAGCCACAACGCTGACTGTGATGGGCAATCGGGACGGCTTCGAATGGCAGCCGCCAGAATCTTGGAGCCCCATCGATGAACTGGTGGCGGCCAAGTGGGAACGGCTGAAAATTCTACCGTCGGGTTTGTGTACGGATACCGAATATCTGCGACGCGTGTACTTGGACCTGACGGGCTTGCCACCCACCGCCGATCAGGTGCGCGAATTTTTGGCGGACGTCACCGATACCAGAACCAAGCGAGCGGCTGTTGTGGATGCGTTAATTGGCAGCCCAGACTTCGTCGAATACTGGACCAACAAATGGGCCGACTTGTTGCAGGTGAATCGCAAGTTTTTGGGGCCGGAAGGTTCCAAAGCGTTTCGAGACTGGATTCGCACGGAAGTTGACGCCAACACGCCGTATGACAAGTTTGTGCATAAGGTGATCACGGCGGATGGTTCGAACAAAGAAAATCCTGCAGCGTCGTACTACAAGATTCTGCGTGAACCGGTGGACATCATGGAGAACACCACGCACCTGTTTTTGGGCGTGCGGTTCAACTGCAACAAATGCCACGACCATCCCTTCGAAAAGTGGACTCAGGATCAGTACTATCAAACAGCCGCGTATTTTGCGCGGGTCGGTCTGAAGGCCGATCCCGCCGGTGGGGACAAAAAAATCGGCGGCACAGCGGTCGAAGGTGCCAAGCCGTTTTATGAAGTGGTTTTCGAAAAGAACGATGGCGAGGTGACGCATGACAGAACTGGAGCCGTCGCACCGCCCGTGTTTCCGTTCGAAAGTGACTACGCAACCGACGAAAACGCCAACCGGCGTCAGCAACTGGCCGCATGGATTACATCGGCCGATAATAAGTACTTCGCGAAAAGCTACGTGAATCGTCTGTGGGGCTATTTGCTGGGTGTTGGAATTCGAGAACCGATCGATGACTTGCGAGCTGGCAATCCGGCCACCAACCCAGAATTACTGGACCATCTGACGGCCGAATTTTTGAAGAGTGACTTCAATGTGCGTCACGTGCTGCAGCTGATCTGCAAGTCGCGCACGTACCAGCTGTCTTTGGCAACCAACGAATGGAACGAAGACGATTCCACGAATTACTCCCACGCGATCGCGCGGCGTTTGCCAGCAGAAGTGCTGTACGACGCAATCCATCGTGTGACGGGTTCCACGTCCAAGATTCCTGGAGTTCCCGATGGCACGCGCGCCGCCGTGATTCCGGATGCCGGCGTGACGCTGCCCGATGGGTTTTTAGCAAACCTTGGCCGACCGGTACGCGAAAGCGCGTGCGAGTGCGAACGTTCGGCGGATCTGCAGTTGGGACCGATCATGGCTTTGATCGGCGGCCCGACCGTGGGTGCCGCTTTGGACGATCCCGACAACGCGATTGCAAAGTTGACGGAGGAAATGACGGACGACAAGGATCTGATTAACGAACTGTTTATGCGGATCTTTAACCGTCCCGCAACGGACGGCGAAATCGCAGCCACGCAGCAGTCGATGGGGCAGATTGATGTCGACCACCAACTGGTCACACAGCTGCTGACCGACCGGCAAGCTTGGTGGGCAGAACAGCGGCCAAAGCTCGAACAAGCTCGTGAAGCCGCCATTGCCGAAGCGACCGCCGACTTGGCGGCTCACGAAGCGGACATTGCTCCACGGCGAGCCACAGAAGAACAGGCACGATTGGCTCAGTTGGCGACCGTGCAGGCCGACTTTGACAAGTACAAGGCAGAACTGTCGCAACACGCGGATGCTTATCTGGCCAAACACAACTCAGACGCAGAATGGCATTTTCTAGCCGCAGAAACTCTGACAGCTCCCAAAGGCATGACACTGGAAGGTCTTGAAGATCGTTCCATTAAAGCCACCGGCGAAGCTAACCAGGGCGCTTATACGATTGTGATGAAGACGTCTTTGACAGACATTGCCGCGTTTCGAGTGGAAGCGTTGAAGGATACTTCGATCAAAGCCAACGGGCCGGGGATCACGGGAACCAACGGCAACTTTGTGGTGACGGAATTCGAAGTTCACACGGCATCTGCTGACAAGCCTGAGGAATTCAAAAAGGTGGCGTTGCAGAATGCACAAGCCGACTTTTTGCAAGGTGGTTTCAGTGTCGCTTTGGCTATTGACGGCAATGCCGGTAACCAAAACGCGTGGGCCGTTTCGCCGGCCGGTGGCGTGACTCACTGGGCAACTTTCGAAGCCAAAGACGCGGTGTCGCAAGCTAGCGGAACCGTGCTGAAGTTTGTGATTCACCAAAACCATTCCGCCCCGAAGCACCTGCTGGGTCGATTCCGGATTTCTGTGACCAAGAAAAAATCACCCGGCCTGAGTTTGCCGGAAAGTCTGGCGGCGATCGCTGCGGTACCGGCTGACCAAAGAAACGAAGTCCAGCAGGCCACACTGCAGGAATGGTTCGAAAAGTCGGATGCGACTGTTGCCGCAAAAACGGCGGCAATCAACGAGGCCAATCGACCACTGCCGGAAGACCCGGGCGTCACACAGCGCAAAGAACGGTTGGCATTTGCCAATCAGGCCGTTCCAGAAGATACGAAACTGATTCGGATGCAGGCCGATGTTGAATTCAGTGCAAAGCAGGTGGCCAGCCGCCGTCTGACGGCCGCCCAGGATTTGGCGTGGGCTTTGATTAACAATCCTGCGTTTTTGTTTAACCACTAACTGCCAACCACTGAAAACCGAAAACCGAAAACTGAAAACTGAAAACCGAAAACCGAAAACTGAAAACCGAACAAGGAGTTCCTCATGCTGAACATCAAAGGCGAAGCCGGCAAAGACGTTTGTGATAGTGGTCTCGGACGCACGCGTCGAGACGTGTTGCGAGTCGGAAGTTCTAGCATGATGGGCCTGTCATTGGCCAACATGCTGCAGCTGCAGGCAGCGACCGGGGCCAACAAGGCGGAAATTTCTGGCGGGCCTGGCTGGGGCAAAGCCAAAAGCATTATTATGTGCTACTTGCAGGGCGGTCCGTCGCATCTTGACTTGTGGGATCCGAAGGAAAACGTGCCGGACAATGTGAAGAGTGTGTTCAGCAATATTTCGACGAAGTTGCCGGGCGTGCAGTTCACAGAGAACCTGCCCAAGCTGTCGCAGATCAACGACAAGTTCACGATGATTCGATCGTTGAGCTACACGCCGAATGGGCTGTTCAATCACACGGCTGCCATCTATCAAATGATGACAGGCTACACCACGGACAAAGTCAGTCCCTCTGGCCAGCTGGAACCACCCAGCCCCAAAGATTTTCCAAACTTCGGTTCTAACATTGTGCGCCTGCGTCCACTGGACGCTCCGATGCTGCCGTTTGTCATGTTGCCTCGACCGTTGCAGGAAAGCAATGTCGTGGGCAAAGGCGGCACCGCCGGATTCCTCGGCAAAGCGTACGATCCGTACACGCTGTATCCATCCGGCGATGATATGGATATGAAAAAGATGACACGCATTAAGATCGAAGACTTAAAGCTGCGTCCAGAAGTGTTCTCGGTGCGATTAAACCGCCGAGCCAGCCTGCGGAATTCCATCAACGCCGGCATGCCGACTTTGGACAATGCGGTTAAAGATCTGAACCTGAATCAGTACTACGAACGCGCGTTGGATCTGATTGTTTCTGGTCGAGCTCGTGAAGCCTTCGACCTCGACGCCGAAAGCCATGCGACTCGCGAACAGTACGGTCGCAACACCTTCGGTGATTCGTGCCTGCTGGCCCGGCGACTTGTCGAAGCGGGCACGCGCGTTGTCGAAGTGGTCTGGCCAAAGGTTGCCAACTCCGACAACCATTCGTGGGACCATCACGTCGGTCTGTCCAAACGCATGAAGGACCAATCCGCTCCGATGCTCGACGGTGCGGTGTCTGGTTTGATCGCCGACCTGGACGAACGTGGCCTACTGGCAGAAACGCTGGTTGTGGTGGTGGGCGAATTCGGCCGCAGCCCTCAGCGTGGAGTCAGCACCAGCGGCAACGGAAACAGTGATGACGGTCGCGACCATTGGCCGTATTGTTACACGGGCATTGTGGCGGGTGCCGGCGTCAAGCGCGGCCATGTACACGGCAAGTCGGATAAGACAGCCTCCGCACCACTGGAAGATGCCGTGCATCCTCAGGAGTTGCTGGCGTCGATCTATCATTCATTCGGCATTGCCCCGGACACACTGGTTTACAATCACCTGAACCAACCGCGAGAACTCGTCAAGGGCGAGGCTGTGCATTCGTTCTATGCGTAGGTCCGTCGAGATTTTACGTGGCGGTTAGATCGCATGGACGGCTGCTAGCCGCCGTGATTCGCGGCGGGCTCAGTTGCTTCCCAATTGAAGCCTGAAGCGCCAGCGAAGCCGAACAAGATATTGCCTTCGCTGGCGCTTCAGGCTTCAACTCCAATGGTACATTCTTACTGGCCGCACGCCTTACCAATTTGTTCGACCAGCCAACTGACGGGGGACACTGCAAAGTCAACGATTGAATCAACAATCGGGTTTGCGGTGTGTATTTCCGACAGGCGGTACACATCAATGTGGACTTCGTCGTCACGAAAGGCCAGTTGCAGCTGATGTTGCTGCAGCGGTAGTTCGGCGACGGCTTGAGCGTTTAGAAATCCGCGTTGAATCACCACCCATTGGACATCGGCGGATGCAAACTGCTGCAACACAAGATCTGTGATTCCCGATGAATTGACGCTGTTCTGCAGATCGAAATATTGTTGCGGGAAGAATCCTGAGTAGCCGTTGACCAGCGGTTTACCGTGCAGCGTGCCGTAGTACATCCAGCGGGTTGTGATGTCGAAGTCCGCCACTCGCCCACCGGCGGCAAACGGCAGACACGCGACGGCTGCTCCGGCCGTGGTTTCGCGTTTGATAAACGCCGCCCAGGCTCGATGCCGTTCACGATTGGGAACGCCTGCCAACATGGGATTGGGTGGCGGCAATTCCAATACGCAGACGACGACCAAAATTGTCAGCAGCACGTTGCTCAAGACAGGGCCATGCAACCGCTGTTGCAGACGCAGCGAGACTTCCGACAGGCCGATCGCGGCCAGCAGAATGATTCCCATTTGCGTCAGATAAGCAAACCGAAACACGTTTCTGACCTGTTGCAGTCCGGGGACAACGTTGGCAATCGTCCACCACGGTTCATACGTGCCGATGCGAAGATTGGGGCCTAGTGCAAGCAGCCCGGAGATCACAATCATCAGCAGTAAAAACACGATCCAGCGGCGTTTTCTGATCCGGCACAACCCCGCTGCGATTCCGATCACGGCGAAGAATGTTTTCGTCCAGCCCGGTGACAGTGTGTAGCCGGGGTCTGTGGTTGGCTTTCCGATCACAGCTTCCTGCGGAAGACGCAGCAGATCTTGAGGCTTCGCAGATAGGTTAGTGACAAGCTGCTGCGTGCGTTCGAACTGATACTGTTTCATGATCGATCGCATCGGCAACGCCAGCGTACCGACGGCGATCGCGGCTAGTAAAATGGCGACTAGATTTTGCTTCCAACCGCGTGCAGCTGTGCGCCATGGAAGTGTCACCAGCAATGCGGGCAGCAGCACGATGATCATGAACAACCCATGATGGACGCTCAGCAGAAAACAAGTCGCACAGGCCAGAGCCGCAATCACGGCCGAACGATAGGTGGGGCGTTGGCAATGCTGCCAACTGGCATCCCATGTCCACAGAATGCCCCACACGGGAAGCAGTTGCAGGACGTCCATCTGGCGCAGTCCCACAGGCAGCCACACTATCATGGCCCCCGCCCCCAGTGAACTCAGCCGACCCACACGAAACCTGCGGCACAGCTTGGCTGCGAACACGCCATTCAGCACCAGCGACAACAGCAGGTAGGCTTTGTACGCGATGATCAAAGACCCCGTGGCCCAATACACCGGAGCCACCAATAGCGTGGCCGGCTGCGGTTCTGAGAACGCAAAGGTACCAGCGGACGGGTGGAAGATCGGAGCCTGCCAGTAACCTGCGAAGCCGTGAGCTGCCCTGTCGATGTTCCACCAGATCGTCCACGTGTTAAACAACGGAACGGTCGCCACCCCGGTGGGCCCGGTCGGCAAAGTGGAGTGCAGCTGTTGCAGCGTCGGAAACACAACCACGACGGCAAGGACAACAAAGCACAGGATTGCAACAGCAGTCTGGAATGTTGCTCGGAGATACAAATTCCGAATTCGCGGCATCAAACATGGTCCGTAGGGCACAAAAACTGCGTCCGGGGACTTCAACAGAAAGTCGACCGCTTTGCTACTCAAACGCAAAACGAGAAGGCGTAGGCCGGTCACGAGCCAACCCAATACGACGAGGCTGGGTGGTTGTGGTCAGGCGGTAACGAACGCGGTTTGATGTTGGTACCATGTTTTTTGCGCAAGTTTTTTTCCGGCCATTCGGGTGGCACAGCTGGCCGCTAGGCTAGCTGTGTCGCCTTGGCGATGGGAAACCGCTCTCACGGGTTCTTCTCACAAACAACGCTCGCCGTGGTTTGGACGTTCCAGAGCGGATTCCGATGGCTGCGCCACACAAGCAGGCTGCGCCAGCATGTGCCACCCGCCGGTACGGATCGCGGAACTAAAACTCCTCGCGGAAATTTCCAAAACAACTCTGTCAATACAGAATTTTTAACGGCCCACCCGAATGGCGAGCGGCCGCATACGTTACCACGGTCGTGGCAAAGGCTGTGAAATGCCGCCGGGCCGTCGGAACCGACATGGCAAGCGGTGCGAAATACCGAATCGTTGACTGCGAATTGAATTTCGACACGTCGCCGACTACGCTTCTTAGCTGATCGGAGGCAAATCTTGGTTCTGCGAGTTTTTGCTTCGCGAATCGCTGACTCGTCTGCGTAGGCACAGGAAATTCTGTGCGGAAAATGTCTGTTTGCATCCTTCGGAGAACACTGTGAAGAATCTATTTGCTGTTGCCGTTTTGCTCGGTTCTTCAATGCTTGTGGCACACAGTGCCATCGCCGCCGATGCGGTGGTTGAAAAACCTTTGGCCGTCAGTGTTACGCGAGCCTTCGAGAACCTGATTTTTGATCGCCCGATCGTTGTGACTCACGCCAATGACGGCAGTAACCGCGTGTTTGTGGCCGAACAAGAGGGCGTGATCAAAGCGTTCGAAAACGATCCCGATGTCGAAGAAGCCAGCGTGTTTCTGGATATCGATGAACGCTGTCGCTATCGAGACAACAATAACGAAGAAGGTTTGCTGGGATTCTGCTTCCACCCCAAATTCAAAGATAACGGTCAGGTGTTTGCCTATTACACAACCGCATCGGAAGAACACACGTCGTTCGTTTCGCGTTTCACGCTGTCCAAAGATGACCCTAACACTGTCGATCCCGAGACGGAAGAAGTGCTGTTGAAGATTCCGCAGCCGTTCTGGAATCACAACGGCGGCACGATTGCGTTCGGCCCCGATAGATTTTTGTACATCGGTCTGGGAGACGGCGGATCAGGCAACGATCCGGATCGTAACGGTCAGAATCTGGCGACGTTGCTGGGCACCATTCTACGAATTGACATCGACAGCAAAGACGACGGCAAGCTGTACGCGATTCCGAAGGACAATCCGTTTGTGGATCATGTGGTCAGCAAACGCAAAGGCCAAACAGTGATGGCTCAACCAGAAATCTATGCCTACGGCCTTCGCAATGTTTGGCGAATGGCATTCGATCGCGAAACCGGCAAGTTGTGGGCGGGTGATGTCGGCCAAGCCTTGTGGGAAGAAATCAACATCATCGAAAAAGGCGGCAACTATGGCTGGAACATCCGCGAAGCCAAGCATTGGTTCCGCCCGGATGGCAACGACGTGAAAACCGCTGAGCTGATTGATCCGGTCTGGGAATATCACCACGATATTGGCAAGTCCATCACTGGCGGGTTGGTCTATCGCGGCACAGAGGTGCCCGAGCTGGTGGGCAAATATGTCTACGGCGACTATGTCACCGGATTGTTGTGGGCTCTGGAACATGACGGTTCAAAGACAGTCGGCAACTACGCTTTGCATCAAACGGGCGACAAGCTGCCGATCATGAGTTTCGGAGACGACGAAGCGGGAGAAGTTTACTTCACGACCACCTTCGGTCAGCTGTACAAATTCAAGTCTGGCAAGTAGTTCACATGTCCTTGGTCTTGGAAGACGTCCGCAAATCCTACATCGAACCCGACGGCAATCGACTGCCGGTGTTGGGGATCGAACGCTACGAGCTGGTCCAGGGAGAACAAGCGGCTTTGGTCGGTTCCAGTGGCGGCGGCAAAACCACGCTGCTGAATGTCATCTCAGGAATCCTGATCCCGGATACCGGTCAAGTGATCGTCGCCGGCAAGGACATCGCTCCTCTGCCGGAACCGACCCGCGACCGGTATCGTGCCATGCGAATCGGCTTCGTGTTCCAAACATTCAACCTGCTGCCGGCCTTCACGGCATTGGAAAATGTGTTGCTGGGAATGTCGTTTTCCGGTCGTCCGGTGGATAAAGAATTCGCGGTGTCACTGCTGGAACGCGTGGGACTACAGCACAGACTCAACCATCTGCCGCAACGCATGTCGGTGGGAGAACAACAGCGCGTATCGGTGGCTCGATCGATGGCCAATCGCCCGGCACTGTTGCTGGCCGATGAACCCACGGCCAATGTTGACCCGGCCAATCAGGACTTGATTCTGAATCTGGTGAAGGACACCTGCAAGGAACACAACGTCACCCTGCTGATGGTGACTCATGCTCTGGAAGTCGCCAACACCTTCAACCGGATCGACAAGTTGTCAGACTTCAACCATCCGGACTTGGCTAACTCTGAGGTATCGCGATGAACCTGCTGTCAATCGCGTGGAAAAGTGTTCAGCAACGCCGCTTGGCTTCGCTGCTGACGGCACTGAACGTGGCGTTGGGTGTGACAATGATGGTGTTGCTGCTGGTGATTTCCGGAGCCATCAATGGTGTGTTTAATCAGAAGTCGATCGCCTATCACCTGATCGTGGGGGCTCGAGGCAGCGACCTGCAGTTGGTGCTGAGCTCTGTGTTTCGTGTTGAGCCGCCGATTGCCAATCTGCCGTACATGTATTTGGAAGACCTGCGGAAGAATTCACAGGTGGATGTGGCGGTGCCGTTGGCGTTTGGCGACTTCACCAAACCCGAACACGGTTCGTTTCCGATCGTGGGCACCACGGAAGCGTATTTCGAAAATGAGTATACGCCGGATCAGAAGTTTCAGGTTGTTCAGCAAGCGGAAACGCGGCGGATGACGGGCGTCTACGATGCGGTGATCGGTTCGTACGTCGCATCCACAAACGGCTGGAAGGCCGGCGATCACTTCAGCATTGTGCATGGCAGCGCCGATAGCGAAACCACACACGACGAACAATTTACGATCGTGGCCGTGCTGCGACAAACGGGCACGCCCAACGACCGCAGCGTGTTTCTAAATTTGGAAGCCGTGTATACGTTAGACGGACACCAAAAACCGGTGGCGGAAGTCGAAGAACGTTTGCGAGACTTTTATGGCAGCGATCCAGAACGACTGCAGACCGCGTTGACTCAACTGGGTGACGTTCGAGCTCGCCGAGCCAAGGGCCAAGAAATCGGTGATCCTGAGATGGGTTACGGATTGGACACGCCCGATGCGATGAAAGAAATCACCGCCATCTACGTGCGGATGAAATCAGTTCTCAGCGCCTTCAGCCTGCATTCTAGGCTCAAAGGTGGCTCGAAGGCGATGGCGGTGAATCCGATTCAGCCGATCAAAAAGCTGATGGACAATATCCTCGGCAACATCCAAAAGATTCTGGTGGTGCTGACCGCCATGATTATCGCGGTGTCTGGCATCAGTATTTTCGTCAGCATCTATAACAGCATGTCGGATCGCAAACGCGACATCGGAATTATGCGAGCCTTAGGAGCTCGCCGCAGCAGCGTGTTTTCGATTGTGCTGGCGGAATCGACCGTGCTTTGTCTGGGAGGCGGGCTGCTGGGATGGTTGTTCGGCCATATCATCGCCATCACGTGTGCTCCGTACGTCAGTGCCAGAACGGGATTGTTGCTGGACGGATGGGCCGTGAACCCATGGGAATTCGTGCTGTTCCCGGTTCTGTTAATCTTGGGCGCGTTGGTGGGTTTTCTGCCAGCGTTAACCGCCTACCGCACCAACGTCGCGGATGCCTTGAACAGCTGAAGTTCCAGTGCTTTGTAAAGTTGATGGACTCCACATCGTCCAGATGCCGTTTGCGACAGGGGCGGTGATTTCAGATTTCGGATTTCGGATTGCTTCAATATGTCTGACGCTTTTCAGCGTCGGAGTCCTCTCGCGAGGTGTCTGGCAGTCGCGTGATTGCCGCTTCGTCAATTCCGCTACGGAGTGCTTAACGGCGTGGCCCACGCTGGCAGAGGTGTTTCGAACTGTCGTAGTTCGCCGTTGATGTCGTGCAGTTGAATTCTAAGAGCGTGCAGGCACATTGGCGGTTCCCCCAGTTTTAGTGAACTGTTACTGCCGACACCGCCATTCGGCAGGTAAGCTGGATCGCCCACGATTGGGTAGCCTAGATGCCACAAGTGCAGACGGATCTGATTTGTGCGGCCGGTCAACGGCTTCGCTTCCACCAGTGATGTGCCATCGGGCAGCCGAGCGATGATTCGAAAGGCTGTACTGGCTGGCAGTCCGTTTTCGTTGTCGATTCGTCGTACGCCCTGTTCGCCCGGTGCGGAAGCAATCGGTGCGTCGCAGTGAAACGTTTCTTCCGGTGGTTGGCCAATCACGCGGGCCACGTATGTTTTTTCGACGGTACGTTGTTCGAACTGCGGCTGCACAATTCGCGCCACACTGCGTTTGCGACACAACACCAGCACGCCGGACGTGTTGGCATCTAAGCGGTGGGCATTGAGCGGAGCTTCTGGAGCGTACAATTGCAGCAGGATGTATTGCACCGTGTTTCTGCTGAAGCGTCCGGCCGCGTGCAAAGGCAAAGGGGCTGGCTTGTTGATCACGATGAACTGATCGTCTTCAAAGATGACTTCGATGGCTGCGTTCACGTCCGGTTCGACTGTTCCGGGCAATAGGTTCTCAAAGCGTTCGCCGGCGCGGACTAGGCGATCGGGCGATAGTGGCACGGCTTCCACAGGCGATGTCATGCGCCGTTTTTTTCGACCGTAACGCTGGCCCGGAACGATGGACGAACTGTTAATTCTGTCCAACCATTCCTGCTGCGGTATCTGAGGATGCCATTGCGTCAAAAAATCCAACAGTGTGTAACCTTCAAAGCGCCCCGGCACATTCAAAGGCCGCTTGTTAAAGTACGGCGCGCTGCCCGGCAAAGGATCAACCAGTTTCTGCAGTTGCGCGTTGCGTTCTGCCAGAATGGTTTCGAGCTGCTGATCGGGCTCCAAGTAACATTGCGGGCATGATTGACCGGCGACATACGTGGGCCGTTGAAGGTCTTCTGGAGACACGACAGCTTGGCAAACAAAGCACTGCGTGTGCTGAGTCTCACGCAGCTGCGGATCGACGGCGACACGCTGATCGAAGACAAAGCAGTCTCCGTCGTAGTGCGCTCCGCCGCAGTCTTCGAAGTATTTCAGGATCCCACCCTCCAACTGATACACTTTCCGGAAGCCGGCCTGCTCCATGTAGGGCCCCGCTTTTTCACACCGAATGCCTCCCGTGCAGAACATCACGATCGGCTCATCCTTCATTTCCTCAGGCAGTCGAGCCACAGCGGCCGGGAAATCTCGAAAGTTATCAACCCGCGCAGGAATCGCATTGTGGAACGTACCGACTTCCACTTCGTAGTCGTTTCGGGTGTCGAACAGATGAACCTTGCGACCTTCGTCCAGCCACTGCTTGAGTTCCGTGGCTGGCAATTTGGGAGACGTCCGTTGAATCGGATTCACACCCTCAATACCGAACGCAATGATTTCCTGTTTGATTTTAATCAGCATGCGACTGAAGGGCTGATGATCGCTGAAACTTTCTTTCACCGCCAGATCGGTGAATGCCGGATCAAGCTTCAGGGCGTTCAGCAGCGCGTCGATTCCCGGTCGCAGCCCGGCAATAAACAGATTGATTCCTTCAGGGCTTAGCAACACGGTACCGCGCAGTTGGTGATCGTCCACAACGGTGCGGAGTTCGTGGCGGCGGCGTTCGAGTTCGTCGAGTTCGACAAACTTATAGGCGGCAATGTTGACATAAAGTCCAGTGGGAATGTGCGCAACTTCGGTGTTCGTCATGGCTAAAAATCAACAGTGTGGCAGATCGGCTGAGTCTGAAAATTGCGAGGAATCGCTGAGGGATTCGTACTGTAAGGACCGATGGCATAATCCGCGTTGCCTTTTCGCTCTGAGGCCGTGAATTTCTATCAGAATGGGTTCGGATTGTGATTTCCGATTGCACGATTGATGTGTGATGACATTTCTTCGCTGCTGGCGTGCGCTCGTTAATTGTTGTGACGGCAGGCAGGGGTGGCCGGGGTTGGAGCGAGGTACGAGTGAAACCCCGGGGCTTCCTTCACTTCGTTCAGTCCAGCCCCGGCCACCCAACACAAAATGCCGAAATCGAAGAACGAACCCTCGCAGCTGTGTTCAATGCAGCATGGTCGACGGGCAGATATTGGTGGTTACAATCTGCCCTTGCATTGCGATGACAAGACGATCTTTAACGCGGCGGGGATGAATGACACCTTTCCGCCCCAGCATTCAAGGCCCTGTTTACCATGTCGACGTTCCAGTACAGCCTGAATTCTAGCACGATCAAGACGACTCCGATTCTTCGCAAGATCGAAGTTGCGGCCGCCGCTGGCTATGCGGGTATCGAACTTTGGCACGATGACATTGACGCGCATGTGGCCGCCGGTGGCAGCGTGGCTGACGTTCGCCAGTGTGTGGACGATCATGGCCTGAAAGTTCCGACCACAATCCACATGAAGGATTGGTTTCAGCCAGCCGGTCAACAGCACACTGCGGCAATGGACATTGCCAAACGCAAGCTAGAACAGGCCGCGGCCGTGGGTGCCCCGCACACGGTATCCGGCCCGCCTCACGGCCCCGCCGACCGTGAACTCGGCAAGCGTCACTATCACGAACTGCTGGAACTGGGAGCGCAGTTTGGCGTTCGCCCGGCCTTCGAATACTTGGGTTTTATCGAAGACTTAAAAACGATTGATGATGCCATCGAAATCGTCAACGGGTCTGGGCATCCGGCAGCGTGCATGGTGCTGGATCCGTTTCACTGTTACGTTGGCGGCGGAGGTGTGGAATCGATCGCAAAGCTGACGGCTCAGCAGGTCGCCGTGTCACACTTCAACGATGCGCCCGCCGATCCACCACCGCACACTCAACGCGACCCAGATCGAGTGATGCCGGGTGATGGAGTCATCGATCTGAAACGCTATTGTGATCTGCTGCGGCAAATCAACTATTCCGGTTTCGTATCCTTGGAACTCTTCCACCCAGCTCTGTGGGAACTTGATCCGCTGGAAGTGGCCAAACAGGGGCTGGATGAAATGCGAGCAGTCGCGGAAGCGTAGCAGCAGTCAGAAAATACGTTCCGTGCTTTGTCGTAGCCGGAGTCGCCAGACTTCGGTTTCTGCAAAGTCTGACTTCTGGCGAACCCAGCTACGGATGCTGTTTCACCGCCCACAGAGCCCATCGTCAACGCAAAAGACGCCCCACGACAGGGAAAAGACAGGCAAAACCTGCCGATGTGAACTTCCGGCGTCCGGAATGTACTCAAGGTCGCGACTTCGCACGGCATCGAGTTTATCGTGATTCCAACAAAGCCGGGCGACCGACATTGCTGAAGAACGCCGGCATCGCGTATTTTCCATGTCAGAAGGCCACCCGGATCGTCGGGGACACCACTCTTCACGCCCGTTTTTCATTAAGTCGCCAACATGGACGTTGAACGAACCTATCCCGCGCCGTTTTTCTCACGCGCTGTCCTGCTGTTGTGCTTGGCAGGCTTTGTGGGGGGAGTTGCCTTCACGATTGGTTGCAGCACGACTCCGGTGACGGGCCGACGTCAGTTGCTGGTGATGTCGGAAGAAAAAGAAAACGCGATGGGGCTGACCGCGTACCAAGAAGTACTTCAGGACGAGCCCATCACGAAAAACGCTGCCGCCATTGAGATGGTACAGCGCGTTGGCAACCGAATCGCCGCTGTCGCCGATCGTCCTGATTTTCAATGGGACTTCAATGTCATCGAAGCAGAGACTCAAAACGCATTCTGTTTGCCAGGTGGCAAAGTGGCCGTCTACACGGGCATCCTTCCGGTGTGTCAGAGTGAAGCTGGTTTGGCCGTCGTGATGTCCCACGAAATCGCCCACGCCATCGCGCGTCATGGGGGAGAACGGATGTCGCATCAGACGGCACAAAATACGGCTAAGGATGCCTTGAAGTACGTGATGCGTGAAAAATCCGAAACCACGCAAAACATGTTACTCACAGCCTACGGCGCGGGTGCTCAGTACGGTGCAATTTTGCCCTACAGTCGCAAACACGAATTGGAAGCTGATCACATCGGCATCATGCTGATGGCGAAGGCTGGCTACGATCCGTCTGAAGCGCCGAAATTTTGGGAACGCTTTGCCGGACAAAAAGCAGGCGAGGCTCCGATGGAATTCCTGTCCACACATCCGTCCGATGCCCGTCGTACTTCGACGTTGCGAGAACTGTTGCCGGAGGCGATGGCGTTGTACAACACTGCTCCAGAAAAGCTGGGGCTGGGAGAATCGGTTGCAGACGTGATGAAACTGGGCATCTAGTCATCTGATTGTGTCGGCGCTCGCGCCCTTTTGGGAAGTCGCAGAATGAGTTGGTCTGTTTCGAGTCCTGTGGTTGTTCCGGTCGATTTTTCTGGGATGTCCGCCGAAGCCTTGGCGACCGCTTGTCAAATCGCTGGCGGCGTGGACAACGTTTACGCTGTCCACGTGGTTTCGAACTTAGACCAAATCGCACCAGAAATGGCGGGTCTGGAAGGCGCCTCGGACAAAGGGCGACGGGCGGCTGTGGCGGCGCATTTCGCCGATTTTTTAAGCCACAACGGTTTTCCTGATGTTCACGAAAAGATTCTGGACGGACAGGCAGACCAAGAGATTGTCAAATACGCCGCGACAATCAAAGCCGGTCTGATCGTGATTCCGTCGCACGGATACGATGGCATCAAGCGATTACTGTTGGGGTCAGTCGCGGAAAACGTCATTCGCCGCGCTGCATGCCCGGTGCTGGTGTTGCGTCGTCAGGATGCGGAATAGAAATTGGCGGTTGTCGCAGGCGGTTGCGTTGCGGTGTTTCCGTTCAGCACTACGCCATGATCTTGTCGACGACGTGGCCAGCGACATCTGTCAGTCGGTAGTTCCGCCCTTGGAACTTGAAGGTCAGCTTGGTGTGATCGATGCCCATCAGATGCAGCAATGTGGCGTGGAAGTCGTGAACGTGCAGCACGTCTTCGACGGCTTCGTAGCCCAGTTCGTCGGTGGCTCCGTGAGTGATTCCACCTTTGATACCGCCGCCCGCCATCCAGCAACTAAAGCCTCGAATATGGTGATCGCGGCCGTTGCCTTGAGCCATCGGGGTGCGGCCGAATTCTCCGCCCCAGATGACAAGTGTGTCCTTCAGCATGTCGCGTTGCTTGAGATCCTTGATGAGTGCCGCCGCACCCTGATCCACTTCACCGGCCGTGCCTGCGATCGCTTTCTTGACTCCACCGTGATGGTCCCACGCGCGGTGGTACAGCTGAATAAATCGCACGCCACGTTCTGCCAGTCGCCGTGCCAGCAGGCAATTGGCCGCAAACGATCCATCGGCTCCCTCGGTGCCGTATAAATCTAAAACGCTTTTGGATTCTTGAGACATATCCATCAGCTCCGGCACACTGGACTGCATGCGGAACGCGGTTTCGTAGGCTCCGATGCGCGTTGCGATTTCTGGGTCGCGCGTCAGGTCTGCCTGCATCTTGTTCAGGGCTGTGATTGAGTCGACAACTTGTTTTTGCTGGCCGCGTGTGATGCCGGGAGGATTATTGACGTACAGCACCGGATCGCCAGTGGATCGAAACTCCACCCCCTGAAATCGGCTGGGCAAAAATCCGCTGTGCCACTGACGAGCGGCAATGGGTTGCGCTTGGCCGAACTTGCCTAGCGAGGTCAGGACCACGTAGCCGGGCAGATCGTCTGTTTCGCATCCGAGACCGTAGTTCATCCATGAACCCATCGAAGGTCGCCCGGGAATCGAGCTGCCGGTATTCATGAACGTGTGAGCCGGATCGTGATTGATGGCTTCTGTCTGCAGTGAATTCACGATGCAAATGTCGTCTGCGATGCTGCCGATGTGGGGAAAGATGCCGCAAATCTGTTGGCCCGATTGGCCGAATTTCTGAAACGGATGTTGGGGGCCGAGGCACTTCAGTTCTTTGTTTTGCAACTGCGCGATCGGTTTTCCGTTGGTGAAGGATTCCGGGATCGGTTTCCCATCCATCTCCGCCAGTTTCGGCTTATAGTCCAGCGTCTCAAGGTGCGAAGGTCCACCGGCCATACACAGGTGAATGATGCGTTTGGCTCGCGGGGCAAAATGCAAAGGCTGCACCAAGCCTGGCCACTGTTCTGCGGCTTGAGGGGCGGCTTGTGTCGATTCACCAAACATTGAGGCCAGCACGCTGAGACCAATTCCCGCCGACGATTGGCGCAGAAACGTCCGACGCCGGGCATGCTGGATCAGTTGGTCGAGAGCCTGTTGGTTGTTCATCGTGTTTCGGTTTCTGCCTGAGGAATAACTAGCATCGGCTTCCAGCCTGTGAAGACGAAAACACAGGCTGGAAGCCGAGGCCGCGTCAGACTGTATTATGATGTCGCGACAGTGGAACTCAATCGTGTCGCCGATTTTCCTGAACGGCAGCGGCATGGATTTGATTGTGTCGGGTGGGTCAAGGAGCCAAAGCGACGCCGACCCACCACACGTCTACGCCCCATATCGACAAAGAAAATGGTGGGTCGACATGGCGATCGCCATTCGACCCACCCGACCGCTTTTTCGCCGACCCCAGTGATGAAGCGGGCCATTGTTTCCAATTGCGTCACTCATGGTTGAAGTGTGCCTAAGATGGCATTGGTGGGCGTGCGATGCGCGGCTGGCGGTGAATTAGATGATGGCGAATCCAGTTTCTCTTTCCAGCAGTCGCAGCATGCGATTGAGATTATGCACA
>JBDNHJ010000079.1:0-39766 GCA_041688835.1 Fuerstiella sp.
GATTTCAGTTCCTGTTTCGATTTCAGTTCCTGTTTCGATTTCAGTTCCCGGTTCGATTTCAGTTCCTGTTTCGATTTCAGTTCCTGTTTCGATTTCAGTTCCCGGTTCGACTTCGGTTTCTAGTTCGATTCCGATTACGGTTCCGTCCAAACAGTCGTAGTAGGCTTCTTCAGCCACACTCAAGTCAGCAGCGGCAACGCCGACTGCTTGAAGACCAAAGTCGATGAGCTGTAACGTAAGTTCCCAGTCTGCCGCCTCCGCCCCGCACATACCGGGCGTAGCATTTTCACAGGCCTCGAAGGCTTCTGCGGCGACTTCCTCATCGGCCAGTGACAACGCCAGCATCTGTTGCTCTTGAGACAACCCGGCCCCTGCAAGCTCAACAATGGCCGCCGCACCGGAGCAAGCATTCGATGATTCGTCGGCATTCAGGACGGTGGGGGATAAGCTCGACGTTTTCACGAGCACAATAGTGAGCAGTGCCAATAGCAGGCACGACGGACGAAATAACATCCTTGACATAGCAGCCTCCATCCATGGAATTAGGGAATTTGTGAGGCTGCTAGAATATCCCCCTACTGCATATTAGGTGAATCTTAATTAGTCAGGTTTTTATCACTCTTGTATTGCTCCACCCGCTCGTGCAGTTGTTCCTGCCACGCTTTCGGCGATTCCTGCCGCTGCTGCTTCCGTTCTGTTGTTAATGGCCGACGGTACTCCCCAGAATACCGCATGGTCATGCTATCGTCGTGCTGATTGAAGGTCGTGGTTATTGATGGCTCGGAGTCGGTTACGGCGACTGGTTTTGCCGCAACAACGTTGGTGGGCCCGGCCGCTTGACCGAAGTACAGGAACCCAATCGCGGACAACGCAGACACATAAAAAATCGCTCGGAAATCATTTTCCGGCCCCCTGCTGAATTGCATCGTGACGGCCATCACGACAATCAGAATCGCGACCATGTCGCGTGTGGGCACAACGAACAACGCCTCAGCGGCAATTGTTCCGACAAACAGGATCGCTGCGATTTTGCACATCCGGATCATTGTCGCTCCTCCTGCAATTCCTCTGGAATCGCCTCACCATGCCAATATTCGACAGACTTAACGAAGCCACCGTCCGTCTTCATCACCCAGCGAGCATTCCTCCGCCCGTTCTCGATTGCACCTTCGAATACTGTTCCATCACTTAGCTTATGGCGTTGCCAATTCGGTGGGGCTCCGTGAACGTAGCTTAGGCTTTGCGACCAAACGTTCATGACAGAAACCGGACTCCCGTCGGGCTGCTGCTCAGAATGCCACGTCACAAACGGCACCAGCCGAAACACGGTGACCAACACGATAAATCCGACCACCATCCGCACTGTTGTTTTGGCCGAAGAACGCTCCTGAGGCGGGTCTTCGAAGACCAGCGGAAACTTTTCTGTTTCAGTATCACTCATAAAAAATCCTTATTGTTTTGTCCGCAGGGCGGTTTGCACTTCTCCGACCATCTGTGACAGGTCTGTCAGGCCAGATCGTACGCCCTGTTGGTTCTCGTTTAACTTCTGAACGCGATCAGCCAGCACCAGCAACGTTTGAGAGGCTTTGGCAACCGAATCGGTCAGCTCGTCCAATTTGTGCTGTTCTCCTTCGAGATGATTCGCCCAAAACAATGCTCCGCGACGGATAAAGTTTGTGAGACTCGTCTCACCTCCGGGCACCAATTTCATCGCGGCTTCCAGCTTCGCACGATCAGCGTGCGTCATTGACACCGTGTTCGCAGCATCTCGCCTCTCATCAGGGTCCAGTTGCGGCCTTCCTCGCCTTTTCTTCTCCGGCGGTGTCGTCATCGCAAACCTTTGTTCCCCGACAGGTTCTAAATCAACAGAATACGTTTCACATCACGGACATCTCCTGTGTTGAGACAATCCGACCGCTCATTATGCGCTGCGGCCACTTAATATTCTCGGAACCGGGAATTTTAACGCACTTTCAGAGCCGTGAAAACCATTAAAAATTTCGAAATGTCTTCCATGAGTCGTCGTTCCCGGCAAGGTAACACCTATTGCCATGGCAAACCACAGTTGCCCCGCACTAATTTGACAGAACCTGAAGTGATTGACAGACTCATCTAGCACGCCAATAACAAAGATTTTGCAGTACTTTGGCGAAAGACAACCTACTCCTCAGCATGGACTCGTTTTAAGACGCGAAACAACACAGAATCGCCAGTATTTCGGGACTCCCATCCCCAAACTGCAAAAAATCCGAAACCACGACTGATAAGAAATCTGTAATTAAAATAGAAAAACAGCCCTGAATCTTTTGAGATCGCCGACAAGTGGCCGAGTCTCTTGGTACAACTCACGGTTAGCCCTATGTCTAGGGGCCAGAAGACATGAGCTGTTTTGAATCGAAGTCGTTGGGAGGGGCACTCGCGACGGTTGATTCCCGTTGAATCAAGCAAAGGGGTTATCGTGAAGAAGAAGAAAGCCGTCAAGAAAAAGAGCGTCGCACTGCCGCCTCAAATCGGCGGAACTGTCAGAGGCCAGAAACAAGCATCGTGGCCATCGGTCGGGCGAAAAAGAATCCATCAGGACGATGATGGAGTTGTCGCTGTGGCCGCTGAGCTAAAAGCGGCCCGAGAACAGCAGAAAATTTCCATCAGCACTCTCGCCGTAAAGTTGGACGTTGCACCGGCTACGCTGATTAAGTTCGAGGACCGTCACCACCCGATCTCTATCGCCGTCGTTTCGCGACTCGCGCAGGAACTGGGATTCACACTGTCACTGACCAAGGCTGCAAAACGGAAGTAATGGCGTTCGCATCCCAACAACGGGTCGCTGTCATCGGCCTCGGTCGATTCGGAATGTCCTTGGCGCGGCGGTTGTCCAACCACGGCGCTGAGGTCATTGCGATTGATGCGGACCAAGCTTTGGTGAATGAAATTCAAGATGACGTCGCGATTGCCGTTCGTCTTGATTCCACAGACGAAGCCGCTCTGCGAAGTCAAGAAGTGGATCGAGTGAACTGTGTCGTTGTGGCAATTGGCGAAAACTTTGAAGCGGCGTTGCTAACGACGGTGATCTGCAAAAAGAATTTGTCCATTCCCAATGTCATCTGCCGCGCCCAGACAAACCTGCACGCCGAAATCTTTAGTCAGATCGGCGCAGATGAAGTCATCCAGCCGGAAAAAAACGCCGGCGATATGCTCGGACGACGCCTCGCGCATCCACGCATCAACGACTACATCACACTGGGCGAAGGCTTCACTGTGATCGAAATCCTAGCGCCCGCCGTCTTTGCCGGAAAGACGCTGAAGGAACTGTCGTTGCGAGTAAACTATCAGGTCAACCTGATCGCAATTCGTCGGAAATCCGAAGAACCAGTCATTGTTCACTCTGACTCTGAACCTCTGGCCAGCACGACGCGACTGATTAGCGTGCCCGGCCCCAACGATAAGATCGAAGCCACAGACGTTCTGCTGCTGGCCGGCTCAGAAGAGAGTCTTGCCAGCTTGCCTCAGGAGTAGCCCGCCAGTGGCCAGTTTGCCTGAGGATTTCAACCCGTATCCGGCGATTGAAACCGCCCACGCTCCCCGAGCGGCCTACTTCCATGTGCCGTTCTGCCTGCATCGCTGTGGCTACTGCGACTTCACGCTGATCGCCGAACGCGACGATTTGATTCCCGCATGGCTGGCCGCACTGGAAAACGAACTCTCCCGCGTGCATCAGCGATACTCAGTCGACTCCATTTTCATCGGCGGAGGCACTCCAACTCACTTAGACGTCTCACAGTTAACGCAACTGATTGGACTTATCACCAGTCGCTTCACACTGTCCGCTGGTGGCGAATTTTCGATCGAAGCCAACCCGGACGGCTTGGACAATGATCGCCTTGATGTCTTGCGAGATCTAGGCGTCAATCGCTTGAGCCTCGGTGTGCAGTCGTTCGATGACGTGGTGCTGAAGACGCTGGAACGACAGCATACTCGCGCCGAAGCGATCGAGGTGGTGCATCGCGCAGCGGAGCGGTTTTCAAATCTGTCGCTGGATCTGATTTTTGGTGTCCCCGGACTGTCGCAGCAATCGTGGCTGGAATCGCTATCCACGACCGTTGCATTGCCGCTCACGCATGTGTCGACATATGGCCTGACATTCGAAAAAGGAACCAACTTTTTTCAACGAATGCAACAGGGCCACTTGGCTGTCCTACCGGATGAATTGGAACGCGACATGTATGCTGCGGCGATTCAACGACTGCCAGAATTCGGGTTTGAACACTACGAAATTTCGAACTTTGCGAAGCCTAGTTTCGAATGCCGGCACAACATGGTCTACTGGGCGGCCGAAGAATATTTCGCGTTCGGTCCCGGAGCCGCACGGTATGTCGACGGAATCCGCAGCACAAACGCCCGCAACGTCACACGTTGGATCAACAAATGGTCACGTTCAGAAGTCGCACTTCAGGAATCCGAACAACTTAACGCGGACGAAAAAATTCGCGAAGCCGTGTTTCTCGGACTTCGCCGCGTGGGCGGAATTGACCTCGCACGATTCGAACAGCGGTTTTCCGTTCAGCTGCCACATTACGCCGCCGAAATTCTGCAGAAACATGTCGCTACGGGACTGCTCGAAATCGTCGACGACCATCTGCGACTCACCCCAGAAGGCCGCTTTATCGCCGACACCGTGATCTCCGATTTTCTGTAACGTCGGAGCTTCACGTGGCGAAGGCTTCCAGCCTGTGTTTCCGTATTCACAGGCTGGAAACCTCCGCCACGTATTCGGCTCACTCGCCAACCAACTTCTGGGCGCGTTCGATCACATCCGGCATCATCGCCGACCAATCTGTTTGGTCCGCCGCCAACATCAGCGGCCAGTCCATTTTGTGAGCGTTATAGATTGGGCTGGCCTGAGTCGCATTGCGTTCGTCACAGGCGATGATCAGCTTTGCCAAAGCAATGCTAAGTTGAAAATCCATGGGGGCAATGTCCTGCAGTTCAGACAAGATCCAGCTGGCGGAATTTGTCTGTCCCTGCTGGAACAACCGGGCCGCGCCATTCAGTAACATCAACGTGCCGTCAGCCCCATCCACGGCCAGCAACAGGTGCTGTTGAGCCGTATCCAAATCGCTCAGTTCCAGATATCGCAACGCGGCTGACACTTCGCCCGTGGTGTCGATGGGCGCGGTTTCTGCCAGCAATCGTGTTCGTTGAGCCCACCCTTCCAGCCAGCCGATTCTTCGGCGACCGTTCGAAAAATACGCAGCCGGTAGACTCCGCAAGTGAGCGCGATACAGCGCCCGCCGCTCGACTGTGGTCAATCCATGACCGGCCTTTGAACCCGCCAGTTCGTGCCGCCGCAATGCGGACACCAAGCTATCAGCAATCACTTGGTGACCTCCGATCGTGGGGTGAACGTGGTCGAGGTATCGATCGTAGCCGGGCACTGCGTTGGGCCGTCCCGCCGAAGCGGCAATCGCGGATTCTGCATCAACAAGGGGCGCGCTGGCGGCTGTGGAAATGTCGGTCAATAACTTGTGCAGCGTCTGAGACATACGCAACGGGCAGACATCGTTATTGAGTGCTTGCTGATAACTGTTGGCGGCTTCCCGAGGTCGGCCCAATTGATCTTGGCAGCGTCCGATTCGAAAATGAACCAGCGGATGCAACGCGTCAATCTCCAGCAGTTGCTGATAAATCGACAAAGCGTCGTGCCAACTCTGCTTTTGAGTCAACGTGGCCAGTTCGAAAAGTTGCTGCCATTGCTGCTGTTGCTCAACGCTAAGGTCAACGGGGAATTCCGACTTAAACGGCGGACAGTCGCGCAGGTTCGCACCCAAACTAACCAAGACCAACGGCACGTTTGTCGACTTGCAGGTCTGTATCATTTCCGACACGGAATCCGCGTATTGCCGCGACACCACAGCGTGCCATTCGGCATCACGATGATACGACGCGTATCCGTCCTTATCGTCCAGTCGGGCTTCCACCGCCTCACCCATCGGCTTCGAATCCTGAGTCGGTTCGACGCGAGGTGCCCCGCCAAAAATCCGCCGCGCCACCAGCACCGTGCGGAGCTTGGTGGAAGCTTGCTCTAGTCCAAGCCGGATCATGGAGCGTGACTTCACGTCCGCATACGTGCGGTCTTCAAGAAATTCATTGTGTCCGGTCGCCAGCACAATCAAGTCTGGCTGGTAATCCAGAACTTCACGCAACACCGGTCGCAGGCGATAGCTGGCGTACGAAATTCCGCCACAGTTGATTGCTCTGTAGGTGCGGTCGGAATGTTCTGCGTTGAGTTGAATCTCCATCCATTTGGCGAACGATGTTTCGATACTGAACGGCCGGCCCTGAACGGTCGAACCGCCCAGTACGAAAATTCGAAATTCGTTCTTCACCGGTTCCGCCGGAAACTCCTCCGCCACAAAGAACTGCCCTTTGGCGACACTGGTGCGATAGGTTCCGCTGCGTTCGTCGAGTTCAAACAGCGGCGATGTGTCTCCAAATCCGGAGTGAACCTCAGCTTCATCCGCCGCCACACCAAAGGCCCGCAGCCCCAGTTCTAGCAGCAAAAACGGCAACAGGCTGCACGCCACCACCAACAGTTTCATCCAGCGGCGGCGCGGAGGCTGGGAATGCTCCGTCGGAGCGGTTTTGGCTTGTGCGTCCTGTGCCGGTGCGGCGTCGTCGTTCAACGGAGTTTTCCCCTGCAGGAGATATTTGGCGGAGGCGATGGATGTTGGGACTTGATAGTCTGCGTGCAGTTACTTTTGGCAGAGACACATATTACACAGACAATCATGGTCGACAATAGCACAGCGGACGTAGCCCCAGCGATGGCTCACGCGGCAGCTCAAACGCAACAGTTACCGCAGCCACGCAACCCCTCAGCAATTTTTTGGGTGTCTAGTGCCGCCTTCATTCTGGCGTCATTGTTGACCGCCAATTTTTGGCTGATGTGTACCCAGTTGCGGAATATCGCCGAAAACAATCGGGAGCATGCGTTTTGGGCCGTGAGTCATTCCGGGACGACGGCGGAAATGCGGTCGCGCTATTTGCTGCAGCTGGTGGCCGATGGCAATACCGAATGGCGGGGCGCTTATTTGTCGAACATGAACATGGATGGGATCAACTTGTCGGGTGTTCGCTTGGCCCAGATCCGTTTGTCTTCGGGCAGCTTTATCGACGCGAACTTTTCTGAATCCAATCTCAGCGGTGCCGCGCTGGATTTGTCTGACTTCACAGCAGCGAAGTTTTCCAAATCGAATCTCCGGAACGCCACATTTTTTAAGTCGCGTTTAGTCGAGGCGGATTTTCGCAACGCGGATCTGCTGTCGATATCGCTCGAACAGTGCGTGGCTGCCAAGGCGAATTTCGTCGCTGCCACGATGGGCGATGCGTTTTGCCCCATGGCAGATTTTTCGGATGCCGACCTCACAGGGGCGGACCTCAGCGGTGCGAATCTGGAAGCCGCGATTCTGCAGAATGCAAATCTGGCGCTAACGAACTTTCAGGCCGCCAAACTGATCGACACCGATTTCACGGACACCAATTGGTGGCGAGCGCGAGGGCTAACGTCCGTCCAAATGGATGATTTCACACTCCTGTTTCCGCCCACCCCGAATGCCACGGAAGCTCGTCAGCGAGATTTTGCACTGTGGCTTGGAAAACGGATCGACGACCGTCGGCCCCAAGAAACCGAATAACAGTCCACAAAGCTTCAGCACCGTGGATTACTGCCTGCACAGCATGGGTTGACGGTGCGCAGCCGGTTTCGGGCCTTATGGAGGCTGTAATCGTGCTGGTGTCGGGGCAAAAATGAACTGGGCTGCGGTTCGAGGAAGATTCTGGGGCTGTTGTAGTTACAATCCTGACCAGTTCCCTGTTACCCAGAATTGGCTGACTCCCCGAAATGTCTCAACGCGATTATTACGAAGTCCTTGGAGTTTCTCGTTCTGCGAAAGCGGACGAAATCAAGAAGGCATACCGCAAACTGGCCAAACAGCATCACCCGGATGCGAATCCGGATGACGCGGGGGCTCAGAAAAAATTCGCCGAAATCACTGAGGCCTACGAAGTCTTAGGTGACGAGGAAAAACGACAAAAGTATAACCAGTTCGGTGCCAACTGGAGCAAAGTCGGCGCGGGCGGCGCGGGCGGCGGACACAATCCGTTTGAAGGCTACGGAGGTGCCGGGGCGGCTGGATTTGACCTGAACGATATCTTGGGTGGCATGTTTGGCGGCGGTGGTGGCGGTCGCGGAGGCAATCCGTTTGGTGGAGGTGGACGTCGGCAGGCGCGTCCGCAAAAAGGGGCCAACGTCGATGTTGAAATTCGAGTGCCATTTCGCGTGGGTGTTGAGGGTGGTGAACACGAATTAACATTGCAGACCGGCGGTAAGGCGGAGCGGCTAACGGCAAAAATTCCTCCCGGTATGCCGGATGGTGGCAAAGTTCGCTTGGCCGGTCAGGGCCAGCCTGGTCACGCTGGTGGATCGGCGGGAGACGTCATTGTGACGGTCAAGATTTCGCCTCACCCATGGTTCCGCAGAGACGGAGTGAACCTCCTGGTTGACGTGCCCATCACACCGTCCGAAGCAGCTTTAGGAGCAAAGGTTGATGTGCCGACGTTGACCGAGGGGACTGTTGTGATGTCGATCCCGCCGGGCACTTCCAGTGGCGGAAAACTTCGCCTTCGTGGCAAGGGCGTGTTGGATCGGAAAACGGGCGAACGTGGCGATCAGTTGGTGGTTGTCAAGATCATCGTTCCCAAAGATCTGACCCCGGAAGCGCAGGATTTGTTTCGCCAACTGGAAGCAGCAGCACCTCAAAATCCTCGCGAAGATCTGTGGACATAGACTTCAGCTTTGTGATGCTTCCATAGCATCATGGGGACACTTAATCACTTCCGTGTCATTCATGAACGTCGTGCCGACCAGCAGCCCGCCACGTGGTCTGGCACCTAGTCCGTCAAAGCTGAGTTTGGGATTGGCAAAATGTAGCACGGTGCATTCCACCGTGATTTCTAGGCGGAGACCGCCGAGCTACAAAAGCGGAACCCCAATTCTGAAAGCTGACAGCCGTCAGTAAATCTCATTCCCCCGTGAGCAAGGGGGCTGTTGATTTCGTAACCCGAATGCGTAAGCGAGGGATCTCGCTGGTCGATCGCAGTCCCTCGTTTACGCATTCGGGTTATCACTCGCACGCAAAAATGCAGAACAGACTTAAATCGACATCCCGCGAGACGCTGCCACGAGTGGAAAAACTCAACTGCCGCTCGCCTTTCGCGACGAAACCCGGCGACAAATCTCAAAGTTGGCCGCAAGGCTGTTTAGTGGGGTGGTCCTGCAGTCTATAATGCAGGAAGCTACTGCTCAGACTTGTTCGAAACTCACACGACGCAGGCGTCTTCCGTAAGTCATCACCATGAATAGCGATGATTTCGCAAATTCAACAGACGATGAAATTGCCGACGGCAATCCCGCTGACGGTGCGCCCGCGAACAGTAACAGTGTAACCCGATCCGCCCTGCCAACTTCTGAGCCGGAACCTGAAGCCGTGTTGGCGCGAGTTCAGCAGCGAACGCAGGGCCGTCGTCGTCGACGCAGGCAGCCTCCCGCGTGGATGCTTTCGGTCGCTGGCACTGCTGGCCGTGGGCGTGAATTTTTGTCACAGTCGCTGCCTGCATGGTTTATCAATCACCGGGAAGAATTTGTCAGTTACTTGGCCAGTTTTTTGGTGCTGGCCGCGGCCAGCCTGATTATGGCGCTGTGGGCTCTTCCGCCGGCGGAACGGTTTCAGATTTTCGACTTGTTAGTCACGCGCGACGAGCAGTTCAACGAACCGTTGGAAATTTTGGAAGTCAAGGAACTTGTTCAGCCTGAGTCCATTGTCGAGCTTGAACTCGATAGCACTTTGATGCAACTGAACTCGGAGCCTGAAGGCGGCGATACGGAAGAACAAAAGAGTTTGGAAGACAAAGTAACCAGTGTGGTGGTGCGGCCGACCGATGCCCAAATCGCACAAGTGTTGGGCCAAGGAGAATTCGGCGGACGGTCAAAGTCCGGGCGACAGGTGTCTGTCAGTCTGTATGGCGGAACTGTGGACAGTGAGCAAGCTGTCGCATCGGGGCTGCGCTGGTTGCAGGGGATTCAACGGAAAGATGGTTCGTGGAATTTTTCGCAGCCCGGACCGGGTGCCAAAGCGGGCAGCTTTCGTCGCACGGAAGTCGGTGCCACAGCGATGGCGTTGCTGTGCTTTCTGGGAGCGGGCCATACGCATGCCGTTGAAGGACCGTATCAGGAAACAGTTCGATCAGGACTGGCCTATATCGGGCAGCAGGCGGTGATCAATCAGGGGACGGCCGATCTTCGTGGCAGCCATGAAGGCAATTCTGGAATGTATGTGCATGGCTTGGCCGCGATCTGTATCAGCGAAGCTCATGCTCTGGATCATCGTGACCGAGATCTCAAGAAGTTGACCGAAATGGCGATCAATTTTATCGAAGCGGCTCAAGATCCAGTCGATGGAGGTTGGCGTTACAAACCGCGTGATGATATCGGCGACACGTCGGTTGTGGGTTGGCAGGTGATGGCCATGCAAAGTGCAAAAGCGGGCACGGTCAGGTTCTCAAGCAGATCCCTGCAGAAAGCTCGCACGTTTCTGGACAGCGTGCAGGTTGACGACGTTGGATCCCGTTACGCTTACGTTCCCACCAACCTGACGGCCAAGGATTCGATGACCGCCGTCGCATTGTTGTGCCGCATGTACATGGGCTGGAAAACAGACAACGAAGGGCTGCGGAAAGGCGTGCATCACTTGTCTGCCATTGGGCCCAGCCGCAACGATATCTATTACAACTACTACGCCACGCAGGTCATGCATCACTGGGGTGGAGATTTATGGGAAAAGTGGAACAAGGTGATGCGTGAACAGTTGGTGCGGTCGCAGATCAAGGAAGGTCCGGCCGCTGGCAGTTGGGTGCCGACCGATTCTCATGGGAATCGCGGCGGGCAGATTTATCAGACGACACTCTGCATTTTGACGCTGGAAGTCTATTATCGACATCTGCCAATCTATCGAAAATTGCAGGAAGCTCCTGCTGACCCGACGCAAGTCAGTATTCGTTGATGAATTCTGATTGCCTAAATTGCCAACAAACCCAACACTCAGGACGTATAATCAGGAAATGTGCGACGGCTGGTCTGGTGAATCAGCGGCCACCAGTTAAATTGTGGCTTGCCAGACATCAAAACAACAAGCGTTGATGAATCGGCCAAACTTCAAACTTCAGATTTGTCAGTCCTTAACACAACGACAAACACAGCCCCGGACTCCGGAAAGAAACACATGATTCGCACCACGCGCACAACGGCCTGCCTTTCGGCTCTGGCTCTGACACTGACGGTTTTCCTTTGCGGTTGCGAAAATCCCGATGGCGGGGTGTCTGCTCCGCCGGTGATGGTTGGCAATCACGAAGGGCATGATCATGGCCATGGTGCTCATCCAGAAACTCTGGGCGAAGCGTTGCACCTGTTGACTGAACTGCGTGATACGGTTCGAGACGCATTTGCGGAAGGTGATTCGGAAACGGCCCATGGTCCACTGCATGAAGTTGGTCATCTGATTGATGAAATGGCAGAACTGGCTGAAAAAGCTGGATTGTCTGAAGAGGCCAACGCAGTGATCACTGCTAACGCAGAAATCCTGATGGACTCATTCGGTGCCGTCGACAAGAAAATGCACAGCGCAGATGAAGGTTCCGATTACAGCGAAATGTCGGCCAAGATTGATGCGGCTCTGGCGGCAATCATGACGGCCGCTGGCCCCGCCGGCGAACATCATGACCACGACGATCACGAAGGCCATGATCATAATGAAGATCATGCAGACCACGGTAAAGATGATCACGACGACCATGATCACAAAGAAGGTGAGAAGAAAGAATAACGCATGAACGTGTATCGAGCATGTTGTCTGTTTGCCATTGTCCCGCTGCTGCTACTGGTTGCGGGGTGTGGCGAACCGATTGATCCACGGATCGCGGCACTACAAACACAATTTATGCTGGACTCCGAGACCGAAGGTGCGCAAACAGTCAGCAGTATCCGCAAAGAACTGCTCGAATCAGCAGACCCAACGGACCCGCCGAAGGCGATCGATGTTGTCATTCGTGGTCGCATCAACGCGGGTGAGCTTCCTCCATGGGAATCCGGCAAGACGGCGTTTGTACTGACGGACGCCACCGGACACTCCGAGGGCAATGCGCATGATCCTCATACGTGTCCGTTTTGCAGTCGCAAAATCGAAGACTACCTAGTCCAAGTCAGTTTCCGCGACGACACCGGCAAGTTGTTCGAAATTGACAGCCGCAAAGCGTTCGGGCTGCAGGAACAGCAGTTGCTGATCATCAAAGGCCGAGCCATACTGGAAGATGATGTTCTGAAAGTCGACGCCACAGGACTGTACATCTCCGAATCAGACGCCGCACCACCAGCGGAGTCGCCCAAGGAGGCGATCTGAGAGCCGTGGACCGTCCTCCAGCTGCGTTAAAGGCGACATGCTTCATCTCGTTTCACGGCTAACTCTGGGCTAATTTGAGGTCTTTCCCATGCAGGATCGGGCAAAGTGCCACAGGCCTGCAAAGCGATAGCTGTTGTCAACGTATTGTTCGATCACGTAAAACGCGAAGTAGTAGTAGCGGCAAAAGCTCCACGCCGAAACCCGCCCGGACCGGATTCAGATCCACGTCCGCCGCACACGTGAGAACAGCCGTTTCATCCAGAAGCTGGACCGCACGGTATCGCGCCTGCCAGAACCGTCACCGGATCATCACCCAACAGAAAACACCGCCGCACACTGCGATTCCTCACACGGACAATCGCCACGTCAAGATCAGCAAATGCTTCAGCACGAGCCCGAGCGAGCCGAGCCATCAAATCGTACGAACTGAGCAGGGCGTAATCGTAAAAATCGACGCCGTCTGTCAACAAAATGGTGTGCCTCATGAATTCTTTCATGGATTCTTTGCGTGAGTGAAGCATTTCGCGGCATCTGAGGAGGTATCTCAAGGGACCAGAAATCAGCCACGCAACCCGGCGGCAATGAATTCGAGTCAGGTCAGGGACAGTCAGGAAATGCCGACTGCCCGCGCAGAATCAGCACTCAACCGTCACTGTCCGTCGGAAGATCACTTGAGTTTCCGACGGCCCAGTTAAGCACTGCACGGTACGAATTTCCATCGCGCTGACGATAAGCAGTCAGTGACGTGAAAAGTGGTACTCAATCGGGCCGCCACTGGACAGGCAGCGGAACTAACGCATCCAGCCGATTGAACGCTGAAAAAACGGTATTGGCCGCATCGTACCACTCCGTCAGATTGTCACCGGCGGCCGCCATGTTTCGGTGGCGACAGTGTGGCACCTGAACTGAACGCGGAGGTACGTTGCTCCCGACTCAGAACAATGCCTCCAATCTAATCACGATTCCGGTGGATCAATTTCAGAAAGCAGTCACGGTGTGCGGCAACAGCACGGTCATCCTCGAATAGGACACTGTGGCGATCAGAAAGAAGCTCACGGCAGGTCTGATTGAAGTCGCGATTCTTGGCCACTTCGGTGGCGATAGAAACATAGTCGTCAGAACAGTCCGCCTGCAGACCGGTCATGTCCATCATTCGATAAGCACCAGTGGCGAATCGACTGCGGTGCATTTCCCCGGATAATGTTACGACGGGCGTGCCACAGGCGAATGCGTCAAACACGGAATTCGCACCACCACCATACGGTGAAGTATCAAGTATCACATCTGCAATCACGACCGTATGCAGATACTCTTCTCGCGATCGGCGAGAAAGAAATACGATTCGCTGCGAAACGTCAGGGAGACCGAGATTCAATCGGGCACGCAATTGTGTACTGATTGCGGGATGCACGTCGTTGATAAAACAGACTGTGGAGTCATCGTCCTTTCGCAGGATTTCACCAATCATGAAATCGAACAGCGGATGGACTTTGCGGAGATTCTGAGTACAAAGATAAATTCGTCCTCGACCGGGTAAACCGCATGCTTCGCGACTCTTCCGCCGAACGGGAACAGGCGGACGCTGATACCATGTTGGCAGTCGATCAAGCCGCAACAGTGTTTCGGAATAATGGCGGTCGGCGTCATCGATTTCGAGCAAGCTGCTCGATACAAAATAGTCGACATGGGGCTGGCCGCTGATGACGGGCCACCCCCAGCATCCGGATTGTATCGGAGCCGGTCTGAAGAACGGCAGAAAGTAGTTTGTTGAGTCCGTTCCGATTTCCCAATAATGCAGCAGATCGAACTGAGCTTCATGAATCCGGACCGCCGCCAGATCAACGCGGTCCGGGATGATCAAATATTCGACGGGCGATTCGCCAAGCAGGTGTTTCAGGATATTGGTACCGGCGGCACTGCAAACGACCGAAACGTCCAATTCCTCATTTGGCAAACGATTGACCAGCCTGCCAAGACACTCGGAATACACACCTTCATGGCCGTTGGTGACAACCACTCCAAGTCGGGGTTTTCCCTGCATTCGCTGAGGCGGTAACGGGGCAATTCGATCCGCAAACAAACGGGCCCAGGCTTCCTTCAATGGCCGGTTCTCCGCGAACTGGTAGGCCCATGCCATTGGCGGCTCGGCACCGGAACTGTGCAGCAGTGGCATGTTCAGCGTAAGTCGGCGTTCGCTCAATTCCTCGACGGCCGACAGTAGGCGAGTGGACTCATCCAGAATCGCTTCCGCACTGTCTGCAATCAGCGGAATTGTGGCAACCGCACGCAGTTGGCTCAGCAGACAATAGCCCTTATGCGCAGCCAGCTTCTGATAGTCGGCTCGAGCCGCGATGGTGTCTCCTGCCGCCACCGCACTGTGAGCCAATGAAGAAATGACGGCTTCGTTTTCAGGTTCCAGTTGTGCCGCCTGATCGATGAGTGATCGGGCTTGTTTGCGTTCACCAAGATCCGCATGGACACCGACAGCAGAAAGAAGCAGATCAACTCGCGGCGGCTGCAATTGCAGACGCTGCTGATAATGGATGGCCGCGCGTGGAAGGCGTCCTTCACTTCGCAGGACGTTGGCCAGATTCAAATGAGCTCTGGCATAGTTGGGCTGCAACGAAACCGCCTGCAGATAACTTTCAATTGCCTCGGGCGCTCGACCGACATCTCACTGAACGTTACCTAAATTAAACAGGGCTTCCGTAAACTGCGGCTTTGTGGCGATCGCACGTTGCAGAGCAGATTCGGCTTGATCCAACTTCCCAGCCTGCCGCAGCACTTCGCCTAGGTTATTCAGGCTTCCGGGGTCATTCGGACGCAATCGCAGTCCGGATTCAAGTGCTGCAATGGCTTCGTCAAGTTGTCCGGAATGACACAACGCCAGACCCAACATTTGCCAGGCGTCGGCAAATTTCGGATCCGATTTCAGCAGTCGACGGCAAACGGCAAACGGCAATACTCTGAGGCCAGTCTTTGGCTTCGAAACTCCGGATCGCGGTCGGAAATGATTCTGTCATGCCGGACCTTTCGGCGTCCTACTCGGCAGATTCATCGGCAATCAGGTTTTCCGGACGCAGCCAGTAGGAAAACTCCGGAGCCGTGAACGCCTGGCGAGTCGCCTCGTCGTCCTGAGTCAGGATATTGCCGCGAGCAACCCCCGGTAAGAACTGCACGTCATAGATTTCGGTACATCCCGACGTGAATTCAAACATCCCGACCACATTTCCCGTTGGCAGATCGATCACCGCGAGTCCACTCATTAAAGTCTCAAACTGCTCTTGGACGGGCAGTCCTCCGAAGATGTGCTTCTCTCGAATCTGGCACATGCCAACAACAGCAAATCGCCCGATCAGGCAGAGTCCCCGCAGATACGCAGGCAGAGTGCAAACCACACCGGCGGAACCAACGGCCGGATCGAAACACAGCAATTCGCCAGCACCCGAATTCAGCAGCCACAGTCGTCCCTGATGCCAGCGGGGCGAGTGCGGCATCGACAGTCCTCGCAGGACAACTCGTCCGGAAGCGACGTCCATCATGATTCCGCCGCTGGCCTTTTTCTCACGCCAGCCACCAACGACATCCGATTCCCCCAAAGCCGTCACATAGGTTGGCTTGCCATCGACAACGGCCAGTCCGTTCAAATGACATCGATCTTCCGGAACAAGTTCTGAGATGAACGGCGGCTGCCAGAGAGGAACAAACGAAAAATCCTTGCTGAGTGCGGACAGACACGAAAACCTAGAATTGACGAACCACAATCCATCGTTGGCAAACGCCACATCATGCACGTTCACGTCGCCAGTGTGATACGTGGCTCTTGGAAGATAAACTGCGCCGTAGCGACCTCGTTCGTTCGGTAAAAAGTTTTCTGCCAACAACGGGGCATTGGCGAACAGAGTGATCGCATGCCGCGTTGCCAACGCCAGTTTTCCGGGACCGACCGCAAGTCCCATCGGTTTGTCAAACTGGCGCATCAGCAGGGAGACTCGGTCACCTGACCACCCCAGCATGGCGACTTTGCCGGCCTGATAGGTTGTGATCGCCAACGTGCCCTGCAGGTCACTTAGCCATTGGGAAAATGGTTCTGACGACTGGCATTCGATGCGATCAAATCCGGAGGATTCCGGAACGACAACAGAGGACATCAAACAGCTTTCTTCCAGCGAGAATCATCAGACTTCCGGCGAGAGACACGGCGTCAGCCCTGCGAATGCAGTTCCGAGGATTCCGCCTGCAGGTTCTCGGCCTTCTTTTTCCGCAGTCTTCGCCCTGCAAAACCTACTGCCGCGATCGCCAGGAATGCAAACGTACTGGGCTCAGGAACAGCGGCGGCAGAGGTAATCGTGATTGTGCCGAAATTTGTGAATGCCGACGGATCAGAGCCAGTCTCGAAAGCCAACGGGGTGAAGCCGCTATCGAAAAACAACGTAGAATCGTCATCGACGTCACCCGGCGTTCCAGCGTCATCATTAATCAAGGAAAGGGTGAACGTGTCGCCGATCGCAGACAAAGGCGTTCCGGTAACGTGCTGAAGTTCAAGTCGAGCCAACAGGCGTTGAGTCGAATTCAGGGAGACGTCAGCGAACGAGAACGTTGAGTCTCCGCCCTGCAAACGAGTCTCGCTGGGATCTCGAACCGCGAAAAAGTTGAAATCGTCCGTGTCGCCAGCAAAGACATAAGGGTCTGGCGACAACACGGACTGTTCAGAATTCGTCTGGTTGCTCGCGTTGAGTGGATCAAAAACATCGAAGGAAGGACGGAAGATGAGTGAGCCATTTCCCTGCGACCCTGCTATTTGAAAGTCGTATCCTGCCGAGAACAGATTTTCACTGGCCAACTTTGAGCTGATGAAAACGTCGACAAACCCAGTTCCTCCAGCCGTGATATTCGCGTTTCCAACCTAGAGAATGATGTCGCCCGAGGCTGGAAAGCAGATGGTCAACATGGCCATGGCAAATAATAAAGTCTTGAACATGATGCGAATTCTTTTGTAACGTAAAATAAATGCCTTCCTCGGCACGAACAGCATTCCATGCTTCGAGCTAGAGCTACGTATTAGTCATCCAACCATCCCAGCAATGATTCATCCAACTTTCTCCCGCGTTGCCGAAGTGTGAACAGGCGATCTCTGGAATTGACGACTCCATTGCCGTCGATGTCACCATCTAGATTTGGTCCCGCCTGTCCAATTTGGCGGGTCACAACGCCGAGGTCGGCGGTGTCCACTTTGCCGTCGCCGTTGGCATCACCAAACAAGCGATGGAATTCGAAAGCACTGTCACCACCGTCCGAAAATTCACCGTTGCCGTCCTGATCAATCAACACGCGGTAGAATCCATCGCCAGCCTGATACAGGCCGCCAAGCCCCGATGAACCAAAATCAAGCTGCAGCTTGTTTCCGTTTCGCACCAGTCCGAATCCAGTGACCGGGGCCCCGGTGCCCGAAACAACCGACGTGCTGTCGATTGAAAATCGTTCGACTTTGATACGACCAGAATCCAGCAGGGAATCCAGTCCCGTTTCTGAACTGAACAACACGTCCAGATGCTGCACGAACGAGCGTTGATTCGCACCGTTCTGAACAGCAATTCCGGTCGCTGTCAGTCCTGCCGCAGCAAACAAGTGCGTCGCGGTGACGTCTCCTCCCGGTCCCGACTCCACTTCAAGGTTACCGGCTCCGTCACGCGCCTGACTATAGAAACTGTAGATATGACTTGCCCCATCCAAAACCCCCTGATAGGTCAAAGCCCCGGAGTAATTCCCGCCGCCATTGGAAACACCGCCAGCAGATCCGACCAGAACAGCTGCATTCTCATCAATCGAAACGTACACATCGAATTCCGTCAACGGTGTCCCGTTGGCTTTCGAACCAGACATCTGCACGGTGAACAAGCCTGACGAATTCGGTGTCGCCGATGTGACTGCGCTGGTCGGTGGCGCAATGTCGCCAATACGAGTAAACGTATCGGCTGTCGTCTTGGTTTCGACGTTTCCTGCATGGTCCCGAGCCAGACTGCGGAACCAGTACGTCGTATTGGCCGACCCTGTAAAAGTCGTAGACTGACTTCCAACTGGCAGCGTGGCAAACAGCACAAACGCTCCACCCGTGGAGTAGTACACGTCATAGTCCAGAATGCCGGAGGCTGCCGCGCCGGGATCAGTACCGGTGACATTAACGGCAAATGTCAAACTGCTGGACGCCGCCGGCAAAGCTGTGATGAGACTGGTTGGTGCGGTGATATCGCCACCGATGACCAGAGTGACGTCACTGCTGAACCCTTCGTTGTCGGCTTTGTCATAGGCTCGGGCGCGGACTTTGTAAGTGCCATCGGCCAAGGTTGGCAGAGTGACCGTCGCGGAACCCGCCGTCAGAGTTCCGGTCGCAAAGTCAGCCTCTCCGGCGTCCAGATAATCGCCATCGTTGTTCAAGTCGACGTCAACAACAATCGGCTCGCCTTCGGCGATACCGGCATTGCTGTCCGTGGCCGTAATCATCACATCCGGTGTCGTGTCGGAAGTGGGTGACGTGGAGGTCAACACAATCGTCGGCACAGTGGCATCATAACGCTGGGCAAGGACGTCATCGTCTCCCCCATAGCCGTAGCCAGTATCGACTTCGCTGCTCCATGTGACGACAAAGTCCCCGTTTGCATCCATCGCAACAGAAGAATGCCGCTGACTGTAGCTGGTGTTGCTGTTTACGCGAAATTCCGTTCCTTGAGCATCACCCGTGGCGTTGTATCGCTGAGCGTAGATTCCGTAGCCGCTGCCGTCCTGACCAATGCTGCTCCAAGTGATCACGAAGTCCCCATCAGTATTCATGGCAACCTTTGAATACAGTTGACTACTGGCGGTGTGGCTATTGACAGGGAACTCCGTTCCCTGTGCAACACCCGCTGCCGTATAAAGCTGAGCGTAGATCCCGTCTCCGCTGCCATCCTGGCCAGCGCTGGTCTAGGTAACCACAAAGTCCCCATCCGCGTCCATCGCTACCGTCGAAAACCGCTGATAGCTACCGGTGTGAGTGTTGACTCGAAATTCACTACCCTGAGCGACGCCCACTGCGTCGTATCGCTGTGCGTAGATCCCGTCGCCGCTGGCATCCTGGGTGTAGCTGCTCCAAGTGACCTCAAAGTCCCCGTCTGAGTCCATCGCTATTGTCGAAAACCGCTGATCACTGGTGGTGTAGGTATTGACGCGGAATTCACTTCCCTGAGCGATTCCCGTCGCGTTGTAACGCTGAGCGTAAATCCCGTACCCGCTGCCATCCTGACCATTGCTGCTCCAGGTGACGACGTAGTTGCCCGCATCGTCCATCGCCACAGATTGGGGCGATTCTGGGTAGGTTCTTTGTTGGTCTGCCGTCGTAGTGTTGACTCGCAACTCCGGCCCGATCGGCGTTGCCGCCAGCAACGACCGTTGTTCCAGGGCTTGAACACGGATGCCCGTTGTGGCCCGCCGCCGACGCGTTGTGCGTCGTGAGAAGGATGACACTCGTTCTTCCAACGCTGCGAGCCAATTGTTTAGAGGCATTTACAAATCTCTTTGTTCAAAAAAGGCAAGAAGGGAAGCTCCTCGCCGCCTACAAAAATTCGTGCCGTGTCCGCATGTTCTAAATCGTCGTAACTTTTACCTATGAATCCGCCGCTGAAAACTTGCATGGCGACAGGGCACTGTGTTGGCTCGTGGCGTTCCGTCCGTAGAAAACGTCAAAGCAAAAATAAACAAAACGGAAGTCTAGGACGCTCGACGTCGTTAACCGCGGCGGTTGCCGCACCCTCTCGCCTTGGCATCTCGTCCCTGAATAACCTCGCCACCCGCTTCTGGCTGAATAAAACGAGCAAAAGCACATTCGGAGAGAACCGCCGCAGTTCAAAGACGCAGTCCGTTTCCGTTCATTTCAGAATTCTTTAGAATTTTGTGGAGACCTGTCGGTATGTCCTTAGAGTTCTGGATCAGAATTAGCGATGCGGCGTTCTTCATTTTAAGTGGCGCGGTCGATGAGCAAACCTGAAGTATCTCTGGACGAACATCTGCTGCGGGCTCGGGCGGGCAACCGGTCGGGGTTGGGGCATGTGCTGGAAACCCTTCGGCCGCTGCTGGATGCCATCGCCAAAAAAGAAATCCGCTACCCGCTTCGAAAACGGATGTCCGAATCTGATCTGGTTCAGGACACCATGTTGACGGCAAGTGCCGCGTTTTCTGAATTTCAGGGGACGTCTGCGGCAGAATTTCGAGCGTGGTTGTTGCGAGTGTTCGAAACTCGGCTGGCCGATGGTATGTGGCGGCATCTTGTGGCCGAGCGGCGGCGGCAGAGTCGCGATCGTTCTGGCGTGTCACCTCTGCTGGCAGACGGCTCTCCGATGCCTTCGGATGCAATTCTGCAGAAGAGCAATCCCGACGCCTGGTCGAAGCTGTCACCGAACTGCAGATTGACGATCGCCGGATTGTGCTGCTACGTTATGTTCAGCAGCTCAGCTTTAACGCGATTGCCACACAGCTTGACCTTCCCGTGGCAACAATCTGGAGACGCTGGGGACGAGCCGTTGAACAACTCAGACGGCGCCTTGCCACATGACCACACCACGTCAGCGTTCGCCTGAACAGTTTTCTTTAGACCGGTCTTTCAGGGAAACACCGCCAGCCGATGCGACGACAATCAAGCCTGATGCGATACATCCCGAAGGATCGGCACCGCAGGATAACGACGTGAGTAAGGCAGAACGAACACGTGAAAGCATTCCGGAAGGTCTCCCGGACGAGGCGTTTCTTTCGCATGTGCAATACGACACGGGCTTGGAAACCTGACAGGAGGATCCGAAATTTTTAGCGGATCATCCGGACTATGCCCGCACCGTTCGCCTGCTCCGCGACACGTTTGGCGCGCTGTCTGCAGACCTGACACCAGATGGTACCGGAGACGGAATAGAAGACTCCGAAGATTCCACGGACACGACTTCTATTGGCGAGCAGCCTCCACCGCTGGGGCGATTTGAAATTCGTCGCCGAATTGGCAGTGGTTCGTTTGGGGTTGTCTGGCTGACATGGGGTCCACGTTTGTGCCGGGAAGTCGCCATTAAGGTGCCTCATCTGGAAGTGCGCATGGATGCTGAGGTTTCGCGCCGCTTTCTGCTTGAGGCACGCGCGGTGGCGAGGCTCAACCACCAGAATATCGTTCGGGTGCTGGAAGCAGGTACTCAGGACGGTGTTGCGTTTATGGCGACCGAGTATATCGAAGGCGAAAGCCTAGGCGACCTTTTGCGGCGAGGGGAACGGCTGTCGATCTCGGTGGCGGCAGACCTGATTCGACAACTGGCCGACGCAGCACACCATGCCCACGCACACGGCGTATTGCATCGGGATATCAAGCCGGACAATATCCTGCTGGACGAGACTTCGCCGCCGGAATCCACAGAACCAGCCAACTTTGTGCCGCGTCTTACGGACTTCGGTCTCGCGAAAACGACCGACGGCGGTGCCAACAGTATTTCGGGCTTGGTGGTCGGCACTCCAAACTATATGGCTCCGGAACAGGCTGCGGGGGACAATCAGAATCACGGCCCCTTTACGGACGTCTTTTCGCTGAGTGTCGTGCTGTACGAATTACTGATTGGCAAACGACCGGCAGACCGGATATTTCGGTCGCTCCGTCGGCAGCGTCCGGAAATACCGCGCGACCTAGAAAGCATCTGCCTGCGATGTGTCGAATCTGACATCACGAAGCGATATGCTACGTCGGCGGCACTGCAAGACGACCTAGAACGGTTTCTTGATGGCCGTCCAACTGTGGCCAGACCTCTGCCGCTGCACGAACAACTGCTTCGCTGGTGTCGCCAGCATCCGACGGCTCTCACTCTGTTTCTCACGATCATGTCCTGCATGGTTGTCGTCTGCGGAGTGATCTGGAATTCTGCAAGGAAGGACGCCGTTCAGAATCGCCAACTGACGACTGCGTTGGACGAGGTCAAAACGGCTCAACAGACCCTGAGCCAGAACGAACACCGCTTTCGTGAACTGGCATGGACCGAAGGCATGAAGCGTGCCTATGGACAGTTCGAACGCTCCGACTACACGGAAGCTCAGCGAACATTGGACGAACTCAAATCTGTTCACGCCGACGCCGTGAATCGCGCTGAATGGATTCTCGCACAGCAGGAACTCAGCGAACGCTTTCAGGTTTTGCTGGACGTGGGATACCCACTGCACGACCTCGTCGCGATTCCACGAACGACTCGATTTGCTGCCGTGGGCGAAGAACCGTACGTTCATTTTTTCGATTCCACTGGCTCGGAAACACCTGAATGCATTGCTGTGGACGCCGGTAACATCCACGCGGTCGACGCATCCCCCGACGGCCAAACCATTGCGGTCGGTGGCGCGAAAGACGGTGCGTTTGCGATATCTCCGCTGCTACTGGACGTACCCACAAAAGAAATTTGCCCCTCCGGCATCTTCGGCCCCACAACTGTTGAATCACTGGCGTTTTCGCCCGACGGATCGCAGCTTGCGGCGGGCTTTCGCTACGAAGGAATTCGAATTGCGAAGTTACCTTCGGATCGTCTGTCGGCAGTCCGGCACATTTCGGCGGAGCGTCGAAATCGAGCGGTCGTGTGGTTGAATTGTCGGCGCATTGTGTCACATCGAGACATCGATACGCTCGAAATTTCGGCCGCAGATGACAAGGGCGAAACACAACAGATTGTGCGCGCTGATGGTTTCGAAACGTTTAGGAAAATTCCGGGCCAAGACCTGATTGTGGCGGCAACTTATCGTGGTCGAGGCGATCTGGAGGTCATCGAGACAGCAGAAGGTCGGACGACGTTGAAACTAATCGGATTGAAAAAATCGTGTCATGATATCGCCGTTTCTGACGACGGTCGTTTCGTCGCCGCCGCGTATGTCGATGGACGCATCGCGTTCTGGTCAGTTAGCGAGGATGCTTTGAATTTCACGGAATCCTTCGCTGTTAAAGAAGTGAACCCGTTGTCCGTTGTTCATGTTCACGATGGCCCCGTCACAGGGTTGTCATGGATGGGGGAATCCGTCGTTTCTGTCGGTCAAGACGGCCGCATTGTCCGCACAAATGTCGTCGTCAGAGACACAGGACTTCAGGACGAATCTGAACAGGTTCTCGCCGCCTGTTTTCTGCCGCAGTCCGACAGGTTGTTGTTGGGTTTTCGCGACGGAGCGGTCATGACCATTTCCGCAGCAAATCTTCCGACTGTGGGCCATGGCAAGCGAAAAGCGGCGAACGCAGCATCGACGTCCGCCGGAGAGCTCGTGATGAAGCTGGGGCAATCAGCGACGGCCGTGGCCGTGTCAGCGGATGGTGGCACCTTTGCAATCGGCACGCTGGACGGAAACCTGCACGTTGTGGCCGCAAAAGAGCCGGGCGAGGTGATTTTGTATTCTCCGTTATCGGTTGCTGTCGGTCAGAGTCGTGGGGTGAGCGCAATCCGATTTTCACCGCGCGATCAAAGGGTCTTCTGGATTGACTTCGACCAGCACGTTCACAGCGAAGATATTACGCGGCCCGACGGCCACTGGCACGCGCGATTGCCGTCCGAATGCTCGGCCCTTGCAGTGTCGCCGAACTGTGACGTTGTGATGGTCGGTGGAAACTTCGAAGGTGTTCGGTCATTTGCCGCAATCGACGGGCAATTGTTGGCGGACGCTTCAAGAACGCGGTCGTTGGCGACACAGTGCTGCGATTTTTTCAGGCCAGCGGTTTGTTGCTGGATCCATCGATGGAACGATCCACGTTCGAAGCCTCAGCGGTTCTGTGGATGAGTTCGTGTTGCGAATCCATCCAACGGCCGTCAAAGCTCTAAGCTTATGTGTCAGTTCCGGATTTTCCGTCAGTGCCGACGCCGACTTGAGTCTGGGCGTGTGGGATTGCGTGTCACGCGTCAACTACGGCGTAATTCCAGACCGCGCTCGGCCGGCGCAGCCCGGCCTTTTATGGCGCCCTGACACACTGCTCAGCGACGATCAACGCTGGCTGGTCAGCATGAAACTTGCCGGAATGATACGAACTGAAATTCGAGCATACGATCTGCGTGGACAATAGTTGCTGAATTTAGATAAGCGGCTAACTCCCAACAGCCGCGGCGGCCACGGCTGAATAAATTTTGACCGTTAACATGATGCGACTTTTTCTCTGAACGCTAGCGGCAGTGTCGCTGGATGGTGGAGCAATTCGATGTCTTTCGTCGTCGCAAATTTCAAATTTCAAATTGGGACAGCCCAACAGCCGTGGAATGTTCTATTTCTGTGCCTGCAGCAATTCCGCCATCGCCCGGCCCAGTGCGTTGCCGACTTCCATGTAGGTTTCTGCATTGTGATTGTAGTGATAGCCCTGTCCGCTGGGTGAAACCGATTTGTCTCGCCAGAACGGTCGTGCGTCAATGGCCTTCACGTTGCCTTGGAATTCGGGGTATTTGCCTGCTTCACCGCTGACAGCGAGTTGCGCTTTAGCGATCGTCAGGCCGTGACCTTTCAGTGCGTTGCCCTCGAACGCAATTGTTGCCAAGATGAATTTCGCGGCTGGCGATTCGAAGTCTTTTCTCAGCGTCTTGATGAAGCGGACAAGATTCTGTTCATAGCGACTGGCGTGTGCCGGGTTCTGATCTTTATGCCCCTGCCAGAAAACGAATCCGGTGATTTCATAGCCTTGACCTGCGTAACCTGGATAGTATTTGTCGAGGTTCTGCAGCACCGCTTTGGCGTGCGCGGTGTCTGCGTCGTACTGTCGACCGGCATACCATGCCACTGGCTTCTTCGGTTCGCCTTCCACCCATGAGCTTGGATTGTCCTTGTAACCGGCGTAGGTTTTGCCATCGAATTCATAGCGTTCACTGCCCGGAGGAAGCAGGTCCCAGCCTAAGCTGCGGTTGCCAATACAGGCCTTCAGAATCAGCACCGGTTCTTCATGGAGATGTCCCATGATATGACCGAAGCCGATCTCCGGACCAAAGTTGCCCTTCACGGTCAGCCACTGATTCTTCATATCGGCGAACTCATCCATGTTCTCAAAAGGCACGCCGCGTTTGTCCATCACGTGTACGAATCGGACGTCCTGCCGTTCGGTCCACTGGCCATCGTCATCGACTAGATGCGGATATCTGCGCTTTTCTTTGATCAGGTATTCGAGCGTTCCCGGTTGATCAGCCGGACTGGGGCGACCAAACCCCAGCATGTTGGATTGCCCCAACAGAATGAACACCTTGACAGGCTTGTCTTGAGCCGCCGGCTGGCCATCGGGATCCGGCAGTTCTTCGCAAACAGCGGTTGCTGCGAAGGCAAGCAGCAGAATCAGCAGGGGCAACAAGTTGAGTGTCGCGTAGCGTTGAAACATCGTTTTTCCCTGCGGAGTCTTGAGCGTGTTGATGGCTGGTTTGTGTGGCAAATCGGATAAGGAATCGGATCGCGAAGCGGATTAGGAAAGGCAGGCGTCGACGTGCAAATCCGAATCCGAATCCAAATGCTAACGCGCACCCGCCGGAAGATGTTCGAGCAGATATCTGATGATCAGCATTCTGACGTGAACTGATGTCCCGCGTCCTTCTCGAAGTCCGTGGTCTCGATTGGGATAGACCATGTAATCGAAGGGTTTGCCGAGTTCGATCAGCCGGTCGACGAGTCCCTCAATGATCTGAATGTGTGTATTGGTTTCGCCCGAACCGGTGATGATCAGCAGTTTGCCTTTCAGGCCCTCCGCATAGTTGATGGCAGCCGCTGTTTCGTAGCCGTCCGGATTGACTTCCCGTGTCCGCATGTAGATTTCCTGAAACCACGCATTGTACAGATGCGGCTGCGGCTTGGGCACCACGGCGATGCCCACATGGTACGCATCGGGTTTGCGAAACATCGCGTTCAGCGTGTTGGATCCGCCGCCGCTCCAGCCCCAAATTCCGACGCGCGACAAATCCACATACGAGTGCATGCGCCCCAGTTCTTTGATCCCGGCGGCCTGTTCTTCCGTGGACAGCGGTCCCAGACTGCCGTAGATCGATCGTCTCCAGGCCGCACCTTTGGGGGCCGGTGTGCCGCGATTGTCAATCGACACCACCAAGTAGCCCAAGTCGGCAACGACGCGGTGAAAGTCGACTTGCGCGGCTCCCCAACTGTTCAACACAGTCTGCGCGTAAGGCTCGCCATAGACGTAAACGAAGACGGGATACTTCTTCGACGGATCAAAGTCTCGGGGCTTGATCAGCCAAGCATCCATGGAAACACCGTCGCCAATGTCCAGCTGCAGGAATTCCGTCGGATGTGAGACGACGTCCTGCATCTTCTTGCGCAGTTCGCTGTGATCTTCCAGAACGCGAACCGTTCGATGTTTGGCCAGTTCGACAAGTTCCACCAGCGGCGGAGAATCCAGCGTCGAATACGTATGGAAGGCCCACTTGACATCGGGAGAAAAATCGTAGTCGTGCGTGCCGGGCTGATCTGCGGGAGTGATTCGTTCCAGCATTCCGGAACCATCCAGAGGCACTCGGTACAGATGTTTCTGCGTGCCGTTGTCTGGTGACGCATAGAAGTAATACCAGCCTCCGTCTTCATCGATGGTCCCACCCTCAATCACGTCGTATTCACCGGGCGTCAGCAGCGACAGTTCGTGGCCTGCGCGAGACCACAGAAAAGCATGCCGCCAGCCATCTTTTTCGCTCAGCACAACAAACGCTTGGCCGTCCTGCACCCAGGTCAGCCCGGAGTTCTTTCCTTGGCTTCCCACGGCCCAGGCAGCATTGGATTCGTGATAGATTTGTGTGACTTTGCCGCTGATGTTCGCCAGTAGAAATTCACGTTCGTTGCGGAAGCGGCTGAGTTTTTCCACAAGCACTTCTTCTGAGTTCCCCGCCCAGTCGACCTGCCCCAGATAGATACCTTCTTCCGGTGCTTCGATGGGCAGCCACTGCAGGTTTTGTCCATCCGCATCCACCACACAGACACGCTGCGTCGCGATCTTTTCACCAACTCTGGCAAAGCGATTCTGCCGGACACCGGGATAGGACGGATCATCGGGGACCAGCACGGCCCGTTGTCTGACGTCGGTGGAATCCGATTCTACGAATACGATTCGTTGGCCATCAGGACTCCAATTTGGGTCGACATAACGGATGTCTCGCTCTTCCGCATGCCTCGTCAACTGAATCCGCTGTCCGCTGTCCCCGTCACGAATGAACAACTGCTCGTTGCGAAATTCGAGCACACTTTTGCCGTCGGGCGAATCGAGTGCCCCGCGTTCTGACGGTCGAGCTGCGGTCGGTTCGGTTCGTTCGCCGGTCTGCACATCGTAAGTGACGGTGACTTGTTTGTCGGATTGCGGATCGCGTTCTTGCAGGGTGTATCCGGAACTGTCCGGCAGCCACTTGGCCTGCAGTCCCGGAACGCGAAACTCTCCGCGATCGTAAATGGCCTGCAGTCGTGTTTCGGTCATTGTTCGCCACGACAGATCGTCGGCTATTTGAGCCTGTCCAATCGAGGCAGCAAGACCACCGGTCAGCAACATCACCAGTGAAACGGCGACGACCAGACGGACAAACTTTAGTCGGGCGAACTTCCGATGAGTGAATCCTGTTGTCGAGCTATGGATCATGCGATTTCTGATCTTCCGGTTGTGTTGCCACATGGAATGTTTGCGGTGGAGCAGTGCCATGGTTGAGGCACGTTCCTGCATGCAACTGGCACAGCCCCATTGAGACAGAAAAACAGCCATCTGTCCACTCAGAGTCAGTATGCTTGTTGGTAATTCTAACCAACGCCGATCTTGATAAAGTGAATACGTCCGGTTTCCACCGAACACAATTGACGATGGGTGACTGGTTTGCTGATAAGACGAACCAAAACAACAACCTTTGTTGAGAAATCAAGCGATGACAATGGATGCAATTCCGTGGGAACAGTTGAACCATGCGTACGGCCCCGCCAACGATGTCCCGTCGATTCTGGATGCAGTCGGATCGAGTGAAGCGAATTGCCGAACCACCGCCCGCATTGCACTGATCGGAAACGTATCGCACCAAGGAACTCGTTATTCGGCGACGTATTGGCGTTCCTGCCATGGCACGGGAGGCCACAGGCCGAAGAACTCATGGACACTGCGTTGGACGAGAGTTGCAATCCGCATGTTCGGTGCAGCTGCCTTTTGCCAGCGAGCCGTCTGTCGAGCGAACAACTCGGTCGGGCAACGAACTTGAGTCGAACAGCAATGTTAATCTAGTCCAGGCGGTCCTCAAGCCAAAGTCGACGCAGCTGTTCGAGCCAGATCATTACCCAGTGACTCCGGGCGAATTCTCAGCAGCGAACGTTCAAACGGCGGTTCAGCGGTACCACTTCAATCGTCTTTGTGAAGGGTCTCAGCTTCGTGAAGAGCATGTTTTGTTTGAGCCGTTCATTCCGCATCAAGTGTTCACGCCATCTCATCCAGCGCCGGAGTCTGCACGTGTGCTTTTCTGTAGTTCTCACACCGATCCCCGATTCGAGAATACGTTCACTCTGAATCTTGCCCCTTCCTCAGCTGTTTGTTTGTCATCACTGCTTGATGAACATGCACTGGCTTTCCGGCAGCTCAATGAGCGATTCCGGTTTCGGTCCCAACACCTCGCTGAACGCTTTCCGCACGCCTTCGGCCTGAGCGTAATCGTGAGACAACAGGATTCCGCCGGGCATCAGCCGTGGGTAAAAGAACTCGAGGCTGTCACGTGTGCTGGTGTATGTGTCCACATCCAGATTCACAAATGAAAACCGTTTTTCTTTAATAAGCTGACCGGTCTGCGCTGGAAAGAATCCCCTGTGAATGTGAACGTTGGGATAGCCGGACAGGTATTTTCGCACCGCGTCTTCTTCCGACGAATAATCGTTTTTCCGAAATAGAGGATCGTCATCGCTGGCATCCATCAATCCACAGAACGTGTCGAATACGTGAAGCTCTGCGTTCCCCTTGCCTTCGCAGATTAGCTTAGCTGAAGCTCCTTGGTAGGTGCCGACTTCTGCCATGGTGCCGTCCATCGTCGACTGTGCGCGTGCGATAGAATAGGCCATGTACCCTTCGTTGGTCAAAATCTGGCAGTCCACTTCAGACCGGACTCTGCGAATCAGCGATGTCACTTCGGCCCCTTTGTAGAAGCCAAGAATCTTCTGCTGAAACCGGTGAATCACGGCACGCGAAAGTCGACGAGTGAATCGGTACTTCGTCGGGATTTTGCCTTCCAGTCGGACTAACTCTGCAGCATTAAAGGAGTTCCGTAAAAGTGGCTTCTTGCTAACGGCCTGAAAAAGGGGTGTCAGCACGGATGATACGACCCGCAGACGTAAGAAGAATAGTACATGATCGAACTCGAATCCCTTCAAATATCTGCCCCGTGATGATCTGGAAGCAATCGGCCCCCAAGAAAACGGAGTGTGGCGATTGCGCATCAACACACGGCCGTCTGACCCCGAAAGACCACGTGTTTTGAGTGTCGCAGGACACACCCTTCAACCGAAGGTGATTGGGGGCGCGACTGAGAATGGCGAACTTTTAGAAACGTTCGTCGCATCCGAGGGAAGCATCGCTCGAAGAAGCGATCGTGACGAACAGCACTTGTTCCCGTCTCGCACTGACCTCCGCTATTCGCTTTGCAATCCTCGGAGTCTGAGTCACCGTTCGGCTGTCATCAGCTTGTGGTTGCATCGGTATTTCTTATGCTTTTATGTTATGTCTCTGTTTTTTCAATGGTTCTAGTGGGCCTATCAATGGATAGAACCAGCAGCGCCTGTTGAATAACTCGAAACGCATTCCTCTCGCTCACGTAATCAACTCACGCAGCACTCTGCCTTCTTCTGTCGGACCGATCAGCCGTTGATCGAGGCCTTGGTAGGGAAAGCTGAACCGGTGCGGATCGATGCCGATTTGATTCAGAATCGTCGCCTGTAGATCTCGCACGCCGACCGGGTTTTCGGCAATATAATACCCGATGTCGTCGGTTTGACCGTACGCGCCGGGACGAATTCCGCCGCCGGCCATCCACATCGTAAAAGCGTGCGGATGATGGTCTCGGCCAATGAAGCCCTTCTTCAATTCCTTGTTGACGTTGTTCTGCATCATCGGCGTGCGACCGAATTCGCCGCCCCACACAATCAGCGTTTCGTCCAGCATGCCGCGTTGCTTGAGATCAGTGATCAACCCGGTAATCGCCCGGTCGATTTGCGAACACTTGATCGGCAGCGTTTCATCAATCGATTCGCCCAGCGAAGATCCATGATGGTCCCAGCCCCAATCATACAGCTGCACAAACCGCACTCCGTTCTCCACAAGTCGCCGCGCCAGCAAACAATTGTTGGCGAACGTAGGGTCATCGCCTTTGTATAGCTTTCGAGGGTCGGCTGCTGATTCGGCATCGGATACATACCCCGGTTTCGCACCGTACATTTCGAGCGTCTGCTTTGTTTCTCGACTGATGTTCATCACTTCTGGAACGGACATCTGCATGCGAAACGAAAGTTCGTATTGAGCAATCCGAGTGATGGTTTCCGGATCGCCAATGTGCTGGTGCTGATAGCGATTCAAGTCACTAATCGCGTCCAGCGTTTTGCGGCGCGCTGGTCGAGACAATCCGTCGGGGTTCGACAAAAACAGAATCGGATCACCACCATCGGTTCGACATTGGACGCCTTGATACACCGACGGCAGAAAGCCACTGCCCCACAACGACTTCCCGGCGCTGGGAGTTTTTCCACCAGAAGACAGCACAACAAAGCCGGGCAGGTTCTGATTCTGACTGCCCAAACCGTAAGTCACCCACGAACCCATCGATGGATAGCCCAGCAGTGAATTGCCCGTGTTCATCAACAACTGGGCGGGCGCATGATTGAATTGTTCCGTATGAACCGACCGGATCACGCACAGATCGTCGATCACCGAAGTCAAATGCGGCAGACGATTACTGATCCACTGACCGGCTTCTCCGTGTTGTTGGAATTCCGACTGTGCCCCCAGCATTTTCGGGACACCTTTAATGAACGCAAACCGTTTGCCTTCCAGATATTCCTGCGGACATTCCGTATTATGAAGTCGAGACAGTGCTGGTTTGTGGTCGAACAATTCCAGCTGCGACGGCGAACCCGCCATATGCAAATAGATAATGGACTTGGCTTTGGCAGGGATTTGCCACGTTTTGTCCGCAGCCGCGCTTTCGCCCGCCAGCAGCGAACTGAGAGCGATGGAACCGAACCCCAGTCCGGCTTGGCCGAAAAAGTGCCGCCGTGATTTTGCTTGAGTGTGTACCAGTGAAATCGGTAGAGTCATCGGTGTCACCGCTTTGCTAGGGGTTTCGTTAAGGTTTTGTTAACGTTTCGTCGAGGTTCAGCAGAACGTTCGCTACGGCAACAAGTCGAGCGTCGCCGCTGGTCAGACCGGCCGATTTTAGCAGCGCTTCGCCATCCGTGAGTTGTCCATCAGTCAGTTCGTCTTGCAGCGATTCGTACAACTCCACCAAGCGATCAAGTTCCTCAGCTTCGGCGTGGCGAATGAGAACCATCCGGAAACCGTTTGCGATTTTGTCGCGCGTGGTTGCTGCCGATTGATCCATTCGCACGGCCAACGCACCGGCGGCTTCGACAAATGCGGTGTCGTTTAAGGTGACGAGAGCCTGTAGCGGAGTATTCGTGCGGATGCGTCGAATCTGGCAAACTTCACCACTGCCCGAATCGAACGTGGCCATCGCCGGATAAGGGCTGGTTCGTTTTTTGTAGGTGTACAAGCCTCGACGATAACGATTCGCTCCCGTCGCATTTTGCCACTGTTCGCCGCTGTACGTTGACTTCCAAACGCCGCCCGGCTGAGGTGGCATGACCGACGGACCGCCAACTTGCCGCGTCAACAACCCGGAGACAGCCAAGGCTTGGTCACGAACCGTTTCGGCCGACAAACGAAACCGCGGCCCGCGCGACAACAACCGATTGCGGGGGTCGATTTCCAAATGCTGTTTCGTGGTCGCTGGGCTCTGCCGGTAGGTGCTGGACATCACGATCGTCTTCAGCAATTGCTTGAGCGACCAGCCGTTGTCGCGAAAATCGACGGCCAACCAATCCAACAGTTCAGGGTGAGAAGGCAGGCTTCCCTGCGTCCCAAAATCCTCTTCCGTTTCGACGAAACCGATACCAAACAACTGAGCCCAAACGCGATTTACGGCGACTCGCGCGGTCAGCGGATTGTCAGCTTGCATCAACCACTGTGCGACACCCAGCCGATCTTGCGATGCACCGTCGGCCAGCTTGCCAAAGACGTTCGGCACGCCGCCTTCCACCATGTCGCCTTGTTCAAGGAAGTTCCCGCGATTGTGAATGCGCGTTTCCCGCCGCTGTGGGAGTGCCAGTTCTCGCATGATTGGCGTCGCAGGGATCGCCCGCCGAACGGCTTCCAATTCGCCGCGTTTCGCATCCAGCTGAGCGTATTGGCTTTTGGTTTCGGAATAGACGTTTCGCCGAAAAACGGTTTTCAAACCGGCCACCGGATCAAGTTCAGCGGTCAACCATGCGGCGGGATGTGAGCTGGCGGAAATGCGGAAGGTTTTCAGCAGCAGTCCCGCGCCGTGTTCTTGTTCCAGCGTCAGTCGCAACTGGCGACCAACGCGCGCTTCGAGCGGCGCTTCAATGGGTGATTCAAAATCGAACACCGCACAATGTGGTTCGGCCGCTTTGGGTGAAAAAGCCCAACCGGCGTTGGTGTCACCATCGATGGCTTTCGCGACTTCCCAGCCCGGCTGTGAATAATCCGCTCGCGGACGAACCAGCTTCAGCGTGACGGGTTCCTGTCCCGGCTCAATCAATTCAACAGTCAATTCCCGCAGTGCGACATTTTTGTCCTTCCATTGACCGCCCGGTGGTTTGGGGTCCGTCTCAAAGCGGATCGCTGTGACGGTTTGGTCACTCGGCAATTCTAGCGTCAGCTTCCAGGTGTCCTTTTCTGGCAATTCGTCGGCGGCCACAAAAGTGCCCTGCTCGTCTTGGTTCAGCGTGACGTTGTGCTTTGATTCGAATTTCGCTTTCCGTAAAGGCGACCACAGAGGACGATCTTCGAACTGCGTTTGCCATGCTTGCCACGCCCCAGCGAAACCTTCCGAATCGTGGTTTAATTGTTGCTCCAGTGTTGTGAGCTCGGCTTCAAGCGATTCGATCTGCTGACGTTGCTGCGGAGTTGGCGTGGGCATCGTCGGCTGTAGCCGGTCAGCGTCTTGTGTCTGGTTGAAGAAGGCATACAGTTGATAATATTCCTGCTGGCTGATCGGATCGTACTTGTGCGAATGACACTTGGCACAACCCATCGTCAGCCCCATCCAGACCTGCATCGTCGTGTCAACACGATCCTTGACCGCAGCCACGCGAAATTCTTCGTCGTCCGTTCCGCCTTCGTCGTTTTCCATCGTGTTGCGGTGGAAGGCCGTTGCCAGCAGTTGATCGTTGGTCGGTTGTGGCAGTAGATCACCGGCAAGTTGTTGGATCGTAAATTGGTCGTACGGTAGATCGCGATTCAATGCGTCGATGACCCAGTCGCGGTACCGCCAAATCGTGCGTTCGCGATCTTTTTCGTAGCCTTTGGTGTCGGCGTATCGAGCCAGATCAAGCCACATGCTGGCCCAGTGTTCTCCGTAGGCGTTGGATTGCAGAAGTCGATCGACGGCCGCTGCATAAGCTTGAGGCGTTTGATCAGTAAGGAACGCATCGGCGTCTTCAAGCGACGGCGGCAGTCCGGTTAGATCCAGCGAAAGGCGACGCAGCAATTGCAGACGTTCTGCTGCTGGGTTTGGCTCAAGCTCCGCAGCTGCCAGTCGTCGCAGAATAAAACGATCGATCGGAGCAGACGGCCACGCCGATTCTGTGTGAGGTGGTTCGGTTTTGACTGGTACCGTGAACGACCAGTGCTGTTCGTATTCCGCGCCCTGCGTGATCCATTCTCGGAGCAATTTGATTTCGGCAGCCGTCAGCTTGTGCCCCGAATCCGGTGGTGGCATGATCGTCGTTGGGTCATCCGATTCAATACGAGCCATCAATTCGCTGTGATCAGGTTTGCCCGGTTCGATCGCCCCCATTTCGATGGCGATGGACCGATCATCCAACCGCAGATCGGCTTTGCGAAACCCCTCATCCAAACCATGACAGGCAAAACAGTTCTTGGCTAGGACCGGGCGAATTCGTTGATTGTACCCCAGCGGTTGTTCAGCACAGGCTGAATTACCAATCAGCAACACGATGGCCATTAATGCGGCGCGGAGTTCGAAGATGATTCGAGTATGTGAAATGGTGTCGCACATGGAATTGGTCAGGTTCCGCAAGTTGAAGACTGTGACGGCAGGCAATCGCGGTTGAGAGCTGCACCGCAGGAGAGGCATTGTTCACGGCCAGAGCATAAACGCAAAGTATGTTCGATGTCGACCCCCATGTCGACCATCGTGCCAATGGCGATGGCGATGCCTGCCAAAGACATGATGTTGGCATCGACGTTGAACAGCTTCATGGCGATAAACGACATCAGCACGGCGGTTGGCAGAGTCACCGCGATGATCAGACTGGCTCGAACATGCAGCAGAAACAGCACCATCACGACGATCGTGATCAGCGTTTCGTGTCAGCACCTGCCGCTGTCCCCTCTCCCCCGCCAATGCGGACATTCAACGGGCCATGTTCTTGAATCGCCGTCCGCTTTTGTGGGGGAGAGGGTGAGGGGGCATGTCATTGCTTGCGGCTCCGAAACTCCGGTTCGAGACCCAGATACTGCGCGATCGCGACGGCAACCGAATCCACGTCCTCGATCACGTCTTCGTTGCTGAAGCGAACGACGTTCCAACCTGCGGCTTCCATTTTTTCCGTACGCTTGGCGTCGGCTTCGAAAATGTGGTCGTGATATCCGCCGTCAATTTCGATGACGAGTTTCTTTTCGACGCAAACAATTGTCCCAACCATTAGTGCCGTCGATGGGGAACAAATGAGCGCGATTTCTAAGTGAAGTTTGGCATCAAACTTTTCCGCTGGATCGCGTTTTGCAGTGGAGAGATCCATAGTTTTATGGCTAGGGAGCATCGCTGGATTCTGGAATGCGAATTGTCTTGGTGTCTCCTGACGCGCCTTCCAGCGTTTCCAACCGCACAACCACCGAGACTCCTTCCCCCTTGTCGACGAGTCTCGATATAGCGATTTGTCCTGGAGGCACTTTAAGCGAAATCGATCGCCGAGTCGGTACAAGTCCGGAAAGGAAGAACGACCGAGACACTTCGGAAGATTGGGAAATGATCATGACACGTTCAAGATCCTGAATACGATCACCGGTCAGGTCAATCGTCACCCAACTATTCAGGATTAGCTCTGCGCTCTTGGTCGGAATTACACCGCTGAAGAAAGCAATTCCATTTTGATGCAGTGCTACGACGTCATAGTCGTCGTCAAAGGGAGCTATCTCGAACCGACCATCTGGCCCGGAACTCGCCCACTGTTGCTGCCAGCTTTCATGCAGTTGACCTTCCTTCAGAGCAATGCTGCCAGATTGATCGCGTGGGATGATCACAATCTGTGCATTCTCTATCGGCCTTCCACTCTCGCTCAATTTTACAACACCGCGTCGGATATCCTTAGGCTTTGGCACGAGATCGTCTGCTCTTGTGTATGAGTCCCATCGACGACTACCCTGTTCGTTTGGTCCGCCAACGGAAATATTGGGCCGCTTTATCGTTTTGTAAGTGAAAGCAAGGATCTCTTTTTTGACGCGGTGTGGCTCGGAGCAACCATGCGTAAAGAGAAAGACCCAGCGAACGTTGCGATCATCCTTCTCATCCAACATCTGTTGCTGAATCGCTTCCAGCGAAGAAGGCACGCCATCCACAAAGACCAGATGCCTTGCAAACACCGCCACGATTTGTCGCTCTGCGGCGATACCAGCCTTTTCCGGGTCGAAGTATGGACCAACCGGAATCGGACTGCCCTGAACTACCGCCGGTGCAGCAATGTCCGCATCGCGACTTTCGAGTGCGGACATTACTGCTCGCTCGAATACCTCGCCACGAGGATCGATCGATTGAATCCGACCGTGGTGATCGATAACAAATATGGTTGGCCATTTGCGGACTCCCCAATTTGTTGCGATCGGTCCGCCTGGCCCGTCATTCCAGACGCGCCAAGTAATTTCGTCCTTCGCTCCGGCGAGATGAATCGAAACAGGGTCATCGTCGGTCATGACCCCGAGCACGGCGAGACGATCCAAGCCAAACTTTGCCGTCAGGTCACGCATTTGAGGATAGATCTGTTTGCAAGGTCCGCACCAATTGGCTGAAAACATCAGCACCACGACGCGTCCACGATAGTCTTTCAACTGAAACTCGCGACCGAGGACGTCGTGACCGACTGTATGTGGCGCAGCTGATCCGATGCGAACTTCGCTTGCTTCCGTTAGTTTGACGCTCTTTGCATCTTTTGTGTCTTGAACGCTACCCGCGTTCCCTAACAGATCCTGCGCGCATAAAGACCGTTCGAGACCCATGAAAACAAGTGTCGCGGCTGCCAAGAATGCAATTGCAATTAAATATCGAATCATTATCGCAAATCCCTGTAAACGATATGTCTAGGAAACGAATGCACCGGCATATGAAGCGTTTGGGTTCGGTACGCCGTGCTACTGAGGTTTTGAGTATTCAAGACGCGCGCCGCCAAGAACTCCGCCCATCCCAGCAACTCCACTGGCAGTTTCCGTCGAAACACACTGCTCGCGAATCGTACATCCTGCCGTCCAGCCGGGCTTGGAAAGCATCGGCACCCGCAGACGAATCGACCATATATTGAAGGTGTCACCGTCATTCGATCTAAACTTTCCAATGACTTCGATCGCGCAGTCACTGGGTAGTTGATGCGTTGTCGCGATCTTCTGAATCATTGCTACCAGGCGAGCCGGTGGCTACGCCGCTGATTTTCCAACCTTCAGGCAATTGCAGTTGTTTGGATAGGTGTGTCAGCGCTTGCTTTTCGCGTTCCGACAATCTGGGATTCGTCTGGAGTTGCCACATCGCCCAAGTAATAAGCTCGTCGTCGGTTACGCGGGCCGAAGTTTCGTCGGATTGACCAGGTGCTTGCGAGTGATCTAAGGTGTCGGTGTAATTTAAGGTGTCGGACACCTTTTCGGCTTCCCTTTTCGGCTTCCGCAACGGCAATTACCAACGTCTTGTTGTCGCCGAAGCCGCTTCCCTTGAACGCACCTTCGAATTTGTCTTCGTCTCTGTGGCTGATTCGGAACTTCTGAGGGAATGAGTTGTGGTCAAGGGTGAGATCGTAAGTGGCGGGCTCGTCACTTGACATCAAAAGTGTGTCTTCACCAATCTCCAGACTGGACCAGGGAGCATTGCCGAGTTTCCATTGGTCGAATGCATTTTGTTCAAGCAATTCGTCGTTTGCCTTCACCGAAATGAGATTCCACATGCCGGTGATCGGCGGATGAATGTCTCCCCAGGTTGACGACGACCAGCCATCCCGACTGTATCGAAGTTCGGCCGCGGAAAGAACAAAAAGGTTCCCCGTCGGCCCGTTTGACCAAATGAAAGTCGGGGCAATCTGACGAAAACTGCCCGACGAGTTCGCCCCAATGTTTCCTGTAAACGTCAGTGAATCCACGAGGCGATTGTCTTTCACAGACTGCTTCAGCGTTGATGCAACGTGTCCCTTGCCGGTCCGAGCAAAATCTTCGGCTGTCACCAGCATCGCTGCTCGCATTTGCCCAACTGTCAGATCGGGAATTGGTTGCCGGAATAACTCCTTTCGCAATGGGCGAGTCATCTTGTTGTATCGCGCCGTGATGTCGCCAATGGTTTTCAAATACGAGACGTCGATATCGCCGGGGGCGGTCTCGGATGGAATAAACCTTGCGGGATCGTAAACCATGTTCAGGTCGACTTTAGGCGATTCGTCAACGGATTCATCGGAGTGCAGGGCAGACGCTTTGGCTGAAACGCCAACGTCTTCACGGATCACCTTCACCGTTTCCGTGGTGCGTCGACTTAGTGAGACGCTACCATTCTTCACAACGAGATCGTCGAATTCTCCGTCAATCTCCACTACGTATTTCCCTGCCGCTATACGAACGGATTCGGTACCTTTGGTTACTGTAAGTTCCTTTAAGACATCGTCTCCCTGCATGATGCGAATCGGCACATCGTCCGCATCCGACTCAATCGTCAGCGTTCCTTTGTTCATTTCCAGAGCGATCAGAACACCGCCAAAGATGATTGAGAAGCCAAATGCGGCACCGACCAGCCATTTGATTTTGGGCGGCTTCTTGTAGCGGAAGTCGTCAAGACTTTCGACGGTGTTGGTTTCGCTGCAAGTGCCAAAACTCTTGACGAGTTCCGCTACGGGAGGTGGCAGCGGTGTTGTCGTGGGATGCTGAACGTGGGCAAGGCAGTCTTCGAGCAGTTCCGCGACTTGTTCAGCAGAATCGAAGCGGTCTTCTCGCGACTTGGATAACAGCTTCATCACGATCTGCTTGAGCCACTCGGGAATGTTCGGATTGAGTTCACGAATCGGTCGAGCGGTCTCATCGCCGCCTGCTTCCATTGGCTTTGACGCCGCCAGCATTTCGCGGGCAGACTGCCACTGGTGAGGTTCTGCCGCGAGGACTTCGATTCGCGATTGGCAGTGCGAACAGTGTTCGACATGTTCCGCAGTACTTTTAAGCAGCTCATCACACGACTGCGTGCGATGTACACCGAGCCGGGACTAAGACCGAGCCGGTCAGCCGCTGGATCAGACTGGCTCGTGTTTCGGGAGGACTGGCTCCCTGAGAATTGGGCGGCATCGGGCGACTCGATTCAGCGTGACAAAAGGGTTTAGACGCTAGGAAGTCACAGCCACCGGCCAGTTCTTTCACACAAAACCGCAATGTTATCAAATCGCGTGCTTTTCGTATTCGTCCTGCGTTTCGTAACCTTCAAGCCGCTGACGGCTCCCCAGAAAAACAGCGACCCCATACAAGAGGTGGTCGCTTGCGAAAATCTGTTTGTTTGACATTTTTGTGTTAACGGAAGGCGAAGGTGGTCGGCATACACGTGAACCGAAAGTTCCTTCGCGTCGGCCGTAAATATGAATGAAAACGAAAAGAGAAGACTCAAATACAATCGCGACAAACAATGAGATTGAACCTTATGTATCACCGAAAATTAACCATGACGAAAACCTTTCGCCTTCAGCTCTGTCTCCTGCTATTCCTCGGTCTTGCATCGACAGCTGCCGCTGCAGAC
>JBDNHJ010000080.1:0-11404 GCA_041688835.1 Fuerstiella sp.
CCAGACTCCTGTCGAATTCGCGCGGCAGTTTTCTGCTTCTTTCGCGTGCGCTCCAGAAGCAGAAAACTGCCCCACACCTGCGGTCACCCTTAACCCAAACTGACTCTCATAACCGTGGTACTGAGAACTGGGGCACGCCACAGGATCGATGGTTGAGTAGTTGGCATCGATGGTAAACGTGTCGCCTGCTTCGACCTGCGTGGTTGACGCGACGGCCTCGACATTCTGGGTCGCTGCCAGCAGCAGGCGGTCTTCCAGACCTTCGGCCGCAAACCGCTGCGCCTGACTGCGTCGGCGATGATTTGTCTGAGAGGAAAACGGCGAAAGACCTCGGATTCGACGAAACATGTAGAGAACTCCTGATCGGCTGAAAAAAATTATCAGAGAAAGACCCGAACCGCAGCCGCAGGGACTCCAACGTCGGGTTCGAACGATGTCACTCAGGCAGGCCACCTGTCAGCGGCCTGCCTGAGAACCCGAAAAACATTAAGAAAACAGCAGCAATTCTTCCTCGCCCGAAAGACCATCGAAGAATCCATCCAGCATTTCCAGTTCGTCAGACGAACCGGAGCCTGCTGAATCGTCCAAAACACCCGAGATCGAATCCACGGAAATTTCCGAAGTTCCTGCCTCATCAGCATCTTCCACATCAGATTGTGCGGTTGATTCTGTTTTTGGCGTTTCCACCACAACTCGATCCTCAGACCCCGCTGCCCACAGGCTTGGAGCCGCCGCCTGAACGGCTGCCAGAGTCGGTGCGGCAGACGCGGCACTGACGACAACAGGAACCTCAGCCAGAACGGCTGCTTGAGAACCACCGGCGGATGCAGAACTGGCCGGTGGGGATTTCAAAGCATTCACGGCGTCAATCACCTGCTGCACCGAATTCGGAGCATCCGGAGCGATCAATGCTGCCAATTGAGCCTCGTTGGTCACACCTGCCAGCACGGCAAAGATCAGCAGTCCGTCCGACTGAGCTCCCACGATGCCGTTGCCATCCACATCCAGAGAATCCCGCAGCTCGTTCACCCTCGCCAGAACTTCGGCCGTTGTCAGAGTTGCATTTGGCGATAACAGGCCGCTGAGCTGTGCCTCTGTGGTGACCCCGGACAGGGCGGCAAAGATCAGCAGTCCGTCCGATTGGCCGACTGCGTCTCCGCCGCTGCCATCCACATCAAGCACCGCAATCGGCGAGACTGCGTCATCATCAGTCACGGCCAGAGTGGCGGTTCCCGTGTTGTAGCCAGTGGCTGTCACGGTGAATGTCACCGTCTGAGTACCATCCACTTCGTCGTCGTCCACGGCAGCAATGTTGAAGACCGGTGACGTGGTTTCTCCGGCGGCAATCACAATGGTTTCCACAGTGGTTGCCTCTGAAGCGTCGCTGGTCGTGATCGTGACCGTCAAGGCCTCCGTCGTGTCGCCTGTGCGTGTCACGGTGGCCGTGGTTGCCGTTGCTCCGGCCGCTTCACCAACAGAACCTGCCGCCAGCGTTAACGTCAGAGAAGGACTTTCATCATCGGTGACCAGCAGAGTTCCGGTGCCATCCACTGCGTCGGTTGCCGAAGCGGTGATGGTAACGGTTTGGGGACCATCCACATCCGCATCGTCGATTGCATCGATATCAAAGAAGGGTGAAGTGGTTTCACCAGCAGCAATGGTGACCGTCGCCGGCACCGTGGCTTCTGATGTATCGCTGCTTGTTAATGTGACTACCAGAGCTTGCGTTGTGTCGCCGGTTCGGGTCACCGTGGCCGTAGTGGCTGCTTCGCCGGCGGCTTCGCTGACAGACGCCGCCACAATATTGACCGTCAGCACGGGGGCGTCATCATCGGAGACAATGACAGTGTCCGTGCCGTTGACAAAGTCAGTCGCGGTCGCGGTGATGGTCACGGTTTGGTCGCCGTCGATTTCACTGTCGTCAACGGACGCGATGTCAAAGGTGACCGATGTTTCGCCGGCCAGAATCGTGACGGTGGCCGGCATAGTGGCTTCTGTGTCATCGCTGCTGGCCAGCGTTACTACCAGAGCTTCTGTGGTGTCCGTGTTGCGCGTCACGGTGGCAGTTGTTGCCGCAGCTCCCACGCCTTCGCCCACGCTGGCCGCCGCAATGGTCAGCGTCAGAGTGGCCACGTCATCGTCGGTGACTTCCACGGTCGCTGAACCCCCTTGGAAGTCTGTTGCAGCGGCGGTAATCGTGACAGTCTGTGTTCCGTCCACAACGTCATCATCGATCGCAGCGATATCAAAGCTGACGGAAGTTTGTCCTGCAGGAATGGTGACCGTTGTCGGAACCGTCGCTTCCGTGAGAGCACTGCTGGCCAACGTGACTTCCAGAGCTTCCGTGGTGTTGGTGTTGCGAGTCACCGTGCCTGTTGTGACGGCAGCTCCACCACCTTCGCTGACAGATGCCGTCGCAATGGTGACGGTCAGTGTCGCGGTATCATCGTCTTCGACGCCAACCGAAGCGGTGACGTCCACGTGACCAGCCACAGAAGCCGTGATGATGACTGATCGAAGGCCATCCACGAGGTCATTGTCGACGGCCGCAATGTCAAAGTTGGCTGAGGTCCCTCCAGCAAGGATCGTGACGGTGGCAGGCACAGTGGCAGCCGCAGGATCGCTGCTTGTGAGAGTCACTTCCAGATCGGTTGCCAGAGCTTCGCTGATGGTAACCGTTCCCGTGGTGGCGGCAGCTCCATCGGCTTCACCAACCGAACCTGCGGCAATCGTGACAGATACCAGAGTGTCATCGTCCAGAACTTCGAGGTCGGCTGTCACAGGCACATGTCCTGCCACGGATGCCGTGATGGTGGTGGTCTGAGCACCATCGGCGTCGGCATCATCGATCGCTTCAATATCGAATTCTGCTGTTGTTTGACCGGCAGTGATGGTGACTGTGGCAGGCACAGTGGCAGCCGCAGGATCGCTGCTGGTGAGAGTCACTTCCAGATCGGTTGCCAGAGCTTCGCTGATGGTAACGGTGCCGGTGGTGGCGGCAGCTCCATCGGCTTCACCAACCGAACCTGCGGCAATCGTGACAGATACCAGGGTGTCATCGTCCACAACTTCCAGATCGGCTGTCACAGGCACATGTCCTGCCACGGATGCCGTGATGGTGGTGGTCTGAGCACCATCGGCGTCGGCATCATCGATCGCTTCAATATCGAATTCTGCTGTAGTTTGACCGGCAGTGATGGTGACTGTGGCGGGCACAGTGGCGGCCGCAGGATCGCTGCTGGTGAGAGTCACTTCCAGATCGGTTGCCAGAGCTTCGCTGATGGTAACCGTTCCCGTGGTGGCGGCAGCTCCATCGGCTTCGCCAACCGAAGCTTCGGCAAGCGTGACTGAAACCAGAGTGTCATCGTCCACAACTTCCAGATCGGCTGTCACAGGCACATGTCCTGCCACGGATGCCGTGATGGTGGTGGTCTGAGCACCATCGGCGTCGGCATCATCGATCGCTTCAATATCGAATTCTGCTGTTGTTTGACCGGCAATGATGGTGACGGTGGCGGGCACAGTGGCAGCCAAGGGATCGCTGCTTGTGAGAGTCACTTCCAGATCGGTTGCCAGTGCTTCGCTGATGGTAACGGTGCCGGTGGTTGCGGCAGCTCCATCGGCTTCGCCAACCGAAGCTGCGGCAAGCGTGACGGAAACCAGAGTGTCATCGTCCAGAACTTCAACCGTGGCTGTGCCGTCTGCAAAGGTAGCCGCCGAAGCAGTAATCGTGACAGTCTGTGTTCCATCTGCAACGAGATCATCAATCGCATCGATATCAAAGCTGACGGAAGTTTCTCCTGCAAGGATTGTGACCGTCGCGGGCACAGTGGCAGCCGTCAGATCGCTGCTGGTCAGAGTCACCTCCAGAGCGTTGGTCGTGTCGGTGTTGCGTGTCACGGTTGCAGTTGTCGCGGCTGCACCATCGCCTTCACCAATTTCTGCGGCATCAATAGTCACTGTCAAAGTTGCCACATCGACGTCGGTGACATCAACGGTGTCTGTTCCATCGTCGTGCCCGGTAGCGGAGGCCGTGATGGTGACGGTCTGAGTTCCATCCACAATCCCGTCCGTCACTGCGTCAATCGGAAACGCAGGTGACACGGCTTGTCCCGCTTCAATGGTGACAGTAACAGGAACGCTCGCTTCACCCGCGTCATCGCTCGCCAGAGTGACTTCCAATGCGTTCGCAAGATCTCCATCGCGTGTCACGGTCGCCGTTGTCGCAGATGCTCCGGCATCCTCAGCAATCGAATCGTCAACAATGCTGACAGTCAACGTCAGCAGAGCACGGTCTTCCAGCGACTCCGCGGCAGACTGTGTCAGAACACCTTCACCGCGGCGTCGCTGGTGAAGTCGAGAACGCTTTGTACGCTTTGTACGCAGTGAGCGGTTGCGAAGTTGCTGGAGCCATGAATTCATTTTCATTGAAGTGTTCCCGTTGGAATTCAGTGATAACTTTGACCAGAGCAGAATGTTGCATCCCGGTCGGCTGATAAAAAATTTTGATCGAAACTCGTATGCAAAGGTTGTTCCCAGCCCTCACATTCCGACGCTTACGCGTCAAGCAGCAAAATCTGGTTCACAGTACGATGTCGCTGTGTTATGCAAACAGCAACAATTCGTCCTCCTCAAGAAGACCGTTAAAGTACCCATCCAGCAATTCTAGGTCGCTGTCAGCGGGAATTGCTGCAGAGCCCGCAATCGCCGAAGACGCGCCAACCGCTGACGGCGACGCGGGCGAGTCGAATCCACCGCCACCATCAAACACATCCGGCTGCCACGAGTCCGCGATGGCAAGCTGTACAAAACGCTGACCGTCGCCGTCGGTTTTGACGTGCAATGGTCCAGCCTCTGCCAGTACAGCGGCAAGTACCGGAGCAGACGCCGCTGTCGAACTGGCCCCCGCCGCAGGCGATCGCATCGCATTGACTGCGGCAATGACCTGAGCTGGCGAATTGGGAGCACTGGGGGCAATTAATCCCGCCAGCTGGCTGTCATTGGTCACTCCGGCGAGCACGGCAAAAATCAACAGACCGTCGGACTGAGCCGACACGGTACCATTGCCGTCGACATCCAGAGCTAAGCTGGTTCTTAACGCCTCCACCGATGCCAACACTTCTGCTACGGTTTTGGTCGCACTCGGTGACAGCAATTGGGACAATTGACCCTCATTAGTGACTCCAGCCAGAGCAGCAAAGACCAGCAGCCCGTCAGACTGAGCTGATGCGTTGCCGCCACTGCCATCCAGATCCAGCACGGCTTCTGGCGATTGCAGATTCACGGTTGCCGTGGCAACCGCACCGTCCGCTCCATCATTGGCTTTGACTTCGACGGTGCGTGCTGTTGTGCTGGTGGACGTGGTGTTGAAAGTCAGAGTTCGCAGAACCGTTTCATAGGCGGCTGGCGTGGCGCTGCCGGTCAGTGTCAAGACACCGTCAACCAGTGTGGCAGTAATCCCGCCACTTTCCGTCACCGCCAGCGTGTCACCGGCTTGGAAGTTGGTGATCGTCGCTGTGGCACTCACCAGATTCGTACTGTCCGCATCTGTGACTGTCAGAGCTGCCGGATCCACAATCGCCAAAGCTGTTCCACTAAACTGAGTCGTGAAGCCCGTCCCTGCGGCGGCACCATTCAGGTCCACAACCGGTGGGTCTGCAACGGGAACCACATCAACGGTAATGGTTTGAATCGCACTGTTGGCACCGTTGGCGTCCTGAGCCACAACCGTTACCGTGCGGTCCGGGCTGTCCGTGGGATTTTCGGACGGGTTGTTGTAGACCAGAGTTCGCAGCACCGTCTGGTAGCCTGCTGCTGTGGCGCTGCCCGTCAGAATCAGGTTAGTGGCCGTACTGGCTGCATCTTTAACTATGCCACCGGAAAGTGTCACGTCAATGGAAGCACCATCAGCCGAAACCGCGTTGGTCAGCGAAATGGTCATGGATTGAAGATTATCACCATCGGGATCAGCAACAGTGGCTGCAGCTGCAATCGCTTTCGCACCGTCGCCTTCTGTATAAATCACAGCTGCCAATCCGGAAACCACTGGTGCGGCGTTGGGGCCCGAAAAGCGTGCCAGAGCAAAGTTGTCGTTGATATCTCCGCTGGCCCCCACCTGAATCCAACTGCCGTCGACCGGGGAGATGGCCAGACCACCGGTCAATTCAAACCGCGATGCAAAGAAAGTGGTGTGCAGCGTACCATCGCCAGCCAGAGTATTGTCGCGAGCTCCATTGGATGTTGCATAACGGCCTGTCGCGAAATCCGCTCGCTCACCGTCTTCCGGAAATGCGGGCTCAAGGGATGTGCCGCCCACAATGATGTGAGGTCCCTGCAACTGGATTTCCGCGATCGTATCGTCGCTGGTGGCCCCGGCTGTGCGACGGAAGTCGTCAATCACCAGTCCGTTGGTTCCGAAGGCCGTGTCACGATCGCCGTTCGGGCCCAGCTTGGCCAGAGCAAAGTTTTGATTTGAAGGAGTTCCTGCAAAGGTAAAGCCCCCGACAAACACTCGATAGTCGGCCGCGTTGTCTGTTTCCTGGACAATAATCGAAGTCGCTCGATCCTCCCTGTTGGAACCGAATTCAAACAGTTCCTGACCAAAAGTGTTGTCGTTGTTCAGGTCGGGGGTCAACCGCACCACCGCAAAGTCTTCGTCACCTGTCCTTGCAGAACCAGCCAGCAGCACTCGACCCAGACTGTCAATGGTGATCGCAAACGCTTCGTCGTCGTTTTGACCGCCCGTCAGACTGTCAAACGGAACAACTCGCGGCGTCCCGACAATGCTGCCTGATGCTGCATTCAAACGGACAACCGCAAACTCCAGATCGTTGTTGGCAAAGTCGACGGTACTGCCCCCGATGTACAGATCGTTGCCTCGCATCGCCATCGCACGTGGAAAGCTGTTGCTAGCATTCGCTGGATCAAAGTCGATGGTCACAATTCCCGAACCATCATCACCCCAGCCAGTCGCGATGCTACCGCCAGCAGTCAGCTTCATTGCCGCAAACTGGACTTCGCCCACTGCCGGATTGAAGACGGGCCCCGTCACGATCACGCCATCAAAGTTGCCGCTTCCATCTGTCAGCGCCACCACGTCGGTCAGGCCAAATTCAGAGTTCGGACCGAACTGTTGATTGAACAAGCCAATTGGCACTCGTCCGCCAATTCCGAAGCTGGGGTCCAGCGTGCCATCCGCAAGGTACACCGCCACGGCGCCCTGGAAGCTGCCTGCAAACAACGGATCCAATGATGTGCCGCCCGCCACAATGATGCGACCATCGGCCAGCGCGTCCACGGCTCGGGCCTCGTCATCCGAACCACTCAACGACGTGAAGCCCGTGACCACTCGGCCGTCCGCACCAAATCCACTGGTCAGCAAAGTTCCAGTGTTGGAATAACGTGCCAGTGCAAAGTTGGTTTCCACAGGAGCAGATTCTCCACCAATGCCAAAGGCATCTCCGCCGACGAACTCAATAAAGCTGTCATTGAAGACGGACGGGGTGTTGAAACTAAACTGGTTGGAAGCACCCTTCACCTGAAAGCCGATGGTCGCGCTGGCACCCTGGTCAAGACTGGCATCCCCGAAGAACGTGTCCTGATAGGCAAAGCGAGCCAGAGTGGGGCCGGACTGAGGAATCTGAACCTGAAACGTCACAGAGCCGACGTTGGGAAAGTGAGGCCGCTGGTGCCACTGCACGATCAGCGTCGGGATGCCATCCACCATGGTCTGTTGATGAAACACATTGCCTGTATCGCTGTCGATGTCGTCCCAGAAGGGATACAGAGCGGTGCCGTTTCCGTTGGGTAATGCGAAATTGCTGAAAGGCAGGTCCAGACCAGCCCCGGCCAGAATTCCCCCGTTGTTGGCAACGGTGACGTCTCCTGCCGGAAACAGTGCGTTTCCGATGGTTGTGGTAATCGTGGCCTGTTCATCGTCCGCCAGATTCAAGGCAGTTCCGGAACCGCTGATGTCCACAAATTTAGCCAGATCAAAGCCTGACCGAGTCTGCAGCGGAAGGTTGGCCGCCGTGGCCTGTGTGGTCACGCCTGTCGCACCTGCCACAATGATGTTGCCCGCCGTGTCAATATCCAGAGCGTGTGCCGCATCCTGATTGAACGCAAAGAAGCTGGTGAACGTCGATCCGCTTAAGGTTCCGCTGCCTTTGTCAAAGCGGCTCAGCAAAAAGTCCACCTGCCGGTTTTCTGAACCACCGGGCTGGCGAGCCTGACCGGCAGCCACAATGGTGCCATTCAGAATCGCGATTTCTGCAATGCGATCGTTACTCGGCACCGACGCCACTTTCCGAGTATCCTGAATCACAAGCCCGTCGCCACCGCCAAACGATGTGTCGCGGTCGCCATTGTTGGACAGTTTGGCCAGCGCCAAGTCTTCCAGCCCGCTGTCTCCAAAGGCCGTGAACCCGCCGACATAAGTGCTGATCGCGTTGCCTGTGCCTTCAACAGCAACACTGAATGCCTGGTCCGATACGTTGTCGCCAAAGTCAAACACTTCCTGGCCAAAGGAAGTGTCGTCGGTCAGATCCTGATTCAGGCGAACCACGGCAAAGTCGTCACCACTACCGGCGGCATTCGCAAACGCGGTGCCCGCCAGAGTCACTCGATTGTTTGAGTCAACCGCAACGTCGAACGCCACATCGTCAAAATTGCCCCCGACACGCTGATGACTGTCGAACGAAACCAGACGCGGAGTACCAACCACGCCACCGGTCTGCAGATTGATCCGCGCGACGGCAAATTCCGAATCCCCGTTGGCAAAGTCCCGTGAATCTCCGGCGACGTACACGTCATTTCCGTTCTGAACGATCGCTCGAGGTGTCGCGGACTGCAGGTTCCCCGAATCAAAATCGATGGTCACAACACCCGAACCGTTGTCTCCCCATCCGGTCCGGATGTTGCCGTTGCGGTCCAGATTGACAACGCCGAAGTCCTGATCATCACCGTTCAACACGGGGCCGGTGACCAGCAACCCGTCAAAGTTACCCGACCCATCATGTAGTACCGTCAGGTCTGTAATTCCCGCGATATTAAACAGCCCCACAGACAGGCGACCGCCAATGCCGAAGCTGGTGTCGAGCGTTCCATCGGCGTTGTAAACCGAGACCGCTCCGCTAAAGGTTTCTGCAAAATTGGTCAGTCCGGCAGCCACCACTTTGCCGTCGGCTGTGCGAGCTTCCACGGCTCGCGCACTGTAGGTGGTGGTGCTCAGTTCAGCCAGACTCGACACCACGCGTCCGCCATTGCCGAATTCCGGACCATTGGCTGCCGTACGCAGTTGCCCCTGACTGTCGTATCGCGCCAAAGCCACATTGGTGGCGAAGCCAAAGTTGAATTCCGGATTGCCAGCGCCTGTTATAAAACCCGTCGCTCCAGCGACCAGAATGTCAGTGCCGGAAATCGCCAGCGCCTGGCCCGCATCTTCGCGGTAGGCGAAGAAGGACGTATGCGTGAAACTGTTTCGCTGTCCCGTTGTTTTGTTGAACAATCCCAACGTGAAATCGACCTGAGGATTAAACCCCGCAAATTCTCGGGACTGTCCGGCTGCAACCAGAGTATCCCCCTGCAGAGCAATTCCCGCGATACGATCGTTGGTTTCAACCGCCGCTCGAATTCGCATGTCCTGACGTACTAGCCCGTCGCCATCACCAAAGCTGGTGTCGCGTTCACCGTTCACCAGCAGCTTTGCAATCGCAAAGTCCCCGAACGGAGCACCGACCGGATCAGAAACACCGCCGACGTAAATTCGCCGACCGGCTGCGGTCCCTTCGAGTGCCAGACTGAACGCTCGGTCACTGGAATTATTGCCGCCAAAGTCGAAAACTTCCTGACCAAACGTGTTGTCGTCCGTCAGATCCGCGTTCAGGCGAGTCACCGCGAAGTCAAGACCGCTGCCAGCGGCGTTGGAAATCACAGATCCAGCCACCACCACCTGGTTACTGCTGTCGACAGCGACGTCGAAGGCGATGTCGTTAAAATTTCCTGCAACACGGGGATGACTGTCAAAAGACACCACTCGCGATTGCAGCACGTTGCCACTGTCGGCAGTCAGTCGAGCTACCGCAAACTCAGAATCGTTATTTGCAAAGTCCAGACTGTCGCCCACCACATAAACGTCGTTGCCGCTGCGAACAATCGCTCTCGGTGTGTCCGTTTGACTGTTGGCTGCATCAAAGTCAATTGTGACCAGCCCGGAACCATTGTCACCCCAGCCAGTCGCAATGCTACCCTGAGCCGTGATGTTCAGCACGCCAAAGTCCTGATCGTTGCCGCTCACGACGCCGCCAATGGCCAGAACTCCGTTAAACTGTCCGCTGCCTGTTTCCAGCAACGCGATGTCTTTAACCCCCCCCGGAAAGACACCCAGAATCAGCCGACCGTCAACGCCGAACGTGGTATCCAGCTCACCCGTCGCTGTATAACGCAGCAACAACCCGTTGTTGCCGCTAATGCCGCCAACCACCGTCCCACCCTGAGCATCCACAGCCACGGCCGTTGCCTGATCCCGAAATCCGTTGGCATCCGTGAAGTCGCTGGCCTGCAAGCCAGCCACCCCAAAACTCTGCACCAAGTCACCAGCCGTCAGCAACAACCGCTGTTCCAAAGCTTCTGTGATTCTCGGGGCACTGTTTTCAAGCTTGCGTGAGAAGCGGCGTCGCCCGCGACGACCTGCGACTCCGGATTTCCCGCTTACCAGCCGCTCGCGATTCGCGCCGCGATGAACATCGAACAAGTTTCCAAGCAATGAATTTAGCCTGTTCAGCATATGTGTTTTCGAATTCAAAAAGAGCCGCACTCCGGAGCTAACCGCAGTGATAGGGACGATAGTTGAAATTTCTGGGGCAAGCAAAAAGCCCGACGCTCGGTGAACGAACGCCCCGGCTAACACAGAATCGCCGTTTATCTCTCCACGCCGCCAAGATAATTTGTACCATCGTGGTACAGATCATTCAAAGCCTCTTTTCGTAAAATTGGGCAATTTAAGAACTTTAGGCATAAAGCCATCTTCTTAAGAACATTCGTCCACTCGTAGCTTGCAGATTTATATCACGTAACTCAACTACGTTTAATTCCTTAGCTCTGAGATCAGTTGTCGCGAACTTGGGCCCCCCGTTTTTGAAGTTGCGACACTCGAAATCTTGGGTGATGAATTAGTCGACAAGAACGGGAATTAACGTAACCCGTGGTCGACGTAGTCTGCGGGAAAATGCATCTGGGGGATGGGGTGGTTGTCGTGTGGTTAGGTTTTCCAATTGCGTCACTCATGGTTGAAGTGTGCCTAAGATGGCATTGGTGGGCGTGCGATGCGCGGCTGGCGGTGAATTAGATGATGGCGAATCCAGTTTCTCTTTCCAGCAGTCGCAGCATGCGATTGAGATTATGCACA
>JBDNHJ010000081.1:0-25645 GCA_041688835.1 Fuerstiella sp.
CGAGGCCGAAAATGAGCACGAAAATGAGCTCAAAACCGGCCAATCCAAAACCGGCCAAACCCGCGCACCGGGTCCACCGAAAAACACGACGAAAAAACCAGCAAATTAGACCACTTTCCACCAAAACCCTGGCCGGTTTTGACCCGCAAACAAGTGGCCGGTTTTAACCCGCGCACTGACAAACGGGTCCGCCTTCGGCACCATGAAGTCAAGTTTCAGGCCGGATTCCGGGTGAATGATGTTGAACTGCGATCGCCTGCGAATCGCTTCTGTCATTGCCTCAACTGAGCAATAGAACTCAGGAGCCGGAAACGATTCCCGAAGTCCGGGCACATGTTGAAGCTGCAAATCCGCGACGATGTCGACGTCATTGGTGAACCGAGCTTCGCCGTACGTGATGGTGGCCATAGAACCGGTCACAAGGTAAGGCACGGCCATTCGATCAAGTGTCTGTGCGGCAAACAGCAGCAGTTCATACGAGTCCATCGGACATCCTTCGAGCAACTTCTTTTTGCCTTTGTTCGTCCGTCCAGTTAGGGAATTGTTTTCGCACGGCGGCAGTAATCAGTTTGCGACCAGACCGCCACATATCGAAGGCAATGTTCAGCCGTTGCGTGGCCGTTTTTTCTCGATAGACCTGCACCATTTCCGGGGCGATCTGGTCATCTAATGTTGCGTCATGATGGGTCGAAGTTGCCATTGAGAATTCCTCAAAATGAGCCGACGGGCGTTAGCCCCGGTTATTCGTTTGTGGTGTTGCGACTGGTTGGTTCGGAAACCGGGGCTAACGCCCTGCGGCTGATGAGATCGTGCATCATGCCATCACCTCAGACTCGATTTCACGTGCAGTGAGTTGGCCGGTGAAGGCTTTTTGAAGCAGCGATTGTTTGAGTTCGTCGAGGTTGGCCAGCTTCTGGGTGTAGATGGTTTCAAGTCGCGAGGTTTCGACTTGCAATTTTGCATAAATGTTCGCGACCTGTCTTTGTGTGTCCAGATCCGGAAGCATCAATGGGAGTTCCTTGATGATCCCCATGTTTAGTCTCTTGAAAACGCTCTCTTTGCTCGCTGTCTTAGGAACTCCAACGCTGTCGGATGATGAAGAAAATAGACGTGAATGTATTCTGGTAGGCACTGCTTTTGGTCAAGGGTTATACAGCAAAGGTGCTTGCTGTTGATTGCTACGGGGATGTTGTCAGGTATGACCGCACAACGACCATTTGTGCCCATGATCGTGATGATCACATCGCCGAGCTTGACCGTGTAGCGGGTGAGTTCTGCGTACTTTTCCACAGTGACGAAGCGGCGTTTGCCCCATCGGAATTCGTTGTGAACGGCGTTGTCGATACCGAGTACGGCGATGCCTTCGTCAACAAACTCACTGTGAAGCATTTGGCTTCCGAAAGGCCCTGTTCGCATTGAGCCTCTCTCTTTTCGGGCAACATCTGTAACCGTCTTCTCCTGCCAGCCGGGGCCTTGTTGGGTGAAGACGCGATTGAGATAGCTTTCAAACAGCTCGCGGGCGTTGGCGAGATTCTTCTCGGCGTTTTCTTTCGCCTTGGCGATCGCCGAAAACGCCTCATCCAAGATCGACACGATCCGCTTTTGTTCGGCGACTTCATTGGGGTATTTGACGTGGAAGTTTTGGATAAGCGATTTCGTCAGAGCTTGCCGCGTCGCACCTTGCTTCTCACCGGTTGCTAACAATTGGTCTTTGTATTCCTTGGATGTCAGTAAATAGCAAAGAAATTTTGGCAGGATTGCGGATTGATCGGCTCGTACAATCGCAACGTGCTGATTCACTCTGGCCGGTAAGTGAATGTTTGGAACAACGCAGCAGCGAGCGACGGACGCACCCGTAATGTTCAACAGCACGTCGTCGTCGTCTAGCACAACGTTATCCAGCAATGCGGCTTGCTCATCGTCGACGAAGGCCAGATTTTTCGTTTTGAAATAGCGATCATGAACGTTGAGACTTCGGATTAGCGAAATGCCTTCCGTCTTGTACGACTTCTTGCCGCCTCTTGGCGTTGCACCGCTTCCAATCTTCGTTGTTAGTTCTTGAAGCGTCGCTGAAACCCAACCATCAAGGCTCATACCAAACCTCGGATCGTTTCCAGAACTTCGGCGGCCTCAGCGTCGAGCAATTCCATCTCAGCCAAAATGATTTCCGGATCTCGCAGCACCGTCTCATCCTGACGGTTCGGATTCTTCACCGACAAATCGAACGTCTGTCCGTCGATGTCAGCGGCTTTGATCGACCATGAGTTGTCACTGTCTTTCAACTTCTTTTGCAGCTTCACGAACTCGGCAAGGTCGTCTTCATTCAGCGGGTTGGTCTTGCCCAGATTGCGGTCGAGATTCAACTGGTAGCACCAGACTTTCTTCGTCGGTTTGCCCTTTTCGAAGAACAGCACCACTGTCTTCACTCCGGCTCCCGTGAACGTGCCGCCGGGCAAGTCGAGTACCGTGTGCAGATTGCAGTTTTCCAGCAGCTCCTTTCGCAGACTGACCGACGCATTGTCACTGTTGGACAGGAACGTATTCTTGATGACGATGCCCGCCTGACCGCCCGCTTTCAGAATCTTGATGAAGTGCTGCAGGAACAGAAACGCCGTCTCGCCCGTCCTGATCGGAAAGTTTTGTTGTACCTCAGCCCGCTCTTTGCCGCCGAACGGGGGATTGGCCATCACGGTGTTGTAACGGTCACTTTCCTGAATGTCGGCGATGTTTTCTGACAGCGTATTCGCGTGAACAATGTTGGGGGCTTCGATGCCATGCAGGATCATGTTCATCGTGCCGATGATGTAGGCCAGCGATTTCTTTTCCTTGCCGTAGAAGGTCTTCTGCTGCAACGTGCGACGGTCGGCAACTGACAGAGATTTCTTGCCGCTGTTGACTGGGTCACTCAGATACTCAAAGGCTTCGACAAGGAATCCGGCAGAACCAACGGCACCGTCATAGATCGTCTGGCCGATCTGCGGGGCAACCACCTTGACGATGGTGGGAATCAACGGACGCGGCGTGTAGTATTCGCCACCGTTCCGTCCGGCGTTACCCATGTTCTGAATTTTGGCTTCGTACAGATGCGACATCTCGTGCTTTTCAGCACTGGTCTGAAATCGCAGTTCGTCAACGCGGTTGATCACTTCACGCAGGTTGTACCCGGACTGAATCCGGTTTTTAAGCTCGCCAAAGATCTCACCGATCTTGTATTCGATCGTGGCCGGACTGTCGGCGGTTTGTTTGAACTTCGACAGGTACGGCCACAGTTCGCCGTTCACGAAGTCGTTCAGGTCATCTCCCGTCAACGCTTTGTGATGGTCAAGTTCTCCGTCGTCCTTCTTCGGTGCCGCCCACACGGGCCAGCGATAGTCCGCAGCGATGATGGGCTTGTATTCATCACCTGACAGTTCAGCGGCAAGTTCCCGTTCGTGTTCGAAGTCGTGCAGATACTTCAGGAACAGAATCCATGACGTTTGTTCCACATAGTCCAGCTCACTGCCACATCCGGCGTCCTTGTGCAGAATGTCGTCAATGTTCTTGAACGTGTTTTCGAACATGTGGATCGTTGCCGAATGTTAAATTTGCCGGAAGGGAATCCCGGCTCAGATCGCCCGTGGGCGATTCGCTGGAAAGGAAAGATGCGGAAAGACTACCAGAATTTCTTCCGATCCGCTCCAGCGGGGGAATTGATTGCCTTGGGAGATCTGGAAATTCTGTGGTGTGGCTGTTCTGCCTTGGTTTTTTCATAGTGGGTACTCTTTGTGACTGTGAATGCCGTGGCAGGAAAGTTCGAAAAAACCAGTTACTGAAATACGAATCAGGGACGTCGAGGTATCTGGCCCCACCCTTTCTTTCGGGAGGGCATACCCCGTATCGGATCTGCAAAGACCTCCATTTCCATCGTTCCAGTAGACTCAAAAAGCTCAAACAACGCCTCAAAATCCGACAGGAATTGGCCAACGTCTTCGATACATTTCTCAACGGTCTCACGCCAGCTTGCCGCAAGTGCTACTGAATCGCTCGACATTTGATTGCTCAAGAAAAGTCCATGGAACTATTGATTCAGCCCGAAGCAAACCGGCAGGATTTGCAAATGTGAATTCAGGCACGAAGAAACTTATCAGAATCTCAATTGCTAAAACACGGAACTGGGACGTAGAGGTATACGGCTCCCGCCCCCAAAAATCTCTTGCCGCTATGGGCTTCGGAACCGACCATCAGTGTCGGTACGGCTTCTTGCAATTAGCACTTCGATCCGATGTAGTCGTTGAGCCGACCGTGCTGTATTGTAGGGATTCTTCTCCGAAGTAGGCACGCCATCAATTTGAATGATTTCCACGGCAAGTGTCAGCAGGCAATCGGCGAAGCGTTTTCCAACGTGTGAGTCTTCCACCCTTGAGTCAACCGATTGACAGAGCTTCAAGCCTAGCCATTTCGTCGAGGCACACGCGAACCCAAAAGCACCGACATCCTTCCAATACGTCTGGAAGAACTTACCGATTGAATCATGATTTAGCGACCGAAAATCAGAATACAGATTTCCACGAATCACAGACAAATTGCCTGCAAACTCTGAGGAAAATTCCCACATGCGGCTCGCTTCCGTGTCTGGCAATTTCCCGTCCGCGTAAAGGCAAACGAATGCTACCCGGAGAACATCAGCCTGCAGCGTTGAGAGTAAGAGTCTCTGCACGTTTGATTGACCAGAGCTGGAAGACAATCGTCGTCCAAATATCGACTGAAAGTCCGATGGTTGAATCTTTCGTTCCATCATCGAGTAGATTGACTCAAGGTGAGCCTCAACAACATCTCGAATCTTCCTTTGAGTCTCGTTCGTCTGTTCCACTTGATTTCTCAACTGTGTGCGGGGGAGTAGGGCACGCCAATATAGCATTTGCTGCAAAGAGAATTAACTGAAGCTCTGAAAACGATGCTGATGTATTTTCTATGAAACTGCGTCTGCGTCGTATATGACAAACAACCGTCTGCAAATGCTGAACGTGACGGCGACGATGCACACTTGCTGACGCCGCAGTCCGCGATGCCTCATCACTCGGAGAGTGATGGCTACTTTAACGCCGAACCACTCACCGACAAAGAACGGAAGATCCATGGACAGGGACTCGTGTCTGTCCCGAAACAAATCCACGACGAACTGGATGCCGCGGTGTTTGATGCTTACGGCTGGCCTCATGATCTGACCGACGAAGAAATCTTGGAACGCCTGGTCGCTCTGAATCACGAACGCGCGGCCGAAGAAGCTCGGGGACTGATTCGCTGGCTGCGACCGGAATTCCAGAATCCCGATGGCGTCAACGAAGTGCAGCAGCAATTGATCGTCGACGACGAAACAACGCCGGTCAAACCGAAAGTCAAAGTTGAAAAGCAGCCGTGGCCGAAGTCTCTGCCCGAACGCATTTCCGCCGTTCGCAAAGTGTTGCTCGAACAACAAGCCGCGATGACTCCGAAAGACGTCGATGCGTATTTCAAAGGCGGACGTGGTCGAGTTGCCAATATCGAAGAACTGCTGGATACTCTGGTGACCGTCGGTCAGGCTCGCCTGACCCCCAACGGCACGTACGTGGTTTGAGGTTTACAGTTACGTGGACGAATAAGTTCGGAACGTGTTGGAATTCGTTGTCAGTAGTCGAAGCAGCTTTGGATGGACAAACAGCTTGTCACGGCCAACCGTCATTTCGGACAGGATGCCGAGGTCGACAAGTTTCTTGAGGTTTCGCGAAGCCGCCTGACGGGCTGCAATGTCAGCATTCACCACGTCCTGAATGCGGCAGTAGGGTTGAGCAAAAATTAAGCTCACCAATTCGTAGCTGTAGACTCGGCCAGCGTGTTGTTTGGCAAAGTCGGTCGTGTGGTCGAACAGCCGGCGAATGGCATCGATCTTGCTTCGTGTCCAGATCGACGTTTCTTCAACGGCCTTTAACATGAACAAGAGCCATGCTTCCCAATTGTTCTCACAGGTGACTTCCAGCAGCAGGCGGTAGTAGTCCGACTTATGATCGATAATGTGGCGACTGAGATACAGAATCGGTAGATTCAGCAGACCTTCCTGAATCAGAAACAGGCTGTTCAAAATTCGCCCGGTTCGTCCATTGCCATCCGTAAAGGGATGGATGGCTTCGAACTGGTAGTGGCCAACCGCCATGCGAATCAGCGGGTCAATGTCCCGTTGTTCGTGCAGAAACGTTTCCCAGTTGGCCAGTAGATCTCGCAGCCGAATTTCACCAACGGGAGGCGTGTACACGATATCGCCAGATTCCGTACCTAAAGCAGTGCCCGGCACTTTGCGAATCGGCATCGTGTGGCCTTTGATCTTTGTACAGATTTCTTCTGCCGTTCCTGTGGTGAGTGGTTTGCGTTTGAGCGACTGAAATCCCTCGAAAAGCGCCTGGCTGTAACGCAGCGCTTCTTTGGTTGCGGGATCTGCGTGTTCGTCCTGATGCTGGTGCTGAAACAATTGGTCCGTCGTCGTGACGATGTTTTCGATTTCGGAACTCGCCTGCGATTCCAGCAGTGGCAGCGTATTGATCAGCATCGACTGGTTCGGAATCATCTGAGCCGCCTGCTTCAGTTCCGCCAGAGCTGCTCGGGCGGGAATACAGGCTTTCAGAACCGCTTTCGATTCCAGTTCAATTTCCGGAGGTAGCGGAGGAAGGTCGTTGTACGGTTGGTCGGGGCACCAGGTGGGCGTTTTGCTAGTGTTTTTTGAGGTTTTGCTGCGTTTTGGCATGCGGACAGCATATGTTTCCGTTGGCGACACATCAACAAAACATGTCGCACTTTTGGCATAACTGCGACATGTTTTCACTTCATGTCGTTTGGTGCGACATGTCCAACCAAAATAACAAGGACACAAAACAGTAACCGTTCAGGGATTGAGCAATGAAGGCGATGGATTTCCCGCCAGCTTTTCCTCGATGGCGACTCTGAGGAAATCGAAGAAGCTTCTCTTTTGCTTTCCGCAGGTCGCGATGGCCGTCCACATCCGCTCATGATAACGCTGGCCGGCAAGACTGCGCGTGCCTTGCGTGATGTCAGGCGATAATGAGCAATCAGTTTCACTTGGTGCTGCGGTCTTGGCCGGATGTGGTGGCGGAGACTTCAAACACGCCGGGCACCTTGCGTTTGATCGAAAGAAGAATTACTTGGTTACGAATCTGTAAGTCAGTCTTCTGCAAAACATCGGAGTCGAAACCGATCGCTTCAGCAGCGAGACAAGTACGATGCGCGGCGTGGATTTCAAATCGGTTCTGGCCATTCTCGGTCCACACGGACGACAGTCTTTCTATCGTTGTAAACTCACGGTCAGTCCTGCACACTGACGTCACTTCCGAAACAGGTCCGGGCTGGGCCAGCGGTCTTCGAAGCTACCGACTTGCTCTTCGACTGGCGGTTTGACCTTCGGCCAGTTTCCTTCGGTCACAAGATCGTCTAGGCCAAGCAGCTCGCGACCGCGCCAGATACGAGTGGATCCGTCGATCGTCAGTTTGTGTTCGCCACCAAGTCCATCACCGCCTTCTTTCCGTTCCAAACTGGCGACGATGTGACCTTCCGAACCGTTGACATCCACTTCCTTTAACTTCCATGTTTTGCCTTCGCGCAGGCACAGACTCGGACCATCCTCCAGCAGGATCGCGTGGTTCTCGGGCGGCGCGGTCACGTGGTTCTGCTGCGGGACGGCGGAAGTTTTGGGGTCCGGTGGCAGGTAAAAGCGTCCATACAGGATCGTGCCGATAGGGATATCCTGGAGTTCGGCCGGAGCGCCGCGATAACGGATCATGCCATAGGGCAACATGGCGAAGTGGTGCAGTCGACCCTCGTGGTAATGGCCGTCCACATGCAGTCGCAGGCTTCCACGCCGATTCACGTGGTCAACGAAAACGAGTTCGCCTCGATAGGCTTTGGCTTCTGCAAACGGCGGAAACTTTCCGGGCGTTGGGCGGAAGGGTTCGTCAGCGCGAACATTGGCGAGCCCGAGCAACATGAGCAGCAGGAAAAGTAGCCTCGCGACGCCGTTCGCGTGACTTCGAGAAGATTTTGTGAATTGATGGATGTCCCGCGAACGGCGTCGCGGGACTCCGGAGGGCTCTCTCATCACACTTCCCGTTCGCTGTTGCTGTCGGCGAATCGCTCTGTCTCGACACCCATCTTCTGGGCCATCGTTAACAACAGGTTGCTCATGTGAGCGTTGCCGTTGGCCGGACGACTGCACAGACGATAATGCTGGCCAGGATCATCAAGTTGGTATCCGTCAAAATGGCATTGGTTCAGATCGAAGTGGCGGCCATGCTGCAGTCCGCAGGCCGCACCGCCAGCGAGTACAAGCGGAAGGTTGGCATTGCCGTGACTGTGACTGTAGGCCATACCACTGCCGAATAACGACATGGCCGAATCCAGCAGCGGGCGGCCGTTCAGGTCCTTCGTTTCGGCTAGGCGTGTCAGGAAGTAACTGATTTGTTCGACGCTGAACGTGTCGCTCTGGGACAGCTTCTCCATGTGTCCTAGATCGCCGTTATGATGACTCAGTTCGTGCCGTGACTGCGAGATGCCGAGCTCGGGAATCGCCAGGCCCTGACCTTCCATGCCACTGCTGAACGTGACGACTCGCGTGGCGTCAATCTGAAAGGCCAGCACAATCAGGTCGTAAATGGTGCGAAAGTACTCGCCAGCCTGCGTCTGAGGGACATCGCGGTTGGTACGTTGGCGATCGGCATCAGAAACCGGAGGACGCGGAACGTCGAGCCATGCGTCGTCTCGCTTCGTGCGGATTTCCGTTTCGCGAATCGCAGTCAGATACTGGTTCAATCGCCCCCTGTCTTCAGCGCCCATCTTTTTCTCGAGCGATCGGACTTCTTCTAGGTTTGAATCGAGCACGCTGCCTTTTCGACGAAGCGCCCTTCTCTGAGCCGCTGTGCCTGTCTTGGGCTGTTCGAACATCTGAGCAAAGATCTCACGACAACGGCTCATGCCAGGCAGCCGAATTCCGTCGGCCGTCCAGCGTATTGATCCCATTGGGCAGGTAGATAAACGCACTGCGCCGAGGAGCTTCCGCAGTGCCGGCTCCTGCCGCCCGCGCGGGAAACATGCAGTCGAGCAGCGGCAAAGCAATAAAACTGCCAAGCCCACGCAGGGCGTAGCGACGATCGATTAGCCAAGATTGATGGCCCATATCTACACTCTCAGTTTCTCTTTGTGGTGATGTATCGTTTCTCATCGTTTCTTCATTAACTCAGACAACGCTACCGCACGCACGATGTCCTTCAATCGGTATTGCTTTCGCTGCGCCGCATCCACGATTGACTGAATGCCCTCACGGTCATCCACCGTGAGCACGCGCCGCAGGCCGCAAGTGCAAAGGTGTTCGACGAAGGCCTGAAGGAACTGTTCTCGGTCGTCGAGCAATAATTTCTTGAACTGCTCTACGTCAGCAAACTTGCGACCGTTGGGCATTGTATCACTCGGATTGACCGGAGGGTCGCCACCGGTCCCTTTTTCAACTCGTTCATGAGTGCGCCACTGACCAACGGCATCGAACTGGTCGAAGGGCAGATTGTTCGATCAGACCTTCGTTGGCGGCTTCACCTGTTTGCTTGCCGATGCGCAAGTGGGCCGGCTGTCCTCCTTGCGGACGGATTCCGCTGGCCTGCATCTTCGCGCGGTAGAGGCCACTGTGCTCCGGCCCCGTTTTTCCAAACCAGTTTGGCGATAAGGCCTGTTGCACGCGACCCGGAAAGATCAGAGACCGCAACGGCCGCTTGATCCCGAAACGATCAAGATATACCTGCTGTGTTTTGCCGCCGTTGTAACGGATATCCGCAGCGGTCCTGCGGATTGTTCTCGCTTCGACCGGTTTTTCGGAAAACGCACGGGACAGCACGATTTCTGCGGCGCGGTAATAACGTTCGACATGCGAGGGAGAAAGCGACAGCATCGAGTTGTTCGATAACGGTCGCGGTTTCGTTTTCGGTGGGCTGAGGTTCCTTTTCCGGGGCAATTCCCCGGCGTTGATTCGTTCGACGATTTCGGCCCACAGATGTCCATCCGCTCCGGCCTGAAAATCGCGCGACAGCTGGTCGATGCGCAAATCGCGTTCCACCTTTTCAGGACCATGGCAACGCACGCAGTGCCTCTTGAGAAATGCTTCAAATCGTTCGGCCGCCGGAAGAGGAGTCACTGCGGATAAACAGGCAAACAACGTGAAACACAATCGGATCAGGAAAGATTGATGGGGCTGTTTTTCGAACTCCAACATCGGACTGCCTTTTATTCCCCGCCACGGTGTGTCAGGGCTACGTTGTTTGTGCTGTCACGCAAACAATTCGTGGACGACTCGGCCGTGAACGTCGGTTAGTCGAAAGTCTCGGCCGCTGTAGCGAAACGTTAATTTTTCGTGGTCGAGTCCCATCAGATGCAGAATGGTGGCGTGAAGGTCGTGGACGTGGACTTTGTTTTCCACCGCTGCAAAACCAAATTCGTCGGTCGCGCCGTATGTCATGCCGCCCTTGACGCCTCCTCCGGCAAGCCACATCGAGAAACCGTGATGATTGTGGTCTCGACCGTTACCGTTTTCAGCGACGGGTGTTCTGCCAAATTCGCCACCCCACACGATGAGCGTGTCCTTCAATAGATCTCGTTCTTTGAGGTCTTTGATCAGTGCGGCGATGGGTTGGTCGACGTCTTTCGCCTTCTTGGCGTGATCTTTGATGTTGCCGTGGTCATACCATGGTTGCCCGTTGCCGTAATAGACCTGCACCATTCGAACGCCGCTTTCGACAAGCCGCCTGGCTGCAAGGCAACTGTTGGAAAACGGACCGGTTCCGTAGGCTTCGCGCGTTTGCTTCGTTTCCTGTTCCAGATCGAAGACGGTTTGAGCTTCCGTCTGCATGCGAAACGCCATTTCGAGAGACTCGATGCGAGCTTCCAGGCGATTGTCCTGGCCGCCGCGTTGTTCGAGGTGCAGTTGGTTCATCTGCTTCATAAGATCAAGCTGCCGACGCTGAGCATTACTGGTCAGGTACGAATTGTCGATGTGTTGAATGACCTGCTTCGGGTCGACACTGCGGCTGTGGTTAATATGGGTTCCCTGAAAGATGCCGGGCAGAAAACTGTTACTCCACAACTGCGGACCGACGACAGGCTTTCCGGGGCACAGCACCACAAAGCCGGGCAGGTTTTGATTTTCGGTGCCCAGCCCGTACAGCAACCAAGAACCCATCGCCGGCCGAGTCGGCTGCGTCTCACCGCTGTTCATCATCAACAACGAAGGTTCGTGGTTGGGAATATTGGTGTGCATGGAACGAATGACGCAGATGTCGTCGATGCATTCACCAACGTGCGGAAACAGATCGCTGACTTCAATGCCCGACTCACCGTACTTCTTAAACTTAAACGGCGACATCAGCAGGCCGCCGGTTCGCCGTTCTGTCTTAAGGTCCGCCGTTGGAGGACGCTGGCCGTTGTACTTGGTGAGTGCCGGTTTTGGGTCGAAGGTGTCGACTTGCGACGGTCCGCCGTTCATAAACAGGTGAATGACGTGCTTCGCTCGCGGTGCAAAATGAGCCGCTTTTGGAGCCAGCGGGCTAGACGAAGCAACGGCGTCCGCTGCGTTCGCCAGCGTTCCGTCCTGCGCCAGAATTGCGGCAAGGCCAAGCACGCCCAAGCCGGTGCCCATCTGCTGCAGAGACTCACGACGAGTCATGCCGAAGTGTTGTGGAATTGAATTCATGGTTGTGCTTTCGCAGTAGTGAGCGTTGTAGGTAGCCGCGGCACTCCGTGATGCGGCGTTGTGTTCAAGGGTAGGCGAAATCCCCCGCCACGGACTGTCGGGGCCACTGGTTTCATCAATCAAGGTACATAAACTCGTTACTTCCCAGCAGCGCCTGAGCGTAACTTTGCCACAACGTCAGTTTGCTTTCCGGGTCCTGTTCGCTGTTCAGGTAACTCAGTCCAATTTCCAATTCGGCGTCGACCGGGGGCCGACCATACGCCACAAGAAAGCCGCGTTGAATTCGAGCTTCATCGCTGTCCGGTGCTTCTGTGTGTAGTCGAGCGGCAAATGCTTTCGCTTGTTCCACCATGAACGGGCTGTTCAGCACAAACAACTGTTGCTGAGGCACCGTGGTCTCGCTTCGCTTGGAACTGGTAATGTTCGCATCGGGAAAGTCGAACAGTCGCAGCAGGTTGTCGAGTTCATGGCGACTGATTTTTGCATACACGGTTCGTCGAACGTTGTTCGCATCGGCAAGGTTCGTCGATGGTCCGCCAATGGTGCGATCGATTTTTCCAGAGACGTCAAGCAAGGCATCTCGCCAAGCTTCAACATCCAGACGCTGCCGATTCATTCTCCATACGAATCGGTTGTCCGCGTCGCTTTCAGAATTGGCTTCGTGGTTGGTGGTGCTGAGTTGATATGTTGAGGATAACATGATTTCGCGGTGCACTGATTTGATCGACCAGCCGCCTTCGATAAATCGCGTAGCAAGGTAATCCAGCAAAGCCGGATGAGTTGGAGCTTCTCCCTGAGCCCCAAAGTTGCTAGGTGTCGCCACGATGCCTCGACCGAAGTGATGCTGCCAAATTCGATTCACCAGCACTCGAGCGGTCAGCGGGTTGTCCGGTCGAGTCATGGCATTGGCCAGTTCGCGGCGACCGCTGCCATTTGTGTAATGCGTTCGGTCTTCGCCTGCGAGGACTCTTAGAAAACGCCGGGGCGCGATTTCGCGGGTTCGAGCCGGATTGCCGCGCACGAAGACCTTCATGTCGGCCGCGTTCGCTTCTGCATAACTATGAGCGACCGCGTACATCGGCGGAGCGGTCTTTTTTGCGTCTTCGAAGTCGGTTCGTAGAGTTGTTAGCTGTTCGCGTTTTTCGCCGGTTAAGAAGTGTTCGAGATCTTCGTCACGCACAGCAAACGGTCCGTCTTTGCCCAGCACGACAGAAAGCACATCTTTACCGGGACTGATTGGCCCTTCCGCAGGCTGTTCGGTGTAGACACTAAACTGAATGGCCGCTTGTTCGCCGCAGCCGCCCTGATCTGAGCCGCTGTTGTCCAGGCCGCCCGTTGCCTTGAATCGCTGATAGCCTTCGGGAAGGTCGTAGGCAATCACGCACGGAGCGTGAACGCCGATGCCGTTTTCGTATTCTTTGCCGCCAACCTTCAGCGGCTTGCCCGTGTAGTTACGGTTGATCTTTCCTCCGCCAAATCCCTCCAGCGACTTCCACTTTAGTTCCGTGAGTTTCAGTTCGCCTTTTGCACCGACAAGTGTCGGAGCAATCCAGTCAGAATGGTCGCAACTGTTGCCGTTGCCTCCGTCAGACACAACCAAGTACAACTGTTTTGCACCTGTGATGTCGACGTCGATGCCTGCCGTCGGACGCACCTTTGTGACATTCGGCGAAACGAATCGAGGACTGCCGGGCCTGCGGCTCTTGCCATCATCAGCCTTCACTCGGTGAGTCGTGGAGACTCCATCGCGGACGTCCAGCAGTTCTTGAATGTACTGCTGGAACTCGTTCGCAATCGTTGTGACTTCTGCGGGGACGAGCATTGCGTCTTCGTCTGAATTGCTGGTGACAAGGTTATTGGGGACAGGGATCAAAGCAAACCATGAATTCAATGCGCGGACCTTGCCCTTGTTCTTGACATCAAGGAATGTGATCCAGCGTTTCAACAGAAAATCGTTCAGGCCAGCCTGCTGTGCAAGATATTCTGTCTTGGCCGGCATGTTCTTGGCCTTTGCCGCTTGGTACCGCCACACCGTTTCGATGTACTTTGCTGTTGCACCGACTTTCGTTTCGGCAGCCGTTGTTTTTTCGGAGGCCAAAAACTGTTTTACAGCGGCTTCGGTGTTTTTAATTCGTTGTTGCCCGGCGTTGTACGCTTCAACTTCAGCAGGTTCACACAGCGGAGCGTTATGCAATTTCGAGCTGCGGAAGATTCCTGCCAGCGAGTAATAATCCTGCGTCGGAATGGGATCGAACTTGTGATCGTGGCATCGAGCACACGAAACCGTCAGCCCCAAAAAACCGCGTGTGAGCGTATCGACGCGATCATCAAGTTCGTCGGCCGCGGCTTTTGCCGCATCGCTGTTCTTGTAGTACTGCGCTCCAAGCCCGAAGAAGCCGAGTGCCACAAGATGGTCGTAGGAGCCTTCTGATTCTGGACCGTTCAGGTCGCCCGCAATCTGCATCCGAACGAATTGATCGTACGGCATGTCTGCGTTGAAAGCAGCGACTACCCAGTCGCGGTATCGATATCCATTGGAGTTTGCTGTGACAGAAAACGTGTGAGCCTGGTCTTCGGAGTACCGAGCGACGTCCAGCCAGTAACGTCCCCAGCGTTCTCCGTAGTGATCGGATTGCAGCAGTCGATTGATCACGTTCTCAAACGCTTCGGGCGAATCGTCCTGAAGAAAAGCGGCAATGTCTTTCGGAGTTGGCGGCAGACCAATTAAATCAAAGGTGGCTCGACGAATCAATTCCCGCTTGCCGGCCTTGCCGACAGGCTGCAGCTTCAACTCTTCCATCTTCGCCAGCGTAAAGTTGTCGACGGCGTTGGCCGGCCAATCGGCACGTAGAACAGCGGGCGGCTGTGAAGATGAAATCGGCTGGTACGCCCAGTGCTTCACGGCTGCGTCAAAGTCGATCGAATCGGTTACGGCCTCGCCATCTCGAGGATCCGGTGCTCCTATTTCGATCCACGTGACGAAGTCAGCGATTACATCATCAGGAAGCTTTCCCTGCGGCGGCATTTCGAAACTTTCATGCCGCAACGCGCCAATCAGCAGGCTTTCGTCAACGTTCTTCAGCACAACGGCCGCCCCGGAATCGCCGCCTTGCCTAGTCGCTTCCCGAGTATCCAGCAGCAATCCACCTTTGACGTTATTCGCGTCCGCAGAATGGCATTCGTAACAGTGCTGAACCAGCACCGGCCGTATCTTCGCTTCGAAAAAATCAACACCGGCTTTATCCGCAGAGGCCTCTGCGGCATCCTGTGCGAAAAGCGAATTGAAATGCGAACCGTGATTCAACAGAACCACCATCGCGGCAAGCATGATTGCGAGTCGAACGTTCATTCGTACGGACTTCAAGAAGGCGGGAGAGTGTAGGGTGGGAAGTCGGGAACAGGACGGAACAAAATTGTATCAGGAAGCCTCGCGGCAAGCCACATTTCCGTCAGCGAAGTTTTCGTTCATGATCTACTGGAATCGTTCAACCCCAATACTGTTCAATAAACCTGTGAGACACGGCAACTTGCGTGTCGTGGGCCGCAAGATCCGGAGGCAACTTCATCGGCTGAGCATGGGCGCAAGCTGAGTTGCCTACAAGTGATCAACAGCGCGAACACAAACATCAAGCGGTGTTGCACAGGGTGGCTCCGGGGGAAAGTTGATACCTGAGCGAGATGGTTCACTGCCACTATTCGCGACAGCGAGCGATTGGGTTGGCTCGCCATTGTTTTCGAAAGATTGAGAATCCATCGCGAACCTGCGGCTGTGCTTCACGAAGAGCGGCTTGAGTTGGTTGAGTCAGGATATCAGTGCCATGCCGTTGCAGCAGACTCGCGGCCTGCGCGGAGACGGCTTGATCGAATCCGTTGAGTGACGTAACTACGGCGGTTAAGTAGCAATCGGCGCCGTCAACAACCTTGCGAGCGTCGTCGATCGCGGGCTTGCGTCGACCGTCTTTGTCCGCGTCGATCCAGATCGCGCCGTTGCAACCAATCGTTCGAGCGGTCCAGTCGGGTGAGTCGGGCTGGTAGGCCTTCGCAGTTTTCCAAAGCAACCCGTCAATTCCTAGTCCGAGCGCGATTGCGACGATATGGACGTCGTGGGCGGGAAGGTCAAACTATCAATTGACGTTCGCGTGAATTCCTTTCGCTGAGGTTGATCGATCACCGTCCGGGTTTGCGGAAAAGTCGAAGGAGTGGATCTGTTGCCCGTTGGCGAAAAGCAACACTTCCGTCGCCTTTGTCCAATGAAGCCCCAGAACTCGCACGCTGACGCTCACACTTCCTGATGCTGGCTGAACGAATCCGCCGGATCGGTGTTTCTCGTCAATCGTCAATCGTCATCTCGCACAGCAAACCGTAACTAACCATGACTTCCCCATGCAGAAACGCGACTGTCGCCCGAGTCACGTCGATGCTGCCAAGGACGCGGTCGTCGCAGCGAATGACGTTCGCTCCTGACCGACAAAATGACGTCCCACATCATGCGAATCGCTGCAGCCAACGGGTGTGATTTGATAGCCCGCGTTCAGCAGCTCCATCCAGTCGTGGAACAGTTGCATGATGTCTGTCTCTGGTCGCTCCGGAATTGACGACCTCCATTTCGATCGAGCCTTCGCGCAATCGACCGCAACGATGCCAAATTTCTCCGGGCCAACCTTCTGAACACGCGGCTGAATGACTCCCTGAGGCCTGCCAAGAACCGCTTTCTTAAACTTCTGCGATCGACTTCGTTTACGTTTTGTACGAGATCAATCATTGCGAGGCTCGCGGAAGACGAGAAACACTCCGATTTCGCCATCGGCCGTTCGCTCGTCAGCAACCATTCGGAGCGTGATCGGTTCGTCGCCAAACGTTCCACTGGCGATCGGTGGACCGAAAATATCTAAAACGTCAACAATGCGGTAATGATCGTCTTGGGAAAGAAATTCCGTCAGGTCAACCGTAACCTTACCGGCGTGTTTCCAGTTGAGGACGGCGAGATTGGCGCGGTTGGAATCGTAGCGATTGCGATGCAGCATCTGCATTGTCTCGCGATCCTTCCTCGGCATTTCTTCACCAAGACTCACATTTCCTTCGTTGACCACGTGGTTAAAATTATTGATTGACATACCGGCATCGATGATCCAATTGCCTGTCACTTCCGCGTTCTCGTTGTGCGGTGCGGTGTAACCGATTTGCAGCGGTATCTGGTGTAGCAGATTGTCACGCACAAAAATATCACGACTGGGGCGTCCGCCGCCGACCAGAATCTGGGCCCGCTGCCCCTCCTTGATGGGTGCGAACGCGATGTTGCGAAGAATCTCAAAACCGCTGACGGACGCCTTGTCGCTCCCGTACGCTTGGATCGTCGTGGAGTAGATCCCGTACAGAATATTGTCGGTGATCTTTTTAATCCCGATCTCGTTTTGAGTGTAGATGCCGGGGCCGTGATAACGATCAGGGCCAATCGATCCAATGCCGTAGATCACGCAACCATGCATCTCCGCGTTGACGGCGGGACGCCAAAACCCCACACCGCTATTCATGTCATGGATTACCAAATTGATGAATTTGCTGTTGCTTCCATTGAGGATATTCAATCCACCTTGCGGCAGGTCGGCGGTACCCTCAATCGCAAGCCCGCCCGCAGTGACTGCGCGGTTCCAGTTCTTTGTTTCCGAGACGGTGATTTCCAGTTCCCAAAGATGCAAATCATGACTGTTGGGTCGAACTTCGACTTTTCCATCGATCGTCACTCGCTGGCCCCGATAGGGTCGAATCGTGATCGGTTTCTCCTGCGTGCCCGCCAGCGTTATTGAAAAACCTGGGCTTTGCCAAGTACGATCGGGGTGACGGTACGTACCGCCAAGCATCAAGAGGGTATCGCCCGGTTCGATCAAATGCTGACCCGCCCAAGCAGATTGAATATCCCAGGGCGAATCCAACGTGCCCGAATTCGCTGCGATTCCATCGGCAGCGACGTAGTAGGTCGATTGGGCACAAACCGTATCTGGCAGAGCGAGCTTGAAAAACACAACCAAAACGAACGTCGAAATCCATGTCAATCGCCGGTCGAAGGAAGGCAATTGAATTAGCCCTATCCATTGAATTAGCCCTATCCATTTCCCTCCGCAAGTCACGAGTTTTGCGAACTTCGACAAGCGAACGACACAACCCCCTTCTCGTCCGTTGTTTAACATCCTATTCCCCGAATGAAGGTGACTTGGAAAATCAATTTAAGTTTACCTCAACAGCGGTCCGTGATGCAAACGTTCAAAATAATGACAGAATAATGAAGGGACAGAGCCTCTTTTTGAGTGTTCGTTTGCAACCGGAGGGTGGGTGAGCTGACGCTGCGCGTCAAGGATGCCGGACGAATCAAAGGTGCCCCATCCAGTGGCGTATTCTCCGCGCATAGCACTCCATCCAACTCAAGATCATTGAATCCACGTCGTAATAGATGTGCCTGCGGGACGGCGCTGGACAACTGGGAGAGGTCGCTGAAGAACTCTGGAGTCGTCCGGTTATTCAATCCGAATTGCTCGATCCACGTCGCGGATTCGCTCATCGTTTGCTCCGCTTCAAGGCCACATTGGCACCGTCTTCACGCACCAGTTCGCCAGCAATTTGATAAGCCCATCGCCGATGCACGCGAACCGCTTTGATCTCGTAACCTTGCTCACGAAGAAACTCGATGTCGCGGCTGATCGTCGGCTCAGAAACATCAAGGTGATCGGCTAAGCTCCTCGTCGAGTGGTTCGCCTCACAAACGAGCTGCAGCAAAGTTGAATGCCGTTCGGAAATCGCAGACGTTCTTTCGTATCGCACGCTCGCCCCCCTTTTGCTGCAAAAATGCCTATCAGACTGCGACAGACTTGCCAATCCGCGGCTGACTGTGGCTCGCTCCTAACCGATGATCTGATCCGGTGCGACAATAGAAAGGTCGTTTTTCAATCAGGAGTTGCAGTTCGTCGCCTTGCGAAAGTTCCGGAAGCGTTCTCGGAGAGTAGATGTCCAATTCTCTTCGTGACCGGCAGACCTAACGTGAATGATGAAACAATTGGAGTTTGTCGGCGTTTTGCGGAATACGAGGACTGGAGACTACATGAAATTCTTCTTGGGCATAGTCAGCCGGCAGCAGGATGCCGCCAAAACAAAAAACAAGCTGGGTATGACGGCGTTTGTGTTGACCATGGCTGCACTCGCGTGTTGCCGCAAGACTTTGGCGGACGACACCGTTCGTCGCTTTGTTGAATCCAATTGCTTCGATTGTCATTCCGGTGACGATGCCGAAGCGGGGCTTGACCTCAAAGCACTGCAACTCGATCCCGCTGACAAGAAAAACCGCGAGCGTTGGATTCAAGTGCACGATCGTGTTGCCGCAGACGAAATGCCACCGAGCGATTACGCAGAACTGGATGCTGCTAAGCGAACGAGTTTTTTGACAACTCTGGCCGCAACGCTGATCGAAGCGGTCCGATCGCAACAGGCGGCGAACGGACGCGGCGTGCTGCGCCGATTGAATCGCGTGGAATACGAGACGGCACTCAGCGATCTACTCGGGCTTCCCCTCGCGATACAGGAACGATTGCCAACCGATGCCAAGAAGGATGGCTTCGACACCGTCGGCGCTGCGCTCAATGTGTCGTCCGTCCAAGTCGAAGCGTATCTTCAAACGCTCGATGCGGTGCTTGATGAAGCGACCGTGCTTTACGAAAAACCGGTCCGACGCAGTTGGAAGTTCGATTATCGAGACACAAGCGGCATCATGGAAGAGTACCGGCGGACCGGGCCGTTTCACATTCTTCCTGACGGCGTCGTGTTCTTCGCGCCCGAGAAACACGCTCACCTGCACGCAGTTCTGGATCATTTCACGATTCCGTATTCGGCGAAGTATTGCGTGAAAGTCACGGCCTATGCCATTCGGTCCGACGAACCGATCACCTTAACGATTCGCACAGGAGGTCCGGGCCACGGTGAGAGCGATGAAGTTCCCAAGACTCTCTTGGGACACGTGACGACGCGTGAAGGCGAACCGCAGGTTTTTGAGTTTGAGCCGCGACTCGTGCGTGGTCAGTTCTTTCGCATTTACCCTGCCTCATTGCCGTACATGCGATTCATCGACCAAATCAAGGAACAGCAAAAAGACTACCGCGGCCCGGGTGTGGTCGTTCAGTCTGTCGAAGTCGATGGTCCGATATTCGACCAATGGCCTCCAAAATCGCACCAGCAGTTGTGGGGCGGCGTGAAGACGCAACCGCTCGCTGATGCAAAACGCAACAACGATCCGAACGGGCATTTGAACGGACCGCCGTCCCGTACTGCAATGCCACGCATGACGCGCATCTCGAAGGATCAATTTGATAAGAAGACGGGGAATCAGTGGGTCTACGATCCGAGGCAAGAAGCAGGTGGCGAACGGATTTATCCACGCGCTCGCATTCCCAATCCACTGCATTCGACGATGCAGTTCATCCCGGACAATCCAAAGTCCGAAGCCACACGATTGCTGACACAATTCGTGCCCCTTGCCTATCGTCGACCAGCCACCGAAACCGAAATTCAACGGTTCATCGACCTTGTGCAGCAGTGGCTTGATGACGGCGACGACTTTGAAACAGCGATGCGAGCGGGATACAAAGCGATACTCACGTCACCGGGTTTTCTGTATCACCAGGCGAGCCTGCCCGTAACTGTAGTGGATCTTGCTAAAGATCCATCGCGCACAGGATCTTTAGCAAGATCCACTACGAAAAACGCGCCAGCGATTGATCCCGCGTTCCTAAGCGACCACGCGCTTGCCGAACGATTGTCGTTCTTTCTTTGGGACAGCATTCCGGACGACGAACTGCTTGGGTTGGCAGAAACCGGCAAACTCTCCGATCCAGCGACCTTGCGCGAGCAAGCCGAGCGGATGCTTCGTGACTCCAAATCCGATCGCTTCATTGAAGACTTTCTGGGCCAGTGGCTCGAACTCAGGCAACTCGAATTCACTTCGCCGGATTCCGACCTTTATCCTGAACACGATCCCGTGTTGCAATGGTCGTTGGCTCAGGAAACGCAGCGGTTCTTTCGTGAGTTGCTCGATAACAACCTCAGTGTTGCCAACGTCATCGACTCGGACTTTGCGATGCTCAATAGTCGTCTCGCTCAGCACTACGACATCGCGGGCGTCGACGACATGACGTTCCGAAAAGTACGACTGCCGGAGGATTCTGTTCGTGGCGGAGTGCTGACACAGGCAAGCGTCCTGAAGGTCACGGCCAATGGCACGACAACATCGCCGGTCGTCCGCGGCGCGTGGGTGCTGGATCGAATCATTGGCAAACCCGCCAATCCGCCTCCACCGGGCACGCCCGCGATCGAACCCGATATTCGCGGAGCAACAACGGTACGGCAGCAGCTTGAACAACATCGCAACGTCGAAAGCTGTGCGACGTGCCACGTCAAGATCGACCCACCCGGCGTGGCATTGGAGAGCTTCGATGTGATCGGCGGCTGGCGAGACCGCTATCGAGCACTCGATCCTAAGAAGGCCGACATCAAGCCGAAATTTCTGCCAAACCAAGATGTCCCGATCAAGTACACGCTGGCGCTGCCTGTCGATGCGTCAGACAAACTCGCAGACGGTCGCCGATTCGACGACATTCGCGGATTCAAAGAAATGCTGCTTTCCGATCCCGACCAGATTGCACGCACCGTTGCGTCGAAGCTGATCATCTATTCGACTGGTGCATCCATTTCATTCGCCGATCGTGTTGAGATTGAAAAGATCTTCGAGCGAACGAAAGCATCGAAACACGGGCTTCGTTCATTGATTCGTGAAATCGTCCAAAGCGAGTTGTTTCGAACGCGATAACAGTTTCTTTGTAGTGGATCTTGCTAAAGATCCATTTCACGAAGGATCTTTAGCAAGATCCACTACAAGAAAGAAAAACATGAAACGCAGAAAATTTCTCTCCGCAACTGGCGTCACATTGAGCCTTCCGTTGCTCGACTCGATCTCGCCGCGTCCGCTTCGTGCAGACACAGTCAATGCGACATCGGATGGCAAACCGCGCCGCATGGTTTGCATCTGCAACAACCTCGGCTTGCACCTGCCCAACTTTATTCCCGAAGGTGCGGGACGAAGCTGGAAACCCTCGCGTTATCTTGAAGTCCTTGAGGATTTCCGCGAAGATATGACCGTGTCGAGCGGTGTTTCACACCCTGAGGTCGATGGCGGTCACCCCGCACAGAAGAGTTTTCTAACTTGTGCTCCTCACCCGGGCGGCAACAGTTTCAAGAACTCCATCTCGCTCGATCAATACGCGGTCGACTTCATCGGACGCGAGACCCGATTTCCCTCACTGGCGTTGTGTGCCAATGGCAACGACACGCTTTCATGGACTCGCGCCGGTGTCCCCATTCCGGGTGCGACGCGACCATCCGAAGTATTCGCGAAGCTGTTTCTGACGGGCAACCCATCGGAAGTCGACGCACAAGTCCGCAAGCTGCGTCATGGTCAAAGCATCATGGACTCGGTGATGGATCAGGCGCGCGCGATCGAAGGCAAGCTGAGCGGAGAGGACCGGGCCAAGTTTAATGAGTACGTCACCTCCGTCCGCGAAGTTGAAAAGCAGATGATTCGCCAACAGGAATGGGAGCGAAAACCGAAACCCAAGATCGACGCGAAGCCGCCCAAGGATATCAAGGATCAGGCAGACGTGATCGGTCGCGCGACGCTGATGTTTGACCTGACCTCGCTCGTCCTGCAAACCGATTCAACGCGGCTAATCACGATCATGACCGAAGACTTCTTTGTCGTCCCTCCCATCGCAGGCGTCGAAGAAGGCTACCACACTGTTTCGCATCACGGGCAGAATCCAAACAAGCTCGAGCAATTGGCAATCATCGAAACGGAACACATGAAAGCGTTTGCCCGGTTGCTCGGTACGCTTCACAAAACAAAGGAGCAAGGCGAATCTTTGCTCGACCGCACGATGGTCCTTTATGGCAGCAACATGGGCAATGCCAGCAGTCACGACAACCGCAACCTGCCCGTGATTTTGGCCGGTGGCGGATTCAAACATGGTCAACACTTGGCCTTCGATCAATCCAACAACTACCCACTGCCGAATCTCTACGTCAGCATGCTCCAGCGTCTCGGAATCGAAACCGACAAGTTTGGCAGCAGCACCGGAACCATGCGCGGATTGGAATTGGCATGATTCGATTGCTTCTAGTATCGGCGGCTTCTAACCGCCGGAATTCGCGGGGGCAAGATGCCGCCAATGCACAAATCAAAAAAGGAATCACCTTGAAACTCATCATGTTTGCCATTGCAACCTGCATTGTGTCGCGTGCCATCGCGCAGGTCGGATATCCCTTCGAACTGCCTGACCAGATCGCAGCCACGCTTGATATTGATATGTCGAAGTCGACGCCAGTCAATCACATGCTGCTCGGGCTGAACTGCAACTGGCCCGAAAACCTGTACGGCAATGTCGGATACAACCATCCCGACGCACAACGACTGATGACGAAGTTGAAACCGTCTTCGCTGAGGTTTCCACATGGCGTGTGGGCCAACTTCTATGACTGGGAGTCCGACGGGCGACGAATCACTGATGACTACAAGACGCCGTACGATTCCGCCGTCAAAGATCACTCGGATTTGAAGTACGGATTCGACGGCCTTCACAAGCTGCACCAAGAACTGCAGTTCGATATCCTGCTGACATTCAACGTCAACTACGACAGCCCTGAGAAAGCGGCACGCCGACTTGTCGACCGACGCAACAAGGGTTTTGGTGTCAAATGGGTCGAACTCGGCAACGAAATCTTTTGGAAGACTCAGCGCAGCAATGCGGTTGCGGATGTTGAGAAGTACATCGAAGTCTCCAAAGCTCACGCAGCAGCACTGAAGAAGGTCTCGCCCAGCTTGCAAGTCTCGATACCCGTTCATTGGCGAACTGCTGAAACCAACCCATGGAATCTGGCGGTCAAAGAACACGACTACTATGACGCCGTGACGCTGCACAAGCACATGGGCAACAACGCTGATCGGGACGGTGCCGCAGCCACGCTCGACGCGAGACGTTTGATGGTGCAAACCGGCGAGACCCTTCGCAACGTCTTTCCTGATCTGCCCATCTGGGTTTCGGAATGGTCCGTTGGATGTGGCAAAGAAGAGAACGCGATCGGCATTCTCGGCATGGCCGACGTGTACCTTGGATTCTTCGAACACCCGGAGCTATTCGGACTCGCTGATTACTTTCAAATCAACGCAAGCCACAAACTGATTGCGTACGACAAAGCGACCGGCACACATACTCGCACGAGCTTCGGTGCCGCTTATCAGGTCATACGCGACGTTTTTGAGGGCGCTGACGTCTACAGCAGCGCCCTCGAATCGACGAAGATCGGCGACGGGCTGGAAGCAGTCAGCGCCGAAGCCGTTGTGAAAGATGGCAAGCTCACAGTGTTTGCGATCAACAAGACGACACGCAGCGTCCCGTTGCGTCTGATTGTAAACGGCGAGTCGTATACACTTCCGCTCGTTCAAAAGACGCTTTCATTTGCGGGACCAAGTGAGACAAGAACGTTTGCACTCGATCAAGATATACTTGCCGATGTTGAAGTTGCCACGAGCAACGAAACCGGTACATTGATGCTGCCACCCCTGCCACCCCTGCCACCCCTGTCGCTCAGTCGACTCGACCAGTCTCGGTAGTGGATCTTGCTAAAGATCCTTGCACGCACGGATCTTTGGCAAGATCCACTACAAGAACCCACGGCGGCAAGATGCCGCCATAACAAAAGAAAACGAAAGAAGCGAAAATGACAAGATGGCCCGGTATTTCTCAATTTCAACTCACGGACAATGTTGCGATCGTCACCGGGGGCTCGAAAGGGCTGGGCGAAGCGATGGCCGCCGGCTTGGCTTCGGCTGGTGCGAATTTGCTACTCGTCAGCCGCAACGAAGACGAAGCAAAATCGGCAGCAGCAACCATCGCGAAAGAGTATCCAGTCAAGGCGATCGGCATGGCGACGGACGTGTCCTGCGAAGATCAAGTCGCGGCGATGGTTGCACGCGGCATGGAAGAATTCGGGCGGATCGACATTCTGATCAACAACGCAGGCATCAACATTCGCGGCCCGATTGAAGAACTCTCGCTGGACGACTTCCGAAAAGTTCAAAGCATCAACGTCGACGCGATGTGGCTGTGTTGCAAACACGTGTCCGCCGTGATGAAAGAACGACAGTACGGTCGAATCATCAACATGGCCAGCACGCTGGGATTGGTCGGTCTGGCAAACCGCACACCGTATGCGACCAGCAAAGGCGCTGTTGTGCAGATGACTCGGGCATTGGGTTTGGAATTCGCCCTCGACAAAATTACGGTCAACGCGATCTGCCCCGGTCCATTTCTGACTCCGATGAATGAGCCGATCGCCGAAAGCGAAGAGGCGAAGAAGTTCATCGTGGGCGCGACGGCGGTTGAACGCTGGGGAGAGATGAAAGAAATTCAGGGTGCCGCGTTGTTTTTAGCCAGTCCTGCTTCCAGTTACATGACCGGCAGCATGTTGACTGTCGACGGAGGCTGGACAGCGAGGTAACAGCTTGATAGAGGCAGGGGAGTCCGGCTCAACCGGACGTCCCTACCCCTATCGGAAGATCTCCGTGCGAAAAATTCTCGGCGACGGGCGCGTGAATTGCAAAGTGGTTACTCAACGACCACGACCACTTCCAATACATTCACAAGGACTTTCCGCAGGCGCAGTCGGCTCACGATACCTTCTGGGACTTCGTGTCACTGAGTCCCGAATCGATGCACACGCTGATGTGGGTGATGTCCGACCGAGGCATCCCGCGATCGTTTCGGATGATGGAAGGTTTTGGAATTCACACCTTCCGCATGGTCAACGCCA
>JBDNHJ010000082.1:0-10691 GCA_041688835.1 Fuerstiella sp.
AGCAGGTGGAAATGATTGCTCATGAGGCAAAACCCCACCAACCGCATGGGCACTTTTTCGTGTGCCTCTCGCATCAGTTTGACGAAAGCGAGGAAGTCATCCGGCTTGTGAAAAACATCATTGCGACCGTTACCGCGATTGAGGACGTGGTAAACAAAACCGCCTTGGGAAGCACGTGCCGTGCGTGGCATCAAAGTAGCTTGGGTAATGGCAGGCGAATTGAAGTCGATGTCCCCGTTTCGCGTTCTTCTGTGTGGAAGCTCCGGAACACGGCCATCGTTGGTTGTTGAAAGAACCCGGAACAGCAGTTTCCGATCGCTGAAGCGACACTGCTCGCCTGAACGGCGAGCAGTGCTACCCGAATCGCGAGCCCGTTGTTGCGGGATCAACCGAGGACTGACGCGGGGCGACTGTTATGAGTCGCGAGGTAGGCAGTGCTGCACTTATCTTTCCGATGTGGCCATTTTAAGAAGGAGACGTCACAGATGCTTTTTCGACAGAAACTTCTTCGAAGCGGCCGGAGGTGGCGGCTTCCGCGATTCTTCGCAGCATTCCGGCGAAGATGAACTGATGCAGTGGCCAGATGGAGTACCAGTAGCAGAGCCCGAACAGGCCCACCGGATCAAACATTGCCGTTTGAGTGATTTCGCAGCCTCCATCCGTCGGCGTAACATTGAACTCCAGCCACGCACGGCCGGGAAGTCGCATTTCCGCGTGCAGTCGCAAGACGTGTGGCGCGTCGATCTGTTCGACGCGCCAGCAATCCAAGGTGTCACCAACTTTCAGCTCCACCGGATGCCGACGACCGCGTCGCAAACCGGGCCCACCGACCAGTAGATCCATGAAGCCTCGAATTCGCCACAAGAAGTTGCCGTAGTACCAGCCCGTTTTGCCGCCGATTCGTTGAATGGGAGCGAAGGCTTGTTCTGGTCTCAGATTCAAAGTCGATGTGCGGAAATCAACCAGCCGATTCCCAAATTGTTCACCACCGAATCTTCGCGGGGCCATGGATGATGACACCGCGTCCTGCCAACGTGTGGTCGCGAACTCCTGATCTTCTTTGGATAGGGCTCGCTGAATTGCCGATTCGAGCGACATCGGTCTCAGGGGAAACGCCTCAAGTGCAGAAAGGTCATTCACGATCGTTGGATTCTTCAGACTTTCGACCAGCTTCCGACCGATCGTCGCGTAGACCGGAGTGACCAAACCCAGCCAAAGACTCGACAACCGCGCCGAAAGAAACGGGACGGGAATCATCAAACGTTTCAATCCCCGCTGCCGTGCGTATTCTCGCATCAAATCCCCGTAGGACACCTGTTTTGGTCCACCAATTTCATACACCCTGCTTTCACCAGCTACATGATCAATCGCATACGACAGGTAAGCTAGGACGTCTTCAATGGCAATCGGCTGAGCTTGAGTCGAAACCCACTTCGGGCAGATCATCACCGGAAGCTTTTGCACTAGAGCTCGGATGAGTTCGAAGGATAAACTGCCGGAACCGATCACGATCGACGCACGAAATTCAATGACCTGAGCGCCGGATTCTCTCAGCACTACTCCTACTTCATGGCGGCTGCGAAGATGTTTCGACAGCGACTCGTCCTGCACTCCCAGACCGCCAAGGTATACGATGCGCTTGACGCCGTTCGCTTTGGCGGCCTCGGCAAAATTTCGCGCCGCCACACGATCCTGATCTTCGAAGTCTTCGCCGCTGCCCATGGAGTGAATGAGATAGTAGGCCGTATCAATCCCCTCCAGTGCTGCCATCAGCGTCTCCGGTTTGGTGACGTCACCAGCCACAATTTCACAATCATCGCCGACTCGAGCACGAAGATATTCCGGCTTCCGTGCCATCAGACGTAGCAGGAATTCGCTGCTACGATCCCGCAGCAAGGGGATCAGGCGTCCTCCGACGTAGCCCGTCCCTCCGGTGATCAAAATCTTGCGGATTGCGTTCATCGGTCTCGAATCATTGTCAGCGAACAAATTGTTGGACTCCGTGGACTCCGAATCGACCGGCAGGTTTGAATGTCGACGATATGCTTTTGGCTGCCCGAATGTCTCGTCATGATAGGTGCAGCCGAGCGTTCGGAACACCGAACAGCTTGAGTAGCCGGGAATTACCGTCTCGCCCGATCGTCATCAGCTTCCGGCGGGGAGTACGCACGACCACAGACAAGCCAACGCGACTCAAAAATTCGGAGAGTTTGGCAACCCGCTGCCGTCCTGCCGTTATCGATTTAAGATCACGAAACAACGCGAACGCGACTGACAGACTTGGCACTTCAATCACAACGCTACTGCCGTCTCCGCGAACTAACACGCGGTCGTCGCCGATGTCGATGGTCATGTCCGCGTCGACGGAAAGTAGACGTTCGATCGTCACTTACTGTCTCCGTTTCGAGTTGACACACGAATCGCACCATTCAACTTCCAGTGAGCATGTTCCGCCTTCGCGTCAGTGCCGCTGGGAATACTGACTTCGAAGTTGTCAAAGTTGTAGGCGATTTCCGCGTTCCGGTCGGTCAGGCGGTCGTACAAACCGATTGCCAGCTCCGGCCATGTTTTTGTTTCGGTAGTCTCGGGCATGTTTTTGGTTCCTGTGTAAGAATGAGTTTGGGTGTGTTGATGTCTCCCACGGTGTGTATGTTAGACATGGCAAACAATCTGGCCAAGCGAAATCGATTGTGTTTCGTCAAGCCAGAGAGTCTGATGAAGCCGTGAACTGCTACCCCGATCCAAGGCCGTGGACATGAACCTAGGAAATTCGGAATGAATTTTGAACGACGCTTCCCGGCTAGCGAATTTCGACAGCGCATGGTGACGTTGCGACCGACACGACTGCGGTGATTATTTGCCTCGTGGTGGGCCATGGCAATATGCCGAAACGGATTGGGCGGCTCTTGATCTGACTGACGAAGAATTCGGCGGCGACTATTCCGTGAGCCAATGGGTGGGCGAGCAACTTCAACAAACACGCGACAGGCCGTTCTTTCTGGCCTGCGGCATCTATCGACCGCATGAGCCTTGGTTCGTTCCCCAGAAGTACATCTTCGTCGGTGCTGGTCAACGCTATCTGTTTGACCTAGAACACGACCAGCACGAACATCAAAACGTGATCGACGATCATCTCGAACTTAGGCAGTCACTGCACGAGGAGCTTGAGGACTGGAGCAAAACTCTTTCTCCGCCGGGACGACCGACAGGCGAGAAGCGACGCGAACAGGACTGGTACGAGCTCTATTTCGACAATCAGTAAACCAAACGGAACGTGTAGGGAGATTTCGAAACCGGCGGGCGGCCGAGGCCGCGCGACGACTACTGTGCGTTGATGGGAGTCATGGGGCCCTCGTCGCTGCCCGGAATTGGTGTCACGGTCCCGTTGGAAATTGTGCCTGCCTGGCTCAGCTGCGTCATGCCGCCAATTGGCGTGGTCGTGGGCGTGGGAGTGCCGCTGCTGTCTGATTTCGGACGGGTGGCCGACACAGACTTGATGCGAGGCCCGGAATTAGATGCGAGTGGTGAATAGCGGTTTGGCTTAACTGCTCGCTGCGGCGAAGTGATCGCGGAGTTACCTTTTCCGCCACCAGCACGACTTGCCGACCAACCGCTCTCAGACACTGGTCTCGAAGCGGGCATCACCCGACCAGATATGGCGGGCAGCACTGCTGCTGGCGGAACGACGTCGACAGTCTGCGAACGATTCGACGGTCGCGACGGCGAGCCATTGCTGTCGAAGCGATCATCCATCATTTCGGCCAGTTCGAACGTTGAAACCGCTGCCGTCGTCTTGGGAACGTTGGGTGGTACGGTCTTTGAGACAGCCAGTTCCGCTTGAGGCTCTGGCAGTTCCGGGATAGCTGGCATGGCCGAGTGATCGGTTGTTGTCGGGGTCACGACTGATGGTGTCGCATAGTTCTCTGTTTGCGGCGTAACTGATACTTCTGATGGAGGCAGTGAAACTTGGCTATCCGTTGGAATCATGTCGGACTCATAGATCTCAGGAGCCAATTCTTCGACCGGCTGTGTGGAGTAGTCGTCTTGATAGTATTCATCGTCGTGAAAATTCGAGACACCTGCGACGCGCAGATCTTTGTATCGTAGCAGTGAGCCTTTTTCGTAATGCACATTCTTCAGTGTGACCGCGTACTCCGCACGGGCTCGGAAGAACTGAATCTCGGACTGCAGCAGTCTTCGCTGAGCATCCAAAACGCGGTCGGTGCCGTCGCTCATGTCCAAGGCCTTGCGTTGTTCGAGAGCCTCAACGTATTCTTTGGCGGCGAGGTATTGGTTCAAATTATTCTCGACCGACTGATAAGCACGCACCGCATCGGCGATGGCACCATTCAGATCGCTAATGACTTCACGTTGCTGTTCTTTTTGAATGGCTCGGGCGCGAGACAACGCGATTTCAGCATGCTGCACACCAGCATGTGCTTTGCGGTAGCCAATGGGAATGGTCAGTTCGACTCCCAACGTCCATTCCTGTTGGTCACCCGTTGCCAGATTGCCGACGGCAGATCTCGGAGAGGTCCCCGTTTGCGTGCCTCCGCCGATCAGGTCGTCACCAAAGCCACGCCAGCGGTAGCGACCAACAGCGTCAAGACGGGGATTAAGGAAGTTGCGTGAAGCCAGCAGTTCCATTTCCTTCTTCTTGACGACCACGTTCTGTCGCTTGAGTTCAGGCCGTTGGCGGACCGCTTCTGTCATGGCGGAATGCCAATCGAAGTGAATTGGTGCCATTGTCGGTTCTTCAATGGTCCGCAGTAACTGTCCGTCGGCTGCCGTCATGCCTGTCAACAAGCGAAGACGGCGTTCTGCCGTTAGCACTCCACCGGACACCTGCATCGTGCCGCCGCCGGAACCATTCAGAGTTTGCGTGCCCTGCAGCAATCGGCCAGACAGAGCTTCATCGACTTCTGCTTTGAATTGGTAATACTGCTGGCGAGCGAGAGCTTCATCGGCTTTGGGCGTCGTTCCGCCTTCTCCCTTGGCTCGGGCTTCATTCCACAGAACCAGCGATTTCTCCATCGCTTTCTTGCGAGCATCAAGTTCGCGATAGGCGGCATACAGATCCCAATAAGCGTTTTCGACATTGCTGACGAATCCACGCAGTGAGGCGATGAACTCGGAGTGATTGATGTCTGAATTCGATTTGGCAATTAGCAGTCCATTGTACACGCCGGGCGTTGCGCCGGGGCCCGCGATGCGGTTGAATTCCAATCCGCCACCCTGCAGCAATGGCTGGCGAATTTCGCCTTCCAGCCACGTGTCCCACGCACTGGGAAACGTATTTGCGGGAGCATTGTTCGAGTCGTATCCGGTGACGCTGCGGATGGCCATCAACGATCCTGTGGCCGAACGTTTGGAGAGTTCGACTTGGTAATCGTGCAGGTCTTGATTAAACGCTGTGGCTCCGCCTGAGAAGAAACTGTTATTGAAAATGCGGTTGTTGTTATTGAAGTTTGCGGAGGCAGCCAGCTGAGCATCAAAAGCACTCAAGGCGGCTTCCATGCCGAATCGCGGGTCCGTTTCCTGCAGCTGAGTCGCAAACCCAGTGTTCACAGTGTCGGGGGATCGGAGGACGATGCCCCCGATGTCGCGCAGGATCGTAGAATGCTGCATCGCCTGCTGCAGGACGTCACTGAGTCCCATATCAAGGTAGGTGACTTCGGATTCCGAAAGCGTGAGCGCAGTCACTGGCTCCGAAGTCATGCTGACCTGATTGATGACCTGTGGCGATGGGTTGTCGAGTTCCGCAGTGATTCGATCCACTTCACAAGTATCGTTGTGGACCGTCTTTTCCCATTGATTTCGAGACGCAGCGCAGCCGGACAGCAGGCAAGGAGCCACCAGCAGCGCGAAGTTCAATTGCCAGACAACGATGGCCCGTGGCCATGATCGGTTGAGTAGCTCGAAAATTTCTGCGTTTTTGGTCCACATCGTCGAATCCATTCGCGTCGCGGTCTGATTGAATCGCCAAGGCACCCAGATCCATCCGGAGCCGCCTTATTGGTTGGTCATCGACAGGTGGAACAATAGATTCAAGCCGAACCCTAGAAGCAGTCGAACAAAACGGTCAGCGCCGCCAACAGAACCCAGATAATCGTTAATATTACCAGTGGCATCGGCATGAACCGCCGATGCACTCAGCGCGGCAGATTCTGCTACGTAACATCTGTACACCATTCTCTACCGGGCCGGTTGACCAACGCCGCGTACGTTGATCTTGAAGATCGGTAGTTTGTTCACTCTGGGAACGTGGCTGGCCATGCTCGTTGTCGACGTGTCGCAGAGTTTTCCGCTGGTCCTCTGGGATTCGCCGTAGTGAGCTGACTGGAATCGGCTTGCAGTGTTAGACTTCGCAGGAAACGGTAACACCCTCCTCTGGCCGCCTTTGCTGCCTGGTCACTTATTACCTTGATGCCCATTTCATTTCCTCAACTTCTCGATGCAGCGGAGCAGCGACTGCATTCTGACAAAACGTGTCAGGATTTGATCCACGCGCTGGCACTTCAAATCTCAATCGACTTGAAGGCCCATTTCGTCGGTCTCAGCAGTTGGGACGGAGTGCGAGTGAATCGAATCGTACAAGTCGGAAACCACGATCAGCAGCAGATCGTAATTGAAGACGTGGCTGCTGGCAGAGTTCACAAACAGCAACTGTCTGACGAACGGCAGCTGATTCGAGCGGCAGCTCAGGTCGCTGGAAAACTCAACGTTGTGGTGGCTGTCATCTGTCACCAAGCACTGGCGGCTGATGAACTGATTGGCTCAATGGCGGAAGTTGTGGCCGACCTGTATCGCCGCCGGCTTCTGGAAAATCAAGCCACGACAGCCCTGAAAAGCCAGCAGCAATTGGAGCTGATTTCGCGCCTTCACAAGACACTAGATCTCAGCGTCGTGATCAACACGATGGCGACCGACGGAGCGCTGCTGACCGGCGCAAGAACAATTTCGGTTGCCAAACGCAACGGACGCCATTGGAGCGTGAAGGCTGCGACGGGAATCGCTGCGCCCAACGATCGGGCAGATGCCACTCGGCGAACTTGTACTGCCATCGCCACTGCCGTTGCTGTTGCGTCCGCTCATGCCGCCGATGGCCGCCAAGAAGAAGCAGGTGCGCACGAACTCGAAAAGCCAGATGCTGCCGAAGCGGGTCTTGTCGTGAGGCCTCTTAATGAACCCGCGAACTGGAAGTCAGCGACGTGGGCCGCTGTCTTCGACTTTTCACAAGACTCCGATCCGCCTGCTGCTGTGGCAGACCGCACAATGGATGTGCTGTGCCATCACGGCGCGCTGGCGCTGGCAAATTGCGAACAGTACAGCTCCGGTTCTTTCAAATCCAGAATCGGCGCAAGCACGTCACGACTGCTGAGACCGGGTTCGTTATTCTCCGTGATTGCCCTGTGTGTGTTCGCGGCCACGCTGTTTTTGGTCAAACGCGAATTGCGAATTGAAGCGTACGGCGAACTGGTGCCTGCAGACAGGCTGTTCGTGTTTGCTCCGGAGGACGGGACGATTGAAAACGTGAGCGTCAAGGATGGCGCAGCGGTAGATGCAAACGCGGAGCTGTGCGTGTTGTCGAACGATAATCTTCAGATGCAACTGGAAGGACTTCAAGGAGAACTTTCGGCCACGACTGCGAGGTTAGTGGCGATTGAGGCGTTAAAAGGGCAACCGGGTTCCACAGGTCAGGATGGATTGCTGTCGGCTGAACAGTTGGAACTTAACGAGAGATCGAAGTCGCTGCAGAAACAAGTTGTGATCATGCAGGAACGTTTGGGAACCTTGACCATGACATCACGGATGAATGGGCGAGTCTACGGTGACCGACTGCAAGAGCTGTTGACTCATCGCCCTGTACAACGAGGTCAGTTTTTGTTTGAAATTGCCGATCCGGCTGGCGGCTGGCAGCTGGAATTGCATGTGCCGGAACTGGATATTCGACACGTACTGGACGCCAGCAATCAATCAGGCGAGTCGTTTCCGGCAGTCAGTTACGCTTTAGAAACGTCGCCCGAAACCACGCGGCAGGCCGTCTTGAAGTCGATTGCTTCTTCAACGGAACTGCGGAACGATGGAAGGCTGTCCACCTTGGTCTTGGTGGATGTCGGCCATGAAGCGTTTTCTGAGGAGCGCCCGGGAACCGGAGTCGTCGCGTACATTGGCTGCGGCCAGCAACGATTGGGATATGTCTGGTTTCGGAAGATCATCGAGTTTGTCCAAAGAAACGCTTGGATATAGGAGTTCAGATGGCAGGTTCAACACTCACTTTACGAAACACTCAGACCGGTCGGATTCTGCTGGCCGTCACTGTTCTGGCGTCCACGGTTTGTGCAGCGGGACAGGAACCCGCCGGCCAATCCAAGCCAATCCAGGTGCAAGGATGTTTCTTGAGGCTGAAAGAGCAGGCCGAAGTCCCGGCTCGAGATTCCGGAGTTCTGCAGGTGTTTGAGGTGGATCTTGGCGACGCCGTGAACGCTGGAGATCTGCTGGTGACTCTGGACGAAAAGGAAGCGCAGTACGCCGTTCAGCTGGCTGAAATTGACTATCGGATCGCATCGAAGAAGGCCACCGAATCAGTCGGCGTTGAAATCGCCGAAGCGGCCATGCAGGAATCTGATCAACTCATCGAACAGGCGCAGGTCGAACTGCAGGTCGCGCAAAAAATGGCTGCGTCTGATGTGGCTGTCAGAATTAGCCAAGCGGCGGAATCCCTCGCAACAGACGAGCTGAGTCGGACCCTAGATTCTCAGCGAGAATTTAGTGGCAGCGTGTCGGAGCTGGAGGTGATTCGGAAACGTCACGCGGTTAATAAAAGTCGCTTGGATGTCGAGCAGGCTCAGCATGAACTCAGTCTGCAATCATTGAAAATGACTGGCCGGCGAGCCTATCTCGAACAAAACACGATCGCAGGCACGCGGCTTAAACTGGAGCGACAGGATGCGACAACCGCTCACGGGATTTCCATCCTGACGGCCAGTCGAGCAGACGCCGCGTTGAACGTTGCACGGGAGAAACTTGATCGCCGAAGGATTGTTTCACCACTGTCAGGGATCGTCGTCGAACGGCTTAAACATCAGGGCGAATGGGTCGAAGCCGGTCAGCCGGTGCTGCGTCTGATTCAATTGGACCGGTTGTATGTCGAAGGCTATGTGAAAACGGATCAGATCGAGTTGACCGATCGCGGTCGACCAGTCAGCGTGACGACCGCTTCGCCGGATGGCGAGCTGATTGCTCGAGGGCGAATTGTGTTTGTTAGCCCGGAAGTGGATTCCGTCAATGGACAGGTTCTGATCAAGGCCGAAGTCAGCAATCCGAAACTTCTGCTGCGCCCCGGCAAACGCGTCGACATGACGATCGAAGTCAACACAGGCGATCGTTTGGGGTCGTCGTGATTCTGCGTTCAGCAATAAGTTTTCCCGCTGGCAGGCCGTTTGTTGAATTCGCACTGCTTCGAGTTCCCACCGGTTTCCACAAGCATTCGCGACGCATCAATAAGCATCTCAGAGGCCTCTATGCTTTCACCCAACAGGAATTCACAGGCCGTTTGGCAACTGGTTGTATTGGTGAGTTTCTTTTGCATCGGTCGGGTGTTCGCCGATCGGCCAAACATCATTGTGATCTACACCGATGATCAGGGTTACGGCGACGCAAATTGCCTGAATCCGGACGCAAAATTCCAAACTCCGAATCTGGATCGACTGGCAAAAGAAGGCATCACTTTCAGCAATGCTCATTGTGCCGATACCGTCTGCACGCCATCGCGGTACGGGTTGCTGACTGGACGCTATTGCTGGCGGACCAGCATGAAAACTGGAGTCATGGGGGCGGAAGGCAAGTGTTTGATCGCGGACGAACGCATCACGCTGGCGTCGTTGTTGCGAGACAACGGATATCAAACAGCGATGGTCGGCAAGTGGCATCTAGGAATGGACTTCCCCGGCACCGCGACGACTCGCGACTGGACACAACCTGTCATAGACATGCCGCTGGACAAAGGTTTCGACTACTTCTACGGCATTCCGGCGTCGTTGAATTTTGGCGTGCTGGCGTGGTTCGAAGGACGCTACGCCAAAGTGCCGCCCACGGTGTTCACTAACAAGAAACCGAACAAGCGGCACGTTGACTATCGGATCATGCCGCCATATCAGGATACTCCGCAGCAGACAAAGCGCGAAGTTGGCCGACTGGGGATGGAAGTCGCTGCAGACTTTATCGACAACCAGTGCCTGACACGCTTCACGGACAAAGCCATTGATTGGATGGCCAACAAGGTTGCCGACAACAACAACCAGAACCGATTTTTCCTGTATCTGCCCTTCACATCGCCTCATTATCCCGTGTGTCCACTGCCGGAATTCCACGGCCAAGGCGATTGCGGCGGCTATGGCGAATTCGTGATCGAAACGGATCACCACATTGGTCGAATTCTGAAGTTTCTGGAAACGTCGGGATTGGATCAGAACACGCTGATCGTGTTTTCCAGCGACAACGGTCCAGAAAAATCTTGGCAACAACGCATCGGCCACTTCGATCATGATAGTCGTGGCGGTCTTCGCGGCGGCAAACGCGACATCTATGAAGGCGGCCATCGGGTTCCGTTCTTGGTGCGTTGGCCGAACGGCATCAACGATCCCGGACGCACCTCTGCCGGACTGGTGGGGCAAGTCGACCTGCTGGCG
>JBDNHJ010000083.1:0-27010 GCA_041688835.1 Fuerstiella sp.
TATGTCGCAACACGCTTTCCGGGCGTCGATCGAGCACCGACAGAATCGCTCGTCCCCAACGCAGCAGTGAACCCAGATTCATATAACGTGCCTTGCTTCGCTGCGAAGGCGGCACCAGAAATCCCAGATCCACCTGCTGAAACTTGAATCGTTTCGGAAACTTTGCCGACGAACGCCCGTGGTTTTCGCAGCCTGCCGTCAAGGCCTATCACGATGGCGCAGCTTCTCTGTTTTCCAGAACCGGACTATTCCGGCTGCGGTTGCTGCAAATCCGTTGCGATGGACGCAACGGGATTCTTCTGAATAGCTGTTACAGTCGAAACGTTTAGCTGAGGTCATCTTTTCTTGAACGACTTCTGAAAATCTACGCGTCACACCTGACAAAGGTTCTGTCATGGTCACGAAAAAAATCACGTTCCTGCTTCTAGCCAGTCTCATTGTTTCGCATGTCGGATGCTCCGGCAGTCGGTTGAGAAATATGGTGGGACGTTCTGAATATTCGTCCCTAGAAGAGATGGAAGAGCAGGACGCCGATGGGCCATTGGGGGCTCAAGGCGAAGCTGTCGCCAGCGACTCCAACAACAAGCGCACGGGATCACTTGTCTCTGCCACACGTGAACTGGATCCGGCCGAACCCGCCGATCCCGTAGTGAAGCAAAAGCAACGCAAAGGGTTCTTCGACTTTGCAAAGGTCTTCAATCGGAAGTCCGACGTTGAGGAATTCGCCCCAGATCCGTTTTCTGAAGCCAAGACCTCACCTGAGGTCAAGACGGCTTCCGTTGTGACCCCAACCAAACCGCCTGCTGAGAAAAAACAGGTATCGACTGAAGCTGACAAATTCAGTTCCACAATTTCGGCCGTTGAAAAGCAGGCGGAAACGATCTTCGAAGAAAGTCTCGCGAAGTCGGAATCTGCTTTGTTCGAAACGGAACCGTCCGTAGACGGCGACGCGATTGAAACCGATCAAAAAGCCGACGTGCAGAGTCCGGAGAATTCGTTTGCCGACTTTGTCCGCGAAAAAGCGGACGCCAATCCGGTCGTTGCGAATACCAAACAAGACGTCGCGACCGCATTTCAGGCGGCGAGTTCCACCAAAACAGTGGCGACCGATTTTGATGCATTCCTAAGCGATACCGCAGACACTGTTGAGCAAACGGTGCCCGCAGATACCGCGTTGGCACTGTTCCCAGGTCTAAGCGAAGAATTTGACGCGGCGTTCGAACAGCGTGATGATGCTGGGCCAACGGAAACGGATTTCGCCGACTTCGCGGGTTTCGCTGACGGCGTCGAATCCACCAAGCAGACCGCTCTGGTGGAATCAACATTCACCGAGTCTGCTCAGAAGCATGGTTTCGACGGCAATAAATCCCAAGACCCATGGGCTGCGTTTGGCCAAGGTCAGACTGCCGCTGCACAGCGACGAACAGTGGCCGACAGCACCAAGGAAGTCGATTCACGAAACGGCTTTGCTTGGGGAAGTGCGGCCGAATCCGCTGCGTCGAACAAACCTGTCTTCAATCTGGGCAATGCTCAGCACCAAGGGTTGCATGAATCGCCAGATCCAACATTTCTGCGAGTCTCTTCGACTCGATCCTTGGAACCCCGAGCGACCGTCGAAGTGAGTCATTCGATGCCACTGATGATTCCGGGAGCTGCAACCAGCAGCAGTCAATCGCCTGCGATGCCAGGTGATCCGTTTTTGTCATCAGTGCCTGTCTTCGAAGAAGTTGACGAAAATCTGCCTGCGGAACTCGAAGTGGCCGCAGCTGTGCCAACCGTGGCCACGGCGGAAGGTGGCCTGAGCCAATGGTCGCGGCGGACGTGGTTTTTACTGATCGGTTGCTTGATTGTGGCGATGCTGTTGTTCATGCCTGACCGGCATAATCGGACTAATTCCTAAGCTTCGCTGTTGGTGCTATGGCACTTTCCCGACTTCTGGTCGTCAGAGCCTGCGTGGCGGCTTGTTGCAAACTAGAGTCTGTTGAGTTCGGACTTTAGAAGCCGAATCTCCCAGACAATGCAACACCGCCCGCGCCGCAACATCGGCATATCGCAACTCGGAGTAAGTGATGGATAAGGATCCTTGGAGTCGTCCGACAATCGAAGACCTGCGTCAGGTTCTGGAAAGTATTGGCAAGCCAGAAGTTTCTAACCTGCGAACCAACGAGCGTCTGGAACTATCTGTCCCCGCAGAAATCAAAACTCAGCGAGGCAACACCATTTCCGCGATGACTCGCGAAATCAGCCGCACCGGCATCGGTCTGCTGCATCGTGGCTCTGTGTCTCCGGGGGAAACCTCAGTGCGTATGGCCAGCGAAACTCGCGAGTTCGAGTACCGCGTGATGATCGAATGGTGCCAACCCTGCGATAACGGCATGTTCATGAGCGGTGGGAAATTCCTGTCGAACGACTAACGGGACAGCGCCAAAACTTTCCGCGGACCGGGGCTAGCGCCCAAACGGCTGGTGATTCCGATGAATAGGCCGCAAGCTGTTCGAGACCTCCACTGGGTGATGAACAGCCCGTCGTTAATCACAAATGGCTGCCGCCATGTTGCTGCGGACTGCCCGATCGACGCGGCCGATCTGCAGCGATTTCTGCAAACAGAAACCAGTCACCGAGTCGGCCACTACTTCGAAAGCCTGATTCACTATTGGCTGAGGTCTGTCCGCCGCGTCAATGTGACCCACGATCGGGTGCAGATCTTTGACGGCCAGCGGACGATTGGTGAACTGGACTTTCTGTTCGAAGACGAAACCGGTTGCCTGACGCATTTGGAAACCGCCGTCAAATTCTATCTGTATCTGCCGAGTGAACGCGCGGTCGGAGAACGCTTCATCGGCCCGAATCCCGCCGACAATTTTCAGTGTAAGATCGATCGGTTGTTCGAACACCAGTTGCCGATCAGCAAGACTTATTTTCCTGACGTTCAGCGGCGAGTCGCAATCGTAAAAGGGCGAATCTTCTATCACCCCGATTTGCCGCGCCCCACCGAACGACCGGAAACGATGACGCACAATCATCTGCAAAACACGTGGCTGTACCGTCGCGACACACGGTGGTTTCGAGAACAACATGCCGACAGCGTGTTCCGAGTGCTACAAAAACCGTACTGGCTAGCAGATGACCAAGTACGGCTCGCAGACGCGTCCGCAATGTCCGTCAACGCGTTGCTAACACGCCTTGACGACGACTTCAGTGCGTTCAATCGGCCGCGGCTGGTGAGTGTGCTCAAACCCAGCGACGGCCTATGTCAAGAAGTCGACCGCGTCTTCGTCGTCGACGACTGCTGGCCGTCAGCCGCTGGCAATGGTTTCGACGAGTTTCGTTGTATTTGAAGCCGGATGTTGTCAGATATCGTTCCATCGAAACGCTGGCCGGGCCACCGAGTTGTCCGGTAATTTGCGATTCCGTAAAGCCGCTGTCTGATCTCCTTCAGAAGCGCCGCATGATCCTCCTTAAGACGTTTGATCTCGCCGCGAATCTCAGACGCAGTTGTTTCGTCAGTCGCCGCGTTCAGCCGGCTCCTGACGCTCGACATTGAGTCATTGAACTCTTTTGCCGCAGCGATTTCCGCATCTTCAGCGGCACCGTGATGAAAACCGGTCAAACTTTCACCCGATCGAAGAAAGGCCAAGAGGTCCGAACCGCGAACCAAGGGACATCCTACTTTTGCGAATATCAAAGGCGAATACAGAATTGAAACAGTGAGCCTCGTCCATCAGACTGCGGCGGATCGGACGTGTGCTCAAAGAAAGCTGAATCCTGACTATGGCTGCTCCCCAAATTCGTGACGATGCAGTCGCCTGCCGGTTTCCAAGATTCGGCAAGGCGACAGGAATCTTTATCGACACAACCCATGGCCTGATCCATTTCCAGAACTGTCACACTCCCCGTGGTTTTCTGACATCGAAGCACGACTGGTTCAGTTGCCCGATCACGGATGTCGTGTGTGTGCATCATACCAAAGAAACGCGGCAACGAATCTGGTGCTTGACGATTGTTACGCGGCTGGGGAATGCTGGCGTCTTCAAAATCGAAGTGGACTATTCAGAACTCCACGAAGCACTGACCAAGCTTGTTCCTCGCAACGACCCCGCGTTTCTGATGCATTCCCCATTCATGCGGCGGCTTTCAGCAATATTCATCGCGTGCAGTGGTTGCCTCGGCGCTGTGCTGGGCTGGTGGGCGGTGCCTGAAACTCCCGACGACCTGCGACTGGGGCTATCGATGACAGCGGGGTGTACGATTGGAGTCGTCGGCGGCATCTTGCTGACATCTCTGATCGACCGGGTTCTGCAATCGAGATCCAAAAGCTGATGGACACGGCAACCTGGGGACACAGCAATAATCATCAACTGCCTTCAGCAAGCACTTGCAACAAGCAACGACTAGACAGCCAAGCAACCACACGGCTTGTGGCAATCTGATCGCCTTAGGAACGTCGGCAAAATAAGTGGTGGTTTTATCGTATCGTCGCTTCTAGCCGCCGTGAATCGCGTTAGAGGCCCCCTAGATAACGCGCAGGCAAACCCATCGAATGTTTCCACAAAACCTGTAACAATTGACTGCGAGCTGTGGGTTACTCGGGGAGGATTGTTTTGCAGGGACCGGACACACGAGCATCACTGATCGGAAAATTGCATGACTCGACGTCTGCCGACGCATGGGCCGAATTCGTGCGCCTGTATCAGCCGATCGTGTACCGAGTTGCTCGCAAGCGAGGTCTTCAGCATGCCGATGCGGAAGATTTGACTCAGGACGTGCTGACCACCGTCGGCCGCAAGGTCGGCGACTTCGACCTGCAGCACGGCGGCTCGTTTCGAGGTTGGTTGCTGAAGATCACGCGGGATCTGGTGGTTAATAAGCTGACTCGCGGGCCGCGCGAAGTGGGCAGTGGCGATTCGAATGTTGGCGAAATGATCAATCAGCAGCCGGTTCCGGAAGACACGGTCACTTTGCTGAGCATCGAACATCAGCGGTTGATGCTCAGCGAAGCGGCGGACCGTCTGCGACCGACATTCAGCACGCCGATCTGGGATGCGTTCTGGTTAACGGCTGTCGAAGGCCGTTCGATTGCCGAGGTTGCGCTGCAACTTGGAAAAACTGAAGGAGCTGTCCGCGTGGCTCGCTGCCGCGTGTTGGCGAAACTTAAAAAAGAGGTACAGACCGATGATTGCCCGTTCTCATTATGACCGTGACACACTGAACCGATTTCTGAACGACGAAGCCGGCGACGCGGTGGCTATGTCGACTCACCTAGAATCCTGCGAAGGCTGCCGGTCGACGCTGGAATCACTGGTCAGCGAAGGGCTGACAATGGAACTCGCCGGTGAATTACTGCGCCCTGTTGCAGAATCCGACGTCGCGGGACTCGCCCACAGTTCCGGCCTGCCTTGTGAATCGCCGGAAGCCTGGGCGGCATCCGCGACGAGCTTCCTCGAACCATCCGATCATCCGGATTCCCTCGGCCGATTCGCACGCTACGAAATCATGGAAGTGCTCGGCCGAGGCGGCATGGGAATTGTGATGCGGGGCTACGACACGTCGCTCAACCGGCATTCCGCCGTCAAGGTTCTCGCGCCGGAACTGGCCAGCAGCGCGGCGGCTAGAAAACGCTTTTCGCGCGAAGCCCGCAGCGCAGCAGCGGTTGTGCATCCTCACGTGGTGCCCATTCAAACGGTTGACGAATACAACGGACTGCCCTACCTAGTGATGCCGGTTGTGGAAGGCCAAAGCGTGGACGCTCGCGTGCGAAATTCCGGCCCGCTGGAAGTCATCGAAGCCGTTCGCATTGCCGCTCAGGTGGCCGAAGGTTTGGCGGCCGCTCACGATCAGGGACTCGTTCACCGCGACATCAAGCCTGCCAACGTGCTGCTAGAAAACGGTGTGGAACGAGTTCAAATCACCGACTTCGGACTCGCCCGAGCGGTCGATGACGCCAGCATGACTCGCAGCGGAGTCATCGCCGGCACGCCGCAGTACATGTCTCCGGAACAAGCTCACGGAGACGCCATCGATCACCGCAGCGACCTGTTTAGTCTGGGCAGCCTGATCTACTTCATGCTGACGGGCCATTCGCCGTTCCGAGCCGAAACGACTATGGGCGTGTTAAATCGCATTGTCAACGACGCCCCACGCAGCATCCGTGACATCAACTCCGATGTGACGGATTGGCTGGAACAGATCGTGATGAAGCTGTTGTCCAAATCTCGCGATGATCGTTTTGAATCAGCCGAAGAAGTCGCCGAGCTGTTGCACGGTTGTCTTGCGCATGTGCAGCATCCCACCACTTCGGCACTCCCACTCGCCGTAACGAAACTCGCCAAGAGCCCGTCGCAAAATCCGCCACCGGGTGGCGAACAAATCAACAAGCCGCCCATCATCAAATGGCTGGCCGCCGCCGGCTTCGCTTGTGCGCTGATCTTCGCTGGCGTTCTGATCGTCCTCGAACTGAACAAAGGCACGCTGACGATCGAATGCGAGGCCGACGACGTGCCGATTCGGATCATTCAGGGTGATGAGGTCGTTGAGAAGTTGACCGTGACGAAAGGCGTCAAGTCTAGTCGCATCGCTGCGGGCGATTACGTTGTCGAAATCGACGGTGAGGTTGACGGTATCGCCGTCAATGATGGGCAGGTTTCGCTCAATCGCGGATCGACGATGGTCGTGAAGGTAGCCAGTCAGACTGCCGCAGACCGTTCTCAAGGCAGGCTCCACCAGGCGCCGGCACAATCAGACTGGGACGATGCGGTAGACTCAAGCGGCCGTGACGGCAAAGTTATTGTGGACGTCTATTGTGGCGACGATGTCATGCCGCAGATGAATTCGCAGGGCCCAAACAAAGCTCGGCACCTCAAGATGTTGAGCGCTTTGAACGCGATTGAAGGCGTCACTTGTAACTTTAGGATGAAAGGCCAAGGAAACGAGATATTCAATATCATTGTTCGCGATCCGGCGCATCGACTTATCCAAGAGCGATCAACGGACGACGGTCCTGCGCGGATCCGCGATGCGCTGCTCGCAGCGTTCAAGGAGGCCAAAGTTGAGGACGTGCGATGGCCGAAACTTGATCGCGATGGCGTTGCGTACGTCGAGGAACATGAGGCGGCGGCTCATCTCAGAGCGGACAGCCCACGAAACGAGTTGGAGAAGGCCGTCGGCAGGCTGGTCCTCGTCTTTTTTCAGGACACATCGCGTCGAGCCGTTCCATGTCTGGTTTTGAACGCGGGAAATGGCTGTTTCGCATTCACAACAGGCCCAGCAACGCTTGTTCCAGAAGGTGTCCCGCCAGCCATCGAGCGAGCGATTGTCGAACTGGCCGACAACTCACACCAAGATGCCCCTTACGATAATCGCAGTGATAAGGCACTGTTCGCATATGAACTTCCCTCAGATTTTGCGTCGACATCACTCAACGAGGTCGCGACGGTGCAGACCGGCGACAACGTGTACGCATTGTCCATCGACAGTCTGAACAGACTTCAATCGGGGGCAGCTCACGTGGTTGCGGTTGGGGTCGACCGACAGCTCAATTTGCCCCAACGAACTCTCGTGCATGAGTATTCCGGACTGATCCAGGTCGACCGCTGCCTGCCTGAAGGAACGCCCGTGTTTCGTGACGGAAAGTTGGTCGGTGTGACATTGCTCGGCGAACGCTTCGGAATCTCAGACGCCGGACACTCGTGGTTGGTTCCCGCGAGCCGACTGGTCGAACTGCTTGAAAAACTGGGGCAGAATCCCCAAACCAGAGGTCGTTCCAGCAAAGTCGGGGACGCAAAAAAAGTGGACGAGACCTTGAATCTCCACAGCACAGGGAAATACCGACGTTTTCATCAGCGTGGCGTCGTTGACGCCTACGTGGACGCCGCACTGGCGGGCGATAACCTTGATGGTTCGCAGGCAGACACGAAACGTACAAACCGTTGGGTGGTCCAGTTTGCTGATGAGCAGAATCTCAAAGCCTACGCCCGACAATTGGATTTCTTCAATATTGAACTCGGCTGTGTGTTTGCCGACGGTCGAATTTTCTATGCCAGCACGCTTTCCGAGTCCCCTGTTGTGCGCGAAGCTCGTGCGACCGACGAAGAACGACTCTTCCTGAGTTGGCAGGGAAGCGACCGTGTGAAATCGGACGTGCGACTGCTGACTCAGGCAGGAGTGCCGGAACCGGCCAGTGGGACAGCCCTTCATGTTTACTCCCGCGAAACCGTCAAGATGATGGACCAGATGGAATCGGAATACTCAGCGACACCTGTTGACCAAATTCTTCGCACGTATTTCCAGGTGACCCCCAGCGGCAGCGGTGGTGGCTACAAGTTTGTTGTGACAGACCAAAAGCTGCGCCCGGTGATAGAAGATGTGCCCAATACAACCGATGATCAGCAAACCGAGCACGCACTTGGCCAACCGCAGGCCGACCGGTTCGAATGAAACTCGGCGAAAAGTGCTCCTGAAATGTGGGATCTGGAAAACGGCAGAAACGTCCGCTGGCCGGTGGCCAATGATACTCGCGTGGTGTTTGTAGTCCCGCCTTCACGCGGAACCGAGCGCAACAATCCGTGCATACTCCGCCTAAACGCGCGTGCGTTCACTGATGGTTGTAAAACGGTGCAGGGTGGCCGAGGTACGAGCGAAACCCCGGGGCTTCCTTCGCAAGCTCAGTCCAGCCCCGGCCACCCAAAAACGATCTACCGAAATCCATCAGCGCACCCAATGCCGGTTCTGGTTCAGTATCCAGTAGAGTCCTGTGGGCGATCGGTGTATTATTCTGAGTGTCGTAGCACCTTGAACTTTGTTCGAAGCCAGACAGTCAAATGAGTTCAGCCCCCAAAAGTGAAACCCGAATGACGGCTGCGGAATACCTTGTCTGGGAACGCCAGCAAACCGAACGTCACGATTTTCTGGATGGGGAAGTGTTTCTGCAGGCCGGCGGCACGCGGCGGCATGCCTTAATTGCCATGAATATTGGGGCGGAAATCCGCAATGGTCTGCGTGGAGGCGATTGCGAAGTGCTCGGCAGTGACATGCGGGTCTTCGTGGAGGCAACCGGTGTTTACACTTATCCCGATGTGTCTGTCGTGTGTCCACCGGTTGAAGGCGATTCCGACGATGTGATTACTAATCCTCGCGTCATCATTGAAGTGCTGTCGCCGTCGACGGCGGACTATGATCGCGGCGGGAAGTTTGGTCACTATCGTCAGTTGCCGTCGCTGCAAGAATACATCGTGTTGTGGCAGGAAGAAGCTCGCGCGGAACATCACCAGCGCACGGCGGAAGGGGGGTGGCTGCTGCACGACGTCGTGGGGATTGACGCTCAGTTTGATCTGACCAGCTTGAATCTGGCCGTGGCGTTCGCTGATGTGTACGACAAGGTTACGTTGGGTTAGTGGCAATACCGTTGACGACGCTAGTGCAAAACGTTTCTCCACCGATGTGGAATCGGTGGGGGACTGGCGCAGGAACAGCGGTTGTGCAGAGGCCTGTTTCCACTGGGGTGAACCCAGTGGCGAAGGGGCACGCAAGTTTGGTTCAATACGTTCATTCAGCGATATTGAGGTCCGAGAACTCGGACGCTTGTGGACTGTACAGTCGCAGATCGAGAGATTGGTTGACTCGCGCCGCGATGGCTGGCAGATCTCCGTGAGCATGCAGTAGCTTGACTGAGCCCTTGATTGTTTGCGGCATGTGGGCTCGAAAATTGTATCGGGACGGCAGCGTGGCGATGCGTAAATCGCTGGTGGCGAGGGCGACTCGCAGCGCGGCCTGATCCATTTCGTAGTTGTGTTGTCGGCAGACGGTGAACAGGTCGCTCCAGCTTTGTACGAACGTGCGGAAGCGTTCAGTGATTCTGGCCACCATCACTCCGGCGTTCCATTCTGGCTGAGCTGCTGAAACGCGAGGCAGCTTGTCGTAGATGCCCAGCTTCAGCGCTTGCGAATGAAAATACTGCGGCGCTGCGGCCAGAGCGATGTCGAAGTGATCTAGGAGCTCCCACAATTCGTCGGCGGCCTGAATCAGCAGCGTGTCTCCGTCGATGAAGATGGCTTGGTCGGCGTGGCAATTCAACATGGCTTCGAAGCGCGACCGGTGTGGGTGACGTGGTTGTGGGACGGTGCGTACGTCGTGAAACAGGCTGCTGTCTGCCACGTTGCTGGCGAGATTCGGAGTGACATACAGGATGCGTTCGGCGGCGGGCATGAGTTCAGAAAAACTCTGCACTGACCGCAGCGTTTCCGGCAGCCAGCGTGCATGAGAACACGCATAGACGATTGCACCAACCCCTCCTGCCGCAGGCATGGGAGGGGTCGAACCAGCGGAGCGATGTTCGGGGGAGGGCGTGGGCGTTGCATTTTGGAAGTTTGAGATTGCCAACTTGGCGGGCGATGATCCAAGGCCCCCTCCCGGACATTGCTCCGCTCGTCCGACCTCCCCCTCAGCTTCGCTGGGGAGAGATGCGTTGTTGGCAGACCGAAACTCTTGACGAGTTCCGCTACGTTCAGGCGGGATATTAACCAGTGTGCTCTGCAATTTGCCGCCCGGTGAACGAGCGATGTCGTCCACGACCTGCACTGTAATCGTGACGTCGGAACCGAAATCTGCCTGCAACGCGGAAACCATGTCGCGGTGAAAGTTGCCGTTCCAAGTCGCATCGGGAACGATGCGCAGGATGGCGCGATCGATGGCCGTTTGTTCCAGTTGAAACTGATGAAAACCGCCGACTTTGCGGATGTGCGGAGCGACGTGGCCGGAACTCAACGTGCTGCCATCCGGCAGTCGAAACATAGGACGCCGTTTTCCGTGAATGGCCGTCAGCAGCGGCAGGCCGCGACCGCACGGACACCGTTCGGCACCCACGGTGGCTTCGTCGTGGATGTCGTAGCGGATGAAGGGTGTGGCGAAGTTGTGCAGAGTCGTCAGGACGATGCGACCGGTTTTTCCTGCGGCGCACGGTTGATTGTTGTCGTTCAGAATTTCGACGATCACGTTTTCGGCATGCACATGATACCCGTGACCGGCGGGGCAGGGCGACGCCACATATCCCGCTTCGCAACAACTGTACGTGTCGAACACGGGGACGCCAAACGCCGCTTTGATGGTCGCTCGCAGATCGGCGTCCAGCATTTCGCCGATGGTTTGAATGGCCTTGAGGTTGGGGAGTTTCATTGGTGCCGAGGGGGTCGGGAGTCTTTTTCGCATCTGGCCGTCAGGGTGCTGGTCAGTCATTGTGCGAAAAAGACTCCCGACCCCGTCCCCTTCACACAGCATGCGCGCGAGTTGTTCGATGTTGGAAGGGAAGCTCAGCAGGTAATCCGGATCGATGTTTCGCAGCCAATCAAGCTGCGGCTGAGATTCCGCCGCCATATCCATGAAGTGACTGCTTCCCGTTGCAACGACTTCCGCGAGCTGCTGTCCCCAGTTGGGTAGGTCAACGCCTTGCAGCAACGCGGCCAACTGTTCACCGGATTTCCCGGACGGTCGAATGGACGCCAGCCGTTTTCGTGGATCCAGGCCACACCATTCAAGGTCGCGCATCGCAAACGCCAACCACTGCTGAGCCACGATGTTGGTGTTGTGAATGATGACCGGAATGCCCGTGGTGCCGGATGTCGACAGAGTGCCCGCGCGGACGGTTCCTTCCGGCAGTTGCGACGCGATCAACCGGTCAGCGTAACGGACATAGGTGGCTCGATCCAAAATGGGAACGCGTTGCAGATCCAGCGGACTGTCAATCTGATCGGCTTCGAGTCCAGCGGCGGCAAACTGTTCGCGGTACCAAGGAACATGTTGCTGACAGTGCTTCAGCAGATGCTTCAATTGCTGATGCTGCCACTGTCGCAGTTCTGCCGGCGACCACCATTGGGATTCCGTCAACCGGCTGTACGTCTGCCAGCTCGTCCCGGCATGAGTGCTGGGCGACTGACTAGCGGCGAGCGGATGAAAGAAGTTTGTTGTCATGTGTTATCGCGAGATGTTGTGAAGAGCACTGCACTGTCGTATCATCTGCAACCGGGGATGCAACATGCTTCGGTTTTTCCGAACAAAGGGTGGTTTGACATGCCAATCGTACAATTTCATGACTACACCATCGAGCCACTCTATCAGCAGCTTTCGTCAGATCAATGTGACGAAGTCATTCAAATGTGGATGGAGCATCACGCACTTCCGAATCCGGACAAGGCGCGCGGCCGAGTACCCGAAGTCGTATGTTTGATTCGGCATCGTTCCGGCTCGTTGGTGGGCGTCAGTACCGTTCACCTCGTCCGGAATGCTGCCGAAGACGCCACCCACATGCACTACCGAATGTTCATTCGCGCTCAGGATCGAGTGTCCGGGCTGATGCGTAAAGTGACCGCCGTCACACGCATGTTTTTTGACGAAAACAAGGATCTTCGGGGCGCCGCTTCTGCTATGATCATCTGCACAGAAAATCCCAAACTGATGCGGCCTGGCTTGAAAAGGATGTTCAGCAACTCGGTCTGGAAGTTCGCGGGGAAAGATCCTCGTGGCCTTGACCTGTGGAGGTTTGATTTCACGAACTGATGGGTGCGAACTGCAATGTTCAACGTCCGCCTCTTCCAACTTGCCTGTCTGGCTTCGGTCGTCCTGCCGCTCGCAGGAGTCGTCGGGGCGGGGATTTTCGTAGGGATCAATGGCGGTGTCGGGGCGATAGAAATTTCCGTACTCGCGTGTATGTTTCTCGGAACCTATCTGGGAATCGAGATCGGATATCACCGCCATTTCGCTCATCGTTCGTTTCAGGCGTCGGCCCCCGTTCGCTACTTTTTCGGCGCTCTCGGTTCCATGGCTTGCCAAGGTTCGGTTTTATGGTGGTCGGGAGTTCATCGCACTCATCATCAATTCGCGGATGATTCCGGCGATCCACATTCACCGTTGCGGGGATTTCTCTACGCGCACATGACCTGGTTGTTCGGTGACGATGTCAGCCCCGGTCGCTGGATGCGTCGCATCACAGACTTGATCCGCGATCCGGTGGCGGTCGCCGTTCACCGTCACTATGTCTTCTATGCAGCGTTAGGATTCCTGCTTCCGACTTGCTTCGTCGGTTGGATCGAAAGTTCCTGGCAAGGGGCGTTTTCCGGTTTTTTATGGGGTGGATTGGTTCGCATGTTCTTGGTCAATCACCTTGTCTACAGTATCAATTCGATCTGCCATATTTCGGGCACGCGGCCTTACTGCACACGCGATTTGAGTCGCAACAATTACTGGTTGATGCTGCCCTCGCTGGGTTTTTCGCTGCACAACAACCATCACGCTTTTCCATCATCGCCGACAACCGCCCATCAATGGTGGCAACTTGACGTCTGTGGTTTAGCCATTCGCTTGCTGGCAGTATTTGGAGTGGCGACTGATTTGCATCTGCCTTCAGACGAGCAACTCGGAAAACGACTTCAACTCGAAACTTCTGAGTTCGATGACCAGCCCATTGGGTCTCGAAACGGTGTGCCGCCGGAGGCCATTCATTCTGCTGAGGAACAGGTATGCTGATCACCATGTTTTACTGTGCTGCCGGCTGTACGTCTGCCAGCTTGTCGCGGCATGAGTGTTGGGCGGCTGGACGGCGGTGTGGGGAGGAAAGAAGTTTGTTGTGTGCATCGGAAACTTTGGCAAAGGAATGAAGGGCAGAGGAAATTCCGGAGTTGTCAATTCGTTTGCCCACCATTCCTTTGCCGAAATGTGCTTTTCAGGCCGTGTTACGAACCCTGTCTGATTTTTGACTCGCACATGGTAGTTTGTTGTCAGGGCAAAATGTTGTGAAGGGTGATACACTGTCGTATAATCAGCAGCCACAGTGGAGTCGGAATCTATCTGATTCCACAAAGTCTGCTAAGGAAAGACACATGAGCGTCAACGAAGCTGTTGCAACAACGCTGGCCGATGTTTTGAGTGAACTGGGGGATATCGCGGCAAGCCGTGTGCGACTGTCGCCAGCTCCCGGCACCGCGACCGCCGAAGACTGTTTGGCCGTGAACGAAACCGAACCGAAAGCCCTGTGCGAACTGGTCGATGGAACGCTGGTGGAGAAAGCTATGGGATATGAGTCGTCGGTCGTGGCTGCAACGATTTTATTTCTGCTGAAGAAGTTTGTCGTGCCTCAAAACCTCGGCCTGATCTCAGGTGCCGACGGGTTCTTTCGCTTGGTATCGTCGACTCGCGGACCCGATGTGGCCTTCGTGAATCGCCAACGGCTGCCCAACGGCAGGTTTCCTGAACACGCTCATCCTCAACTGGCACCCAATCTTGTGGTGGAAGTGTTGAGCCCAGGAAACACGCGTGCCGAAATGGCTCGGAAACGCAGGGAGTACTTTGATGCCGGTGTCGAAATGATCTGGATGGTCGATTGCCGCAATCGCTCCGTCGCCATTTATACTTCGGCCACCAACTACGTTGTTGTGGGAGAACTGGAAGCGATCGACGGCGGAACTGTGCTGCCGGGGTTTCGTTGTGGCGTGGGTGAGTTCTTTACGGATCTTGATATCGGGGTTGATCGCGAAAACGAGTAACGGATGGCTCCAAATAAGTGGAGGTTGTTTCATCGTAGGATAGGCTAGCGCAGCCGGACTTCACACAGCGGTCGTTGCTTTTGAAACTCGGATTCGCTGATCTCACCGAAGAACTCAGGCGAGCATTCCAGATAGTGAAGTCGCTGTTGCTGCATGACAATTTCGAAGTGTTTTGATGTGATGCGTGTTCCGGCGATGGCGATTTCTCGCAGATCCCGGCGATCTGAAAACGCGACGAATGATGCGTCGGAGATATTTGTGAAGGATACGTCAATCACTGTGAGCGCTGGTGCATCGGCGAGACTGCGGAATCCGGCGTCTGTGATGTCCGTTTCCTCTGCGTTCAACCGTTGCAGCTTTGGATGGCGACCGCACAGATGCAGCGTGCTGTCGGTAATTCGCGTGTGGGCGAGATTGATGTCTTCCAGTTTTGGCAGAGTCAGCAGCGCGGCGGCTCCTGTGTCTGTGATCTTGGTCTGATGAACGTAGACGGCTTTCAGTGATTCAATTGTTGCAAGGTCTTTGCAGGCAGCATCGGTAATCGACGTGGCATAGAGGTCGATGCCTTCCAGTGACTTCAATCCTCGCAGCCCGGCCACGAATTCGTCCGTCGCATTTGCGCTAACCAGCATCATGATCCACAGCAGGTCGTACGGAAAGGCAGGGAGTTGCTCAACTGAATCGACTTCATAGTTTTCGTCTTCCGCAACAACTTCCACTCGCCCACCCAGAGCAATCACGTGTTCCGCCAGACGCCGATCAAGGTCTGCGATATTCACGTCTGTGCCGGAAGCAGTCAGTTGTTCTGAACCGAGTTCCACAATCTGCTTGGTCGAGGTTGGCAAGAGACTTGCTTCGGTTTGCGAGCCTTGACTTATTGAAGGGTTGGCGGCAGCGTCCCAAAGTTGTGTCTTGGCAATTAGCAGCAGCGACAGCGGCAGAAGCAGGAGGCCAAGTTGTCCCAGTCGTCCGGGTTGTCGAATCCATGTTTTCACAGAACGCAACGGTCTTCGTTCGGTCAGCGCCAGTGGTGGGTCACCGTTCCGCCAGCGGCGAAGATCATTCGCGAGATCAGCCATCGACGCGTATCGATCTGCTGGATTTCGCTGCAGGCCCTTTCGACAAATGGCATCCAAGTCCGCGCCACAGGCGGGACGTAGTGTCGAAGGCGGCGTGGGCGAACACGTTTTGAACAGCAGTGCCATTTCGGGCAGGTGGTCCGCTTGGAATGCCGCGTGACCGGTCAGCAATTCGTACAGCAGGCTGCTGAGGCTGAATTGATCCGATGCAACACCGACTTCGTCGCGCCGGCCTTCTGCCTGTTCGGGAGACATATACATCGGCGTCCCCAGCAACATGCCGCCTTCGGTTTCTCGCAACGATGGATCTGCCAGAGCCGCCAGTCCGAAGTCCAAGACGCAGACGCTCCACCGATGTTCACCTCCTTCAGTCGCACGAATCATGACGTTCGATGGCTTCAGGTCACGATGAATGATGCCGATATCATGGCCGTGCTGCATGGCATCGGCTACGTCCACCACAATCTGTACCGCTTCTTCAACGGGGATCGGTTCTGAGCGATCATTGATCCATGTCCGCAGTGTTGTCCCCGCGGCGCGCGGCATGACGTAAAACGGAATGCCGTAGAAGTCGCCCACTTCGAACACGCGAACCAGCCCCGGATGATCCAGACGTCCGATCAGTTCGGCCTCCCGCTGAAAACGCTTTCGCAGTTGCGGGTCGTTACAAATCCGGGTACCGGCGACCTTGAGCGCCACGTCGCGGTTGAGACGAGGGTCCCAAGCCAGATAGACGGTGCCAAACTGGCCTCGACCAAGCACGCCGCGGATTTCGAAGCGATCGACGCAGCCGGTGAGTTCAGGTTGCTGCTGATGAAATGTGTTGTTCAGCTGAATCAGCGTTTCGGCAACATCACTGTCCACGTCCAGTGGATTGCCGTCACCTGAATCGTGGCGTAAGCGATCTTCCGCCTGTTCCAGCATTGATGATTCTGATACTGCAAAGTCGTCGGGTCGGTCGCCGTCGGGTTGGTTATTAGTCGGTTCAGTCATCGTTGCCTCGCAAGACTCGAGAAAGTTCCTGCACGGCTTCTTTCCATCGCCGACGCACGGTTTCTCGAGACGCTTCGTGCTGTTCGGCGATTTCTTCGAAGCTTAAACCTTCCAGATATCGTGCGCGCACGATGTCTCGAAGTTTGTCTGGCAGTGTTTCGATGCCGCTGAGCAATCGTTCGATGGATTCGGCGTTGTCCGCCAGCGGTTTGTCGGGTTGTGTGAGTTGGTGTTTGCGCTGGTCGAGCGGTTCTTCGCGGCGAACGTCACGACGTTCGGCCTGCTGATGGAACCTCCAGCCATCGACTAGTTGATTCTGCAGAATGGCAATGATCCATTTTCGAAACTCGCGTTCGCTGTCGCCCGTGAACTTTGCAAACCCGGCCGCAGCGGAAATCATCGTTTGCTGGACGGCATCGGATTCGGAGAAGCGTGGTCGTAACTCAGAATCGATCCAGTCGGCCGCCAGCTTTGTCAGATACGGTCGATAGAACTCCAGCAAAGTGCCGAGTTCATCGCCACCATGTTCGCGTGCTGAGTTGAACAACGTCATTGAAACATTCCGAATGCCTGAGGGCTTCTCTTGTACTAGCCATGAATCGTCCATTAGTAGCCGGTTAGGGCAATGCCGTTCAGGACTTCGTCGCGGAATTCGTCAAGAATTTCGACTCCTTCAGAGCGCCCGTCGAAAGTCTTGACGACTTCCGCGACGTGAAACCGCATTGGCACATTATTGACTTCAAGCGATACTGTACAGCCGTCAACCCGTCCAGTACACCAGTGGACGTAGGCCCCGGCGGGGTCGCACAGGTAAAACTCGGATTCTGAACAGAAACTTCAAATGCCTTAGGTGTTGATTCGCTCGCCGCCATTAAAAAGGGGATTCCGTCTTTGACGTGCAGGGGTCGGTGAGGCAGAATGAGCTGGGTTTTGTTAATCGCAGAAATCAGCGTGTGCCGCTTTCTCTGTAGCCCGGCGGTCTCCGCCGAGATTTCTCGGTGGAGACCACCGAGCTACGTTTTGCTGTTGGGACGTTGGGACAACGGGACAACGGGACAACGAACGGACTGCGACGTCAATATCATCGACAAACGTATTTCGCGACAACGAAGGAGTTGACCAAGTGGGGCAAGTACCACGCACGCTGTCACAGCTGAAACTTTGGCTACGCTCGCTGCTGCGTTCCGGCACCTCTACCGCCGCTCCGCTCAACGATCGCTTCATCGATCTGTTCGTCACCCCGCTGGAACCGCGTCGAGTTCTGAATGCCGACTTCACGCTGATCGGTGGCGTGTTGGACCTGACGGCATTTGATGACGCGACCAGTCAACTGACCGTACAGGACGGTCCCAATGGAGATGATTTCGGATATTTCGAATTCATCCTGAACAGCGGCACGTGGGACGGCGATGCGACACCGGCAGGAATTGACGCTGCCGGTCAGACGCTAAAGGTCGACAAGGCGCTGGTGACGGAAGCCATCCGCGTCGACGACAGCGCTGCGAACAGCGATGTCGTTGTGACGTTCAACAATCTGGACGCATCGCCGCTCACCAGCGTCAGCTCGGAAATCGCGGTCAGTGACGTACAGACAGTGACGTTCGCAGGTGACGTGTTGTTGGGCGATACTGATCTGGTTGTGGACGCCAGTCGCAACGTGTTGCTCAGTTCCGGTTCGAGTATCACAACGGTAGATGGCGATGTGACGTTGATGGCGAATGTCGATGTCACCGACAACGGTGACGGTACAGTGACCGTTGAGCGTGGTCCGTCCAGTGGGCGCGGCAGTTTTGTGGGTGTTGAACTGAACAACGCCGACATCACAACGACGGGTAGTGGAGACGTCACGCTGATCGGTGGTGGCGGCGATTCAACAACGACAAGTCATCAGGTGGGTGTGAGGATTGCCAGTTCGTCCGAAGTCGCTTCATTCTCGGGCGATGCGGACGCGGGGTCGATCAACGTGATCGGTCGAGGGGCTTTGGGAACAAGTAACAATTTCGGCGTGTCGGTTTTTAACAATGGTGACATTACCTCGAACGCGGGTGCGATTGACATTGACGGAATCGCTGGCAGTGGAACAGGAAGTGACAGCGGCGTGCGGATTGATGACGTTACCACTCGCGTCAGTTCCTTTTTGGGTGACATCGTGATCGAGGGCACGTCCAATGGAACCGGGAACAATAGTCATGGCGTGGGGATTTCCGGCGGTGCGGATGTCATTTCTTTGGGGACGAGTTCGTCGGCTGCGACCATTTCCATCACCGGTGTCAGTAACGCCAGCGGAGTGGGTTCCAAGGGTGTGGAGCTGAACGGATCCGGTACGACGATTGTGTCCGCGTTTGGCGATATTCAAGTCACCGGGACTGGCGGGCTGGGCGTCAACACGAATGACGTGAGATTCAACCACGGCATCGAATTACTGTTCGGCAGTCGGATCATTTCAACCGGGACCGGCGACGATGCGGCAAACATCACGCTGGATGGAACGGCACGCACCGGCGTGCGTTCGGCGGGCGGCGTGAGCTTCTTCAGCGACGGAAGCGCAGCCGGAAGCGGAGCCGGAATCGTCACCGACGACGGAGATATTTCGATCACCGGACAATCGGGCGATCTTCCGGAAGGCAGCAGTAACGGCGTGCAGGTTTTGAACGATGCCGTTCTTCGTTCCACGGGAGACGGAGAAATCAACATCGCAGGCACTTCCGGCGGCGCCAGCGGCAACAACAATCGGGGCATACTGATTCAGAACGGTGCAATCATTCACTCGACAGCGACGGATGGTGGTGGCATCACCATTGTGGGACAGGGAGGGGACGGCGGAGCTAACAATGAGGGAATTCGCGTGGGAGGTGCGAATGTGCAGTCTGCGGGCGGCGATATCCGGTTCACTGGAACGAGCGGCGATGGCACCGCCAATCGGAATCGCGGCGTCGTGATCTTTAATGGATCGGACGTTTCGGGCACGAACGACGCATCCGTGACCATCAACGGCGCGGGCGGTGCTGGAGTCACCGGTAACGACGGAGTTCACATTGTTTCCGATACGACGCACGTCGGAGTAGTTGACGGTGATCTGTCGATTACGGGCACCGCACAGTCAACGACTAGTGGTACCGACAACCGAGGTATCATCTTCAACAGTGCCTCACGCCTGACCGCGACGGGCACTGGAAGCATCACGCTAACCGGGGACGGCGGCGGTGGCACAGGGATTGCTACGGGAGTCGCATTTCTCGGGGCCACCGAACTCCGCATCGCCACCGGTGACGTGACCGTCATTGGCAACCGCGGAAACGCGACGTCCGAGGGTATCAGAATGACATCCCCTAATCCAATCACGGTAACCAATTCGGGTTCGGTGACTCTGGTATCGGACTCGGATCTTTATGTATCCGGTTCAATCAATGCTGCCACCAGCGACGTGCTGCTGCAGACTGGTGGCGAACTGGTAATTGACGGTGCGGTCACGGCGGCAAACATTGAAGTTGACAGCACAGGCAACTCCGTCGCGGTCGGTGGCGTCAATCTGACGCAACAAACGCTGAACAATCTGAGAGCCGAGGTCGTGACAATCGGTCGCGACGCGGTGGTGACATCCGGTGGAACAGCCACTGTTTTCAACACATTGAAGTTTGCACCCGGAGCAACCCTGTCGCTGGATGTGCCGGGCGGTGCGCTACAGTTTCTCGGACCGAATCAGACCGTGGACCTCAATGGAGCAACGCTGGTGACTACGCTGGTCGGTGGCGGTCCCGATGCCGGTCCGTCGGCGGTTCTGATCGACAACGTGGACGCCACGTCGGACGTGATTGGACAGTTTGCCGGACTCAATGAGGGTGACGCGGTGACGGTGGGGTCCACCGTGTATCTGCTGAGCTATAACGGCGGGGATGATGGCAACGATGTAACTCTGAGCCCAGCCGGTGTGACCAACGCTTCCGTCGTCGAAGGCGGAGTCTTGAGTTTCACGATTGCTTTGCCGGAAATCGTCACCGAAGACACAACCGTGCGATTCGAAATTGTGGACGGTTCGGCGACGACCGGGAGTGACTTCACGCTGCCCACCGTGCTGGAAACGACGATCACGACCGGGCAGAGAACGGCGGTCGTGACGGTGCAGACGACAGCCGACGACGATGTCGAAGACAACGAAACTCTGCTGCTGCGACTTCGGCAACTGCAAACGGCCAGCGGCGGCATCGTAGCCATCACCGAAGCAGGCACGGGCACGATACGCAACGACGATTTCGCCATGTTAACGGTATCCGATGCCACGGTAGTGGAAGGCGATAGCGGTACAACCAACCTGCTGATTACCGTCACGCTAGACAAAGACGTGTCTGGACCGTTTGCAGTGTCGCCGGTGTTGACGGATGGCACCGCGACGATGGCGGACGGCGATTTCGGTGGGCCGATCTTTACGAGCGGCGCCAGCCTCACGTTTGCCGGAACAGCGGGCGAAACGCAAACGTTTCTCGTGCCAATCGTTGGCGATACGGTCCTGGAACCGCATGAAAGTTTTACTGTCGATATCGATGTCGCTGACAATTCGTCGTTTCTCACGACTATCGCTGGCACGGTCACCATCGAAAATGACGACCCAACCGATCTGCTGGTGACGGTGGATGCCGCGACCGGAACGATTTTTATCACAGAATCCGGCCCCGGACTTGACGATACCATCAACGTGTCGATGGATGGCAACGAATTGGTGATTGCTTCGCCGACCTCCACGTTGGGACTAGCGGACGACGGCGAGGTCTACTCGGAAATCCGCCTGGACACGACGGGGATTACCAGTCTGAACATCAATCCCGGCAGCGGCGATGATCCGTTGAACATTGACCTAACGGGCTGGAACCCCAATCTGGAGATCACGTTCGACGGGATACAAGCATATGACACGGATCACCTCACTCTGTCTGGCACCGACAGTTTTGAATTCCAGACGGTTATCGCAACGGACTTTAACAGCGGCACAATTCAGCTCGACCGGGATGTCACGACGGCTGACGACGAGGTTGCAATTACGTTTCGCAATGTCCGCGAAATCACGTTAGCGGATGCTCACGATACGGCCATCAGCATCACAGCGAACAGTTTTAACCCGGTTAGAATCACGGCGGACATGGTGCCCCAAGCGTTGCAGGTTTCCGGTAATTCGGATTCGACCCCCACGTTCAACATCCGCCAGCCGCTGGTCGATGCCACGGGCGATCGTGGTTCCGTCGCGGTCTACGGCGGCGCGGCGGACGACTTCTTCCTTCTCCGTTCTATCGGGACTGACGGGCTTTTCGACGGCGATCTGATTGTTGATGGAGGCGGCGGAAACGACACCATCGCCACAAACTTTGATTATAACGACGACGGAATCCCTGTGAGTCTGAACGGCGGCGATCTTCGTTTGAATGCGGAAACCGTGCAATTCAACACCGCCACATCGACATCAGGTAGTGGCCGAGTTGTGGTGACGGCGGATTCGATCCTGGTTTCCGGCGATGTGTCGACGGCGAGTGGAACCGTGCAGTTGTCGTCCACTGGAGACATCCGCATCGATGCCAACGGTTCGCTCACGACGGTCGGCGGCGACGTCATCATTCATGCCGACAGTGACGCCAACGGCAGCGGCAACTACACTCAGCGGAGCACAGTACAGACGTTTGGCGGCGATGTCGAAATCACGGCAGCGGATGTCAGTCTGGGCACCGTCATCGATACGGCCACCGGCACGATTACGTTTCGGCATTCCGTCGACGATTCGCTGATTCAGGTGGGCGGCATGCCAGCCTTTCCCGATGAAGCCGTCATCACGGAAGTCGACGGTTATCGGTTTACAGTGCCTGCCGGAACCAACAGAGACTTGACGGGTTTGGAAGTGTCGTTTGCCGGGGATATCAATGGTGATGGCATCGATGACCTGCTGATCGCGGCTCCGTTGGCGGATGTTCCGAATGCAACCAGCGGCAAGTACTCTGACGCAGGTCGCCTCTTCGTCGTCTTTGGTGGCGAAGAAAATCTGCGGGCGCTGGATACATTTAACGGGACAGGGTTTACGGGTGCAGAAGATCGTGTGATCAATCTGGAAGATCTGAGTGCTGTGGGAGCGGAAGGCTCGTTTCCTGGCGGGTTTAAAATCACGGGCAACGTCGAAAACGGTTCCTTGGGCTTTTCTGCAACGGCGGTCGGCGACATCAACGGCGATGGGATGGATGACCTGTTCATTGGTGCTCTGGGCAGCTTCGATTCTTCAGGAACATCCGGCCCGTCCGGCGGCAATGCTTTCCTATTGTTCGGACATCAGTCCGGGGACATTGACCTGATCGCGCCGCCTGCAAATGTTTTGAGATTCGCTCCGGGATTGGCAGCAGTGGCGGCCGGAGACATCAACGGCGATGGAAACGACGATCTGGTAATCGCCAACGGTGGAAGCCCCAACCGAGCCTATGTTGTGTTTGGGATTTCCGGAGATATCGCGACGTCCAAAACCGCTCTGGACAACATCGACGGCAGCGAAGATGGCGTTCTGAATGTCGGCAGTTTGGACGAAACGACTGGAATGATCATCAGCACGTCTAATCGGATCAGATCGTTAGCGGTCGGCGACGGCACGGGGGACGGCACGGCAGACATTCTGTTGGGAACTTCGGAATACGATTCCTCGAGCGTGAGTAATTACACTTATGTTTTGTTCGGCGAGGATTTGGCGAGTCTCGATTCGGCTTTGGATCCGGCCGATGGTCGCATCAATGCCAACCAGTTTTACAGTCTGCGGCTGGAGGGAGCGGCGGGTGAGTATGGCACGCCGAGCGTTGCCGTCGTCGGCGATATGAACGGCGACGGGTTCCACGATCTGGCAATCGGAGTACCCGACGGAACTGGATCCCGTTCAGATGTGTACGTTGTCTTTGGTGGCACAGACAACCTGCAGGCGCTGGATACGTTTGGCGGAGTCGTCAATGACAATCGCATTCAGCTCAGCAATCTCGACGGTAGCAACGGATTTAAACTCACTGATATCGACGCTTTCGGAGCCGAAGGCGGCAATCTGGATATCAGTTCTGCCGGCGATATCAACGGCGATGGTTTCGATGACCTGCTGATCGGAGCACCGACAGCAGGAGAAAACTTTTCCACCCGGACCGGAGCTGTCCATGTCGTGTACGGTCAGGATACGGATGTCGATGACGATGGAACTGTCGATCATCCCTTTGCAGTCGCACGGTCCGTGAACAGTCTCGGTAGCAACGGATTCACGCTGACTGGACCCGATCGGCACGAGCGACTTGGCTATGCTGTCACTGGTGCTGGAGACATCAACGGCGATGGCATTGACGACTTTTCCGCCGGTGCTCCATACCATCCGTTCTTCGCAGGCTCCCATCCGGAGTCGCCAGGCTCTGTTTACTTGGTGTTTGGGCAAAAGGCGACGCCGGGACTCGAGTTGGGCGAATTCCACCTGTCCGACAGCGAACTGGCTCTGCTGGGAGCCAACACTGTGATCATCGAAGCGCCGGGCAACGGCGTGACACGAATCCTCAGCGATGTGTTATTGCCAAGTGCTCGCGGGCTGACATTTAACGGCGACGGTGTGGTGCATGTTCTGGCGGATATCGTCATCGATGGAACTCAGCCGCTGCCGGGTGCTTCGGGCGGCGGTGGTGTTGGCTCCACCACACTGATCTTCAACCAGGACGTGGAAATCTGTCACGACGTGACGTTCAGTGATTCCGGTTCGGGAGTTTATTTCAACGGCGATGTTTCGTTTTCAGAATTCGACACCGAAGATCCGCTTCACGATACGCCTGATCCCGTCGGGCATCGGACGTTGATTTTGGATGTGACAACGTCGACTCATGCCAGTCCGACAATCGCCATCGGGGACGACCCCAGCGATGTTCTAACGCTGCGGCTGAGTGGAACAGATGCCGCGACGATTCACGAACAAGTGGTCGTCAACCGACGTCTCGACAACGGTACTTTTGTGGCTGGTCCGTTGAATCTTGGTGGCAGTCTGGACCTGAGACTGGTGACTTCAGACTTCCTTCTGACCGACGGTACAGAGCTGGTGCTGATTGACAATGACGGTACTGCGATGGTCGAAGGTCGATTCGCAGATGTGTTCACCAGCGATGTGTTCACCAGCGATGCGATTTACGACGGCGTTGAAGGCGTCACGATCACAATCAATGCAACAGATTACACCCTGAGCTATGTCGGCGGCGACGGCAATGACGTGACACTGGAACGAGTCGTCGGTAACAACGCACCCATGGCCGACGCGGGTGGGCCGTATGTCGTGAACGAAGGCGCTGCCATCACGCTGGATGCCAGCGGAAGTTCTGATGTGGAAGACGCCGATTCCAGCCTGACGTTCGAGTGGGATCTGGACAACGACGGCCAGTATGATGGTCACGATGACGCCACTGGAATCACAACCACGTTCAACGCGATCGACGGTCCGTCGACACAGACCGTTGGGCTGAGGGTGACCGATTTGGCGGGTCTATTCAGAACCACAACCGTCGACATCACGATCAACAACGTGGCGCCGACGCCGTCCATCGATTCGATCACGGGGAACTTGCTGGAAGGTTCGCTGCTGCAATTCGCCGCGTCCGCCACTGATCCGGCCGGAGTACACGATCCGCTGACTTATGTTTGGGACTTCGGCGACGGCACGACCGTCGTCAGCGGTGCAGGTGCGTCTCACACGTATGTCGACGATGGCCCGTTCACCGTCACGCTGACCGTCAGTGATGAAGATGGTGGATCGAATGTGGTCACTCAGAATGTCGTGATCAACAACGTGGCGCCGGTGTTCGATGCGGGGGCTGATGCAACGATTGCGGCGACGGCTGCTGGAGCGTTCACTCGCACGATCGCCTTCACCGACCCCGGAATCTTGGATGCTCAGACAATCAGCATCGATTACGACGGTGACCACACGTTCGATGAAACACTGACACCGGCTGTCGGAACACGCAGCTTCGATTTGTCTCATACCTTTGCCGCCAGCGGAACGTACACGGTCAATGTCACTGTGGCCGATGGCGACGGCGGAAGTCTGACGGATTCGTTTGTGGTTACGGTGAATGCTCCAACCATCCAGTTTTCAGACGCCACTTACACCATCAGCGAAGCGGCGGGCAACAGCATGCTGGTTACTCTGAATCGTACGGGCGACAGTCTGACGGATTCGGTTGTGCGAGTTTCCCTCACCGGCGGAACGGCGTCTTCCTCGGAAATGGCCGCTGATTTTGATGCGACGGCTTTCCCAATCGACGTCACGTTTGCTGCCGGAGAAACGACCAAGACAATTTCGCTGCCGGTCACTGATGACGACATCGTGGAATTGGACGAAACGATCGTGCTATCCGTCATCAACGTCAGCAACGCGGCCATCGGCGAGGTGAATTCCACGCAAGTCACCATTCAGGACAACGACACGGCCACCATCTCCATCGCGAACTCACAAGTCACGGAAGGGGATGACGGTACGACCACCATGACCTTCGATGTGACTCTGGCCGGAAACATTGACGGCGACGTGTCGGTCGACTTCGCCACCGAAGACGTTGCACCGGAGCCGGACGCGGAATATAAACCCGGGTCCGCCATCAGCATCGACACAGTGGCGGACGGGGCCGACTACACGGCGACAAGTGGAACGCTGACCTTCGACGCGGATAACCTCGTTCGACAGATCACCGTCGATGTCAACGGAGATACGCGGGTCGAAGTCGACGAAATCTTTCGTGCCGTTCTGTCCAACATTAAAGCTGGTGGGCGAGATGTCCAGTTCATCGGCGGCGGCACTTTGGAGACAACCACCGGCACGATCACGGCCGACGATACTGTTGTGGTGAAAGCGACCGGTGAAGGCGTCACTCCTGAAGGCGATCGGCTGCCCCCCGTGCAGATTGAACTGTTGAACGAAGACGAAAGCGGCCCCGCAACATTTGGCGAAGGTGTGCAGGCTCGTTTTGACGTTAAAATCTTCCGTGATGCTCACGGCAGTCTGCCGGATCTGGACGACATCGACGACGCGGTGTTAAAACTGGTGGCGTCGAATTCTGATCTCAGTTTTGGCAGTATCATCTTCACGGCACCCACCGAAGGAGCCACTATGTCACCGATCACGCTGAACATCAACACGATCGATGATCTGCGATTGGAAGGCGACGAAACGGTGATCGTGCAGGTGACCGGTCTGACCAGCGACGATGGCACGGTGACGCAGCCTTCGGCAAACCAGTCGCAGGTGACGTTCACCATCGAAGACAATGACGCAGGCACGTGGTCGCTGACGCGCGATGGACTCATTACCGGCGAAGTGGCCGAAGGCGGCACGGTGACTTACAACCTGTTGCTCACCGATGACGATGGCAATGCGATTGAACTGGGTGAAAA
>JBDNHJ010000084.1:0-7000 GCA_041688835.1 Fuerstiella sp.
GAACTGCTGGATTGGCTGGCCGTGTGGTTTCGAGACGACGCGGGCGGATCGATGAAAAAACTGCACCGTCTGATTCTCCTGTCCGATGCCTATCAGCGGGCGTCTGCGTCCGATGGAGTTCCTGTGGAGCGGGCAAACGCCAACGACAGTGACAGTGACAACCGATTGCTATGGCGTTCTCATCGTCGTCGAATGGACGCCGAATCTTTCCGCGACAGCGTGTTGCAAATTTCGGGGCGACTGGACCTGACTATGAGCGGTCCTGGCATTCAACAGTTCAGCCAAACCAAGGGCCCGCAAGCGACTCCAACATTGGATTACGACGCCTTCGATTGGAACGCCGCTGGAGCAGGAAGACGCAGTATTTATCGCGTTGTGTGGCGCGGCATCGCGGACCCGTTTATGGAATCACTCGACTTCCCGGACCTCGGCCTGCTGGCTCCCAAGCGAGAATTCAGCGTATCGGCGTTGCAAGCGTTGGCGATGTACAACAACGACTTTGTGCTGCACCACAGCCAAGCATTGGCGGACAACGTGGCACAGGATCAGGCGTCTAGGGAACAACAAATTTTGCAGGTCGTACGGTTGCTGCATCTTCGCAAACCCAGCGACGCAGAAGTCGCGTTGCTGACGGCTTACAGTCAACAACATGGCCTTGCCGCCACGTGCCGAATTCTGTTCAACAGCAATGAGTTTCTGTTTATCGAGTGAGTCGGCTGTTTGCCAGAGTCCTGGTAGCGAAACGAGTCTCAGCGCGAAAGACGAGTCAAAGCATGTCAAATTCTCGACGAAACGTTTTGTTCAATATCGGCGGCGGCTTTGCCGGTCTGGCCGCGTCACAGATGCTGGCTCAGGACGAAACGTCGCGCGTGCCGGAATTCAACGGAGGCCTGCATCACCGCGCCAAGGTGAAGCGCGTCATCCAGTTGTTTATGACGGGCGGTGCGAGTCCCATGGATACGTTCGACTACAAACCGGAACTCGAACGACTGCACGGTCAGAAACTGGGCCCGGCCGAAAAACCGGAAGGCTTTACCGCGCCGGCGGGAGCCATCATGAAAAGTCCGTTCGCATTCCAACAGCACGGCGAAAGCGGACGTTGGGTCAGCAGCGTGTTTCCCAAGCAAGCGGAACTTGTGGACGAGATGGCGTTTTTGATGGCGATGGCGTCGAAGACCAATGTTCACGGGCCGGCGACATACATGATGAATTCTGGCTTTCTACTGCCCGGTTTTCCGTGCATGGGTGCCTGGGTTTCTTATGGACTGGGCAGCCTGGCCGACAACCTGCCCACGTTTGTGGTGCTGCCCGATGCCAAAGGGTTGCCGTACAATCAGAAGGGCCCGTTTTCGTCCGGTTTTTTGCCAGCGGTCCATCAAGGCACGATCATCAAGACGGGCACCGACAAACCCATTCCAGATCTCTTTGCCAACAAACGCTACCAATTCGCCACGCGGCAAGCGGATACGGACGGCTTTGATTTGTTGAACACCTTGAATTCCGAACACGCGGCCTTTCATCCGGATGATTCACGTTTGGACGCGAAAATTCAGTCGTACGAACTGGCCGCCAAGATGCAGTTGTCCGCACCGGAAGCATTTGATGTGACTCGCGAAACCAAAGGCACTCACGCCGCGTACGGCTTGGACAATCCCACGACGGAGGACTTCGGTCGCCGTTGCCTGTTGGCGCGCCGTTTGGTCGAACGCGGCACTCGCTTTGTTCAGGTGTGGAGCGGGCCTCAGGGAGCCACCGGGAACTGGGACAATCACGGCAGTATTCCGAATGAACTGCCACCCATTGCAGCATCCGTCGACCAGCCCATCGCGGCGTTGCTACGTGACCTCAAATCACGCGGCTTGTTCGAAGACACGCTGCTGATCTGGACCACAGAATTCGGTCGGACTCCGTTTGCTCAAGGAGGCGACGGGCGCGATCACAACGGCGGATCGTTCGTCACATGGCTGGCCGGTGCGGGCATTAAAGCGGGCACCAGCTACGGACACAGCGACGATTGGGGCTACAAAGCGCAAGAAGGAAAAACGTATTGTTACGATTTTCATGCCACCGTTTTGCACCTGTTGGGCATCGACCACAAACGGCTCACGTTCCGCCAAAACGGCATCGACCGCAGACTCACCGACGTTCACGGCCATGTTGTGAATGAAGTTCTCTCCTGAATGGCGGGTGTCACGACAGGCCATCACGCTCCGCTGTGCGTTCGCAGCCCTGCGGGAATCAGCTTGCCGTTCAGGCTAGCGGTGTCTTCGTGTTCCTTGAATTTCGTTCCCGAGCCTAGGAATGAAGTGATTCGCCGGCACGGCCATTCGTTTAACCCGACTCGCAGAGAAGGCTTCTAACTGCTGCACTTTGTGCAGCAGTCCTCCTCTGCGAATCGGGTCAAACGTAGCCCTCACTGAGCAGTCCTCCTCTGCGAGTCGGGTCAAACGAAGCCCTCACTGACAACAAAGACGTGGCAATATCTGAAAGTTTTGATGTTGCATTTCTGCGGATGGCTGTATTGTACTACTAATACACCAATGCGGTTGCGTTTTTCGGTTTAAGAGTTTGCCATGAGTCCTCGGTTGTTGTTTCAGATTCACCCTTCGTCCGGGCTGCCGATTTATCGGCAGTTGATGGATCAGGTGCGGACTCTGATTGCGGCCGGGCGGATTGCCGCCGACGAAATGCTGCCTTCGGTGCGGCAGATTGCCGAAGACCTGCAGATCAATCCCATGACGGTTTCCAAAGCGTATTCGCTGTTGGAACGCGATGGCGTGCTGGAACGTGTGCGAGGTCAGGGGATGAAGGTGGCGACTGTCACGACCGCTCAACCCAGTGTCCGGCAACGTCAGCAGTCGCTGAAACCTTTGCTGGAACAACTGGCCGCCGAAGCTTATCAACTGAACCTCACACGTGACCAAGTCTTGGCCGCATTGAACCCTTTGCTCAAGGATCTGAAATGACTGACGCTGTAATTCAGATGCACGACGTCACCAAACGCTTCGGCGATAAGACGGTGCTGGATGGCCTAAACTATTCGCTGCGAAAAGGCACCGTCACCGGCTTGCTGGGCAAAAACGGCAGTGGCAAAACCACTCTGCTGAAATGTGCGTTGGGCCTGCAAACTCCGCAGCAAGGCACGGTCACTGTCTTTGAACAACCGGCGTTACAATTGACTGGCGAAGCCAAGGCACGGCTGGCCTATGTTCCTCAGGAAATCAGCCTGTATCCGTGGATGAAGGTGCGGCAGATCATCGCCTACACACGCGCCTTTTATCCTCGCTGGAACGACACACTGATTGCGCGCCTGATTTCTGAATGGGAATTGGGAGCGGAAGAACGCGTCGGTACATTGTCCACGGGGCAGATGCAGAAGCTGTCCATTATGCTGGCGTTGGGGCATAAACCCGACTTGCTGGTGCTGGATGAACCCGTCGCCGGCCTCGATCCGGATGCGCGCCGCAAGTTTTTGGCGACGTTGTTGGACATCGCTTTGTCTGGCGAACGGACGGTGCTGTTTTCAACACACATCACGTCCGACTTGGAACGCGTGGCCGACCAAGTGGCCGTGCTGCGGCGCGGCAAAATCGTGTACGACGATGAACTCAGTCAGCTGAAGGACAGCGTCAAACGTATTCGGATCTCCGTCAACGGCGCACTTCCGGCGGATCTGCAGGACTTGCCGGGGTTGTTGAGCTGTGATCGCGATGGTTCGAGTGCCGTGTTCAGCGTGCAGAATTTTTCCGCTGATCTGCCGGATCAATTGAGGTCTCAATGGCGGGCCGAAGTGGCAGTGGAAGACCTGAATCTGGAAGAAATCTTTCTGGAACTGCACCACCAACTGCAGGACGACTCCCAACACGAATTGGAGGTGGCCGATGCCCGGTAATCGCTATGTGCAGGTACTGAATACTTGTCTTAATCGACGCTTGCTAATCGCCGCCATGCTGGGCACGACGTTCATCTGTCTGATTCCAATCGTTCCTTGGTGGGTCGTCGATACGGCACAGGTGGATAAGCCTCATTCACTGTTCGGACTCCTCTTTGCCTTTCCGGCGATGTTTATCGGGGCGCATGTGAAGCAGCAGCTGGCAACTCATGAAGCCTCGTTGGTGCCGGGGTATCGGCGGCCTCATTTGGTCGTGGCGGCTTTGATGTTTCTAACGCCAATTCTGTTTGCTGTTTTGGCAGCTCCGACTGCTAACAATTCGATCGTCGGGCATGTGGCACTAGTGCTACTTGTGTGCCTAGCATGCTTCAACTTCACGGCCAATCCCAGTGACCTCGGGGCGCTTGTTCTTGCGGCGGTCTGCCTGCCCATTTTTGCTCATCAAATGGGCATTGCCATTGCCATGGAACAGATACTGGCTGGCAGCTTGCCCGGCTTGGCGTGGTGCCTGTTGTCGGCAGAAGCGGCGTTGGGCATCCTGCTGTTTCATCATCTGGCCAACCTGACGGAAGATGATCCTTCGTACGGCAGTGTGATGCCGATGAATGCGTGGGACATGCGAGCCGCAGAAGTTCGTCGACGGAATCGAGCCCAGTTGCAGAGGTCGCCGAAGGTGTTGCTGTCGATAATCGAAGGCGAGTCGCGACGACTGGACCGCATGACGGCTGAGCCCGCGAAGACTCGTCGGCAGCGAGTGTCGTTACTGCAGATGTCTGGCGACTGGCCGGTGAATCTGTCGTGGGTGTTGCTAATCATGACCGTTATGGGCGGACTGCCTTTATTGATTCCTCGGATTCTCAACAACAGTCATCTGATCACCACTGCGGAAGGCTTCGCGAGAGCTCTGGCATGGCCCATGATGCTGTCGCTGGGTATGGCGTGGGTGCTGTGGCTGCCACCAAGTCAACGTTGGTCGCGGCTGGGTTATGAATCTTTACGGCCGTCAACTCGTGAAGATTGGGTGCTGGAAAACGGCTTGGCCATCATCCGCAGAACGCTGACGATCCAGCTTGGCTGGGTGCTGGTGCAGGTGATTCTGCTGTTCACCTTTTTACCAGCGTTTGCAACATCGCCGGCCATCGCCAATGGATTGATTTTTCTGGCTGGCATTCACGTCGCGGCGTTCGGAGCCGGTGCCTGGATTTCGTCGTTCGCTTCGATGTTCTGGAAGCTGGTCGGTTTCAGCCTCATGTTCGGCCTGTCCCAGCCCGTATGGCTGGTGATGCATCCGTTTGCACTGACATACAGTTGCAGATTCCCTTGTTCGCAGCGATCATCGCGAGCGTGGGTGTCGTGCTGACGGTGGTTGCCTATCGGCGCTGGTGCCGGATTGATCTGATGTAAGGCGGACGGCTGATGTCGGTCGCGTGCATCAGTTTCATTGTTTAACCCGCCGCCGCAGGCAAGGAATCGGGTAACAAATAGACCTCGCCTTCGGCAACGGGTTAAACGAGTTCTCACTCTGACACCATCGCGTGGCTCCGAAAACGCAAAGGCTCGATATGACACCGAATACCTCTCAAAATTCCGCTGGATTATGAAACTCTGGCTGCTGGCGTCCGTCGTGGGAATCGTCTGGAATCTGCTGCCCGTGTTTGCACAGTATCGGCTGGATCAGCAAAAACTGGCCGAACTAGAAGAACAGCGCCGGCATCCTCCGCTGGCCACCGTTGACATTGCAGAAGATTCTCCGTGGCCCGGTTCCACCATTCTGATGCAAGGACAGCCCGTCGAAGGCTTTGATGACTCGCAACTGCCGGGCGGAAATATTCAGTACGGTCAACTGGGCGGAATGGCGGTGACGCATGGCAACGTTTCGCTGATCAAACCCGCAAAGGCTGCTGCGAAGCTGATTCGGTCTTTTCCAGATCGCAGGGACACGGAACACCTGTTCGCAGCGGCGATCTCTGGTGATGGCAAGGTCGTGGCCACCGTCGGTGTGTTCACTCAGGTGTCTTTCTGGAACGCCGAAACCGGGCAATTGTTGCACACCGTGGAAGACGAGTTTCCGACCGCAGCGGCTGAACCGGACACCAACCAACGCAAGCATCAGCATGCCAACGGGCTGCGTTACAGTCACGCGGGAGTTCGCAAAATTGTGGCCGCGCCGGGCGGCTGTTTGTCATTGGCAAGGTGGATGGGACGGTGGAGCTGTGGACGGCAGAAGGCCAAGTTCTGCCAGAAGGCCCCTATACTCCCGGTTCACCCAGTGCTGCTCCGCAGCGTTTTCACCGTCTTCGCAGAATGCAACGGCATGCCGGGGAAGTGCGAGCGTTAGAATTTTCTCTGGACTGCCAGTCGCTGGTGTCTGTTTCCGGTAGCGGCTTTGTCAGAATGGAGAGGATCAGAATGCCGGAAGGCGTGCCAGCGATGGCGAGGCCCACCTATGACGACAACAGCACGCCAACGATTGTAAACACGGAAGTCGCCACCGGAGCAATTCAATGGCAAGCTAACCTAGCCGCTTTACCGCTGGCCTTGGCTTTGGATCGGAGTTCGCAAATCGTAATAAAAGGTATGATTCGCCCGCCTCAACTGGCCGTGGCGCTGCACAATCAAGACGTCGTCGTGTTGAATCTGAATGACGGCAGCATCCTGAAGACGTTTTCGAGTCGCTACGGCAAGAGCACAATTCGCACTTCGTCGATGGCTTTCGGCGATGGCCCAGGCAAGCCGCTGTGGACGGTGGGCACAAGGTACACCGCAGACGCAGAGAATCGAACCGTCACATCGGTTTCGGCCTGGGATGTCGTCCGAGGCAAACGCGTTGCCACGGCGGAAGTCCGTGGGCAGATCGTGTCTTCCGGCTGGAATGCGTGGGGCACTCAGCTAGCCACCATCCGGCATATCGACACCACGGCACTCAGCCAGAAACGCCTGCCCTGGTCGTTTCATCTATGGGACATCAAAATCGGGCGCACGAAATAACGGAGAATATCAAATTTGCAATCAAAAATCGGCAATCAAAAATCTGCAATCTATTCCGTCAGCGTTCCCTTCGAAGACGGAACCCCCCGCTGCCGCGGATCAACAGTCACAGCCTGTCGC
>JBDNHJ010000012.1:0-24976 GCA_041688835.1 Fuerstiella sp.
CGATTTCGACGGTCTTCGATGACGTACTCAAGCCACACCTCCCACAGAAATCGTAACCTTCACACTGCCATCCTGCAGAGTCTGCTCCGTCGCCGAATGGCCCCGACGTCTCGCTTCCAACTTTGCCTTCTCAACGGCATACGCCTGCAGGAATCCGTCAAGCTGCTTCTGCTCACCCCACCGACCGCCATAGTTGTCGAACGCCACTTCACCGGACTCGACATCACATACCACCGGATACCGCCACTCCGGCAACGTCACCGCCCAGCCAGTCACGGTCGAAGTAAACAACTTCGTTGCTCCATAAACCGGCGCCGGCAACCGTAACCGATCACACCCGGCACGAATCGCCACCGGATCTTTCACCTGAGTCTTAATCTGCACAACATGCGACAAAACAACACCTCACTTTCGTTAGGGAAACCCCGCCTCCAAGTCCAAATGCCCGCATCGCAGCGAGTTTTGTTCCTTTGGCGAGCATCACTGATACTTAACCAGTCGTCACTACCTTATTATGCCACGCTTTGGCCCATTTTTTAGCAGACATTGGCACACCCATCTCGTCACCGTCGACGTGCGCCGCCTTCGCTAAAAAACGACAATTTAGCGCTATCGCGGTGTGGCCGCCGCTTGAACGTTTGCAATTCTGCAGTAGGCTCAGCGAAATCGACGCCGCCAGGGTGGCAATCTCTTCTTCCCGGTCCGGTAAGCGTGTTTTTTGAAGTGGGACGGGATCTGACCAAGCATGTCTTTAGAATTCGAACCATGAGTGAATCGCCGCAGCTAATTCGACAGTGGAAAATCCTGCAGTTGCTGGAAGCGTCGCGTCGTGGCTGCACGGTTCAGGATTTGATGCAAGAAACAGCGGTTTCCGACAAGACCATTCGGCGAGACATCAAAGTGCTGCAGAACGTCTTCGACATTACGGAAACGACGGGAGATGGTGGCGTCAAACGCTGGCAAATGGAGCCGTTGGCCGAACAATTGGGATTCACTTATACCGACCTCATTTCCATCGTCATGAGTCGCCGATTTTTAGAGCCGCTGGCGGGAACTCCGTTCTGGGAAGGGCACTTCAAGGTACTGCGAAAGATTAAGGGCGCACTGGGCGACGCAGGCATTGAGTACTGTCAGAAAATGAATCGCTTTCTGCAAACCACGGGCTTCGGCAGCAGCGATTACACTCAGCGCGGTCGCATTATTGACGACCTTATAGTGGCGATGGAAGACCGTAAACGCGTGCTTGTTGTTTATCAGTCTATGCAAGCCACGGAACCGGTCGAGCAAGAATTGGGTCCGCAGGGATTTTTGTGGCACAACGGAAGTCTGTACCTAATTGCCTGGTCATCGCGTCGTAAAGAAATTCGCAACTACAAACTCGACCGCATCGAAAGCGTCGAAATCGGTACGACGCTGCAGTACGCGGTACCTGACAACTTCAGCCTGGAAGACTGGCAGCGATCAGCCTTCGGAGCCTACCACTCCGGCACCAACGACACTCACGCCGTCCGCATTCGCTTCAACCGTGAATCCGCGCGCTATGTTCAGGAAGGCTCTTGGCACAGTACACAGGATCTCGAACCACAAACCGACGGCAGCGTCATTCTGACAATGGAAGTCAACGACTTCGCCCCGGTCATCAAATGGATCCTCAGCTTTGGCCGCAATGCGATGGCTGTGGAACCTGCTGAATTGGTGGAACGCCTCACGGACGAAGTCGGCGTCATGCTGAATTCGTACGGCGAAGCGGAACAAGTCTCCGGAGAAGAAAATTAACGACTCGTTCGGCCAATGCAAAGGATCCAACCGGCAACCGCGACCGGGCTTGTTGTAGCGGAAGTCGTCGAGGCTTTCGGCGACACGCGACGGGGATCGAAACTCTTCACGTGGACCGCTGCAATAACCATTTTTCGCCTGGTCCAAAACGACAGACATGTTCACGGGCGTGATCAAGTCAGAGAAACTTCAATGGGTCCGCCGCTGCAACTGAATTCCAACGGCGGAAAGAGGACCGTGGCAGATCCTGACACTCAAACACTCTCGCCTTCAATGGGGCCATCGCTGTGAAGCGATGGAAATCTGCGTCGCGGTGTTTGCCTCTCACCGCAGCCGAATATTCTTATCGTGAGCGTCTGAGTAATAAATTCCAATCTGCATCAAAGCTTCCAACAATTGCCGCACTTCCGGCCATTCTCCGCCAAATTGCCCAGAAAACTCAGCTTCGACCCGTTCCAGATGAAAATCCTGCGGTCGAGGACTAATACTGTTACTGGCCGCGCGAAAGTCCAGACTGTAAGGTGGTCCGACAAATGGCAGTTCCACACTGGAAATTCACTCATGTCACAAGACACCTCCATTGAACGCTATTCGTTTGTCGCGACGTTTGAACTGATCGCTGGCGGAAAGTCCTTCGCCCCCACAGAAATCGCTCCGAAGTTCCTCACACTGCCATCGGCCGCTGACGTCCCGCTCGGCCCGGTTGAAGGCGACCCGCTGCGAATTCGCATTCAGAGGTAAGACTGAACCGCTAAGCGATCGCTAACCAAATGCCGCGAACTGTGCGATTAAGTGTTTCGGGACTGTTTAATTCATTTACTCTTGACGCTTCGGCCCCTTCGTGTACCGTGCATCTGCCTTACTCCTTTCGTCGGGCCAGCGTGAGCTGCGATGAATTTGTGTTGCTGCTTGGACGTAGTCTGTCCAGGCAGCGGGGTATGCTATCAGCCGACGGTTCGGATCTGCACCGTCGACAACCGGAACATCTGAAAGAGACTCGATGCCCGCAAACACCTTTGCCGACTGCTTTTCAACTCTGACAGAACACGAAGAACCTCGTAACTGGCAGAAGGAGCTTGGTGACGAAGAAATCATTCGTAGCAAATTGCTTCGCATTCCAACCGGAATGGGCAAGACGGAAGGCGTGTTATCCACGTGGCTGTACCGTCGAATCGTTTGCGGCGACGAAAGCTGGCCGGCGCGGTTGGTGTGGTGCCTGCCAATGCGGGTCCTCGTCGAACAAACTGTTGCCGTGGCGGAAGCGATTGCTCAACGCGTTGAAAACCCACCGGGGGTTGGTGTGCTGATGGGCGGTGAGGACATGGAAGAATGGTTCTTACAACCGGAACGACCCTGGATTCTGATCGGGACTCAGGACATGCTGCTGTCGCGGGCACTGAATCGCGGATATGCCAGTGGGCGAGCTCGCTGGCCCACGGAGTTCGGATTGCTGAATCAGGACGCTCTGTGGGTGATGGACGAAGTGCAGTTGATGGATGTCGGATTGGCCACGTCGGCTCAGCTTCAGGCCTATCGTGATCAGGATTCAGCAAAGAGCCTGCGACCGACCTACACCTGGTGGATGAGCGCCACTTTGCAGACAGGCTGGCTGAGCAGCATTGACACATCGGACTCGTTCGAAGATTGGGCTTCGGACCCCTGCGTTGTTCCGCCAGAAGATCGTTCCGGTGGCCTGTGGGACATTTCGAAATCCATCAGCACCCACACGATTGAAGCAAGCGACAGTCGAGCCTTCGCGGCTCATATTATTGAAGAGCATCCTAAGACGGACCCCGCTGAATTTGGCAGGATTACACTCGTGGTCTGCAACACTGTTGACCGAGCTTGCGCTACACACGCGGCACTGCGTTCCGCAGGTTACGAAGGCGATCTGGAACTTGTTCATGGTCGTTTTCGACCGGTCGACCGGGAATCCTGGCGAGAGAGGTTCCTCTGCCGATCATCCTGCACGTCGGATGTGGATCGAATTATTGTTGCCACTCAGGTCGTTGAAGCCGGAGTGGACGTCTCCGCCGCGTGCCTCATCACCGAGCTTGCGCCTTGGCCCAATCTAGTGCAGCGATTCGGCCGCTGTGCTCGCTACGGCGGCGATGGGCGAGTGTTAGTTATCGACCGAGGACAAGACGAAAAGCTGGCAGCGCCCTACGATTCCGATTCTCTAAGAGGAGCGTGGGCCGCCGTGCAGTCGCTATCCGATGTCGGCATTAAGTCGCTTGAAGAATACGAAGAGCAACTCGACGACGATGCACGATCGAATTTGTATCCCTATGAGCCCGCTCATCTGTTGATGCGGAATGAGTTCGACGAACTCTTCGATACCACCCCCGATCTCACAGGTGCAGACTTGGACATCAGTCGTTTCATTCGGTCAGGCGATGAACGTGATGTCAAAGTGTTCTGGATCGATCTTCCGAAAGACCAAACACCGAAGAGGAAACGGCAACCGCAACGATCTGAATTGTGTTCTGTCCCATTTCTCAAGGCTCGTGACTGGCTGTGTGGTAAGGAGACTCAATCGAATCGGAAGCCGGCACTTCGATGCAGCATGCGGGCGTGGGTTTGGGACTGGCTGGATGGCGATTGGATTCTTGCCCGTCGAGACTCGTTGTTACCTGGACGTATCGTCTGCATCGCAGCGAGTTGTGGCGGCTACACCGTGGAGCAGGGTTTTTCTCCGGAATCAAACCTCGCTGTGCCCGCCGTTACCGTTGATCGTCACAGGAACGACGCGGCTAATGCCAACGATCTTCAACACGATGGCGAACCGTTGAGCATCAACGAATGGAAAACCATCGCCTGTCATTGCGACGAGGTCGTTCAATCGGTGGCGCGGATTGCTGGCGATATGAAGCTGCCGGACGCACTGGTTCGCATTCTGAAGCTGGCGGCAAGATGGCACGACATCGGCAAATCGCATCCTGCGTTTCAGGGGGCAATCGTTGATGTAACGAATGATCCGCGTCCGCCCCGTCAGGATCTAGCGAAGGGGCCATCTTCTGCGTGGCTAAAACCTCCGGGAACGTATCGCATCGCCATTGACGAAACGCGCACAGAAGACAGACCGTCGTTTCGGCATGAACTCGCGAGCGCCTTGGCATTGTTCTCTGCCGTGAATCTCTATCAGCCGGATCACCCGGCATTGCTTGGCCCGTGGAAGGGCGTCTTCGAGGCGATGGGCGAGCACGTCGGAATGAACCCGATCCTCGACAACCCGCCGACAGAAATCCAGGCGGTTCTGGAATGCACACCGGAAGAATTTGATCTGCTGGTCTATTTGGTGGCCAGTCATCACGGCAAGGTTCGAGTGGCCCTGCACGCATCGCCCGCTGATCAGGACTTCCATGCGAATCCACCGGACAAACACGGCCTGCCGATTCGAGGAATCCGCAAGGGTGATTGTCTGCCTGCGATTGTCCTGTCACCCAACGGTGAGGTGTTGCCGGAACTGCCTCTGAGTCTTTCTCCCGCAGCACTTGGTCTTTCGAAAGAAACAGGAGCAAGCTGGCGCGAACGTTGCCAGTCACTGCTGACAGCTCACGGTCCCGGCAAGCTCGCTCTATTGGAAGCGATTCTGCGGGCGGCCGATGTCGAAGCGTCGCGGCTGAAGACCGAGGACGCCACTTTGTTGAACGAGGTGACCGCATGAGTATGACATTGCACCGACTCTCGGGTTGTGCGCCCGCTCCACTGGCCTTATACCTGAAAGCTCTCGGCATCCTGCGCATCGTCGCGGAGCAGGCTGACCCTGATGCCCGCGGTTGGTGGCAGGATGAACAGTTCTGTTTGCTGACGAAACTCAGCCGCGAAGAACTGGAAGCGTTTTTTCTCGAATCCTATTCGCCAACTCCATTTCTTTCGCCGTGGAACAAAGGCTGCGGCTTCTTCAAAGAAAACGATCCGGGACTAGTGCCGCTGGAAAAATCGACCGCACCCCGCTTTGCTACCTTCCGCAAGGGAATCGTGGCTTCCCGAGAACTTCTGGACGCGGTCAGCAAAGCCGATGCGGCGATTCGCGCCATCAAGGCACGCACGAAGACAAACAAGTCATTCCAAACGGAAGAACAACGAAAAGTGCTGCGTGAAAGTTGGGCGTGGCGGACGACCGTTTCCACGCTGAAGGACGCGATCAAGAAAGAGGGTCTGACTGACGAGGATGTCGAACAGTGCGAAAGCGCACTGGCGACCGTCGAAGCCTTGGTGAGTGATGCTGACAAACCTCCGACTAAGGCTCAAGCTGATCGACTGAAACAAGACGAAGGGTACAAGCAGATTTCCCGAGTGGCGGACAAAACGTTCAAGATTCGCAAGGCATCACTCATTCCCGACTGCCGCCGCGAATGGCGCGGGCAACATGCGGAATGGATGGCGGCGGGCGTGGTTCTGGATGAACACGGTGATCCAAAATATCCCTCGTTACTCGGCACAGGCGGGAACGACGGCAATATGGACTTCACAAACAACGCGATGCAGCGACTCGGAGAATTGTTTGACCTGACGTCAGCAGATGGTGCCGCGTTCGATGCAACCGCTGACCTGTTGAGAAACTGCTTGTGGTCGGAAACGTCATCCAACCTTTCCACAAACGCCATCGGCCAGTTTCTACCAGCAAGCGGGGGCGGAGCCAACAGTTCGACGGGCGCGGATGGAGCCCCCATGATCAACCCTTGGGATTTCGTGCTGATGATGGAAGGCAGTATTCTATTTTCGGCCCGAGCAACCCGACGGCTGGATCCCACGGCAGGCACGAAAGCAAGTGCCCCGTTCGTTGTGCATTCTCACGCTGCCGGACACGCGTCTCCCGGAAACGAAAAGGACACTCGAGGTGAACAGTGGATGCCAATCTGGACAGGCCCAGCTACGTACAAAGATGTTCAGGCACTGCTCGGCGATGCTCGGATGCAACTCGGACGTCAGACAGTGAATCGGCCCGTCGACGCGGCGCGTGCTGTTTCGCGACTGGGTGTGGCTCGCGGTATCGACTCGTTCGTTCGATACGGATTTCTGGAACGAAATGGCCAGTCGATACTGGCAGTTCCGCTCGGCCGAATTCGCGTCAAAGAAAACCCTCGCTCCCATCTGATCGATGATCTGGCAGGATGGATGAACAAGCTCCAGCGGCTGGCTCGTGATAGTCACGCTCCGGCGAGGCTGCTACATGCGGAACGTCGCCTGGCCGATGCTGTGTTCGCCGCGTTAACTCATGATCAAAGCACCGAACGCTGGCAGGCGATTCTGGAAGCTGCCGTCGATATCGAGTCGATTCAGGCCGGGGGGACAGCCATTTCGGCGGAACCCATTCCAAAACTGAAGCCTGGCTGGGTGGACGCCATTCACGACGGATCCCCTGAGGTTCGGCTGGCACTTTCGCTCGCAGGGGCAGCCGCTGGATTTACAAGTCGGTATCACGCGATCGATCCGATCCGGCATCATTGGCTGCCGCTCGAACCGCGGTGGGCGAATCGGTTTCAAGTCAAGGACAAGCGACTGGTGAAAGACTCGCGCGTGGTCGCGTCTGGTCGTGATCCTGTCAGTGACTGTGCCGCTATCGTGGAACGGCGGCTGATCGACGCGCAGCAAGGCAGTCAGCGAAGACTGCCGCTAAAGTCCGCAATCGGCTGCCAAGCACGACTGACCGATCTTGCAGAACTGATCGACGGCCATGTCGATCTTGGCCGAGTTGTAAAACTCGCGCGGGCTCTGATGGCTCTCGACTGGCCTGAGTGGCGGCGTTGTTATCGAACCGTTTTGCCGCCGTCGCCGCCAGAAAACCTGTACGAAAACCATCCGGACGAAGCGTGGCTCGCGCTGCGACTGTCGTGTTTGCCATGGCCCATCGCCGAAGGCTTGGACATTCCTGTGGAATCCGGCATCGTCCGGCGTCTGATCGCCGGTGACGGTGCGAGTGCCGCTCGAATGGCGGCTCAGCGGCTGGGTGCTTCCGGACTTCGCGTTCCCTATTCCGGTGCCATCGCCGATGCGGAAACGTCCCGCTTGTGGGCTGCTGCACTTGTGTTCCCGATTTCTCAGTCCAGCGCTCGTCGCGCTGTGCAAATTCTTGTCCCCGGATACTTTGGAGATTCCCATGCCTGATCTGTCTGCACTGAAAAACGAAACCCGAGTCCTGTTCAACGTGCCGTTGCGGCCCGTGCAGGGCGACCGTTTTCAGCCGACCGGGTTTCCCAATCTGGGAGCCGCCACTTACCAAACCGGCGACGGCCAGAAACTCTTGGTCGAAAGTGCTCAGAGCATGGCCAACCGCTTGGAAACGGTTTGCTGGGATCAGGCTCAGCAAAAACCGATTGCAGTCCTTGACGGCATTAGCCACGTGACGGTGAACCGCAACGGCGCATTTCTGACGGATACGATGCTGGAAGCTCACCGGTTGAACAGCCCGTATTTACTGGAAGGAAAAGACTCTTCCTTTATTGACACACTGAAGGCAGATCTGGGCGGTCTCGCTGATGGTCCGATTGATCGCCGGAAGCTGGCGGAAGTTGTTTTCAAGTACGACGTCGGCAGCCTGATTCACGGGCTGTTTTTGGCGAAAAGCGAACTGGCTGGAGGCCGCTTGCGAATTGCTCGGGCGGTTTCAGCATTCATCGAAGCGAAGGCAGCTCGAGTTGCGGCATCAGGCGGAGTCAAGAACGACCACGTCAATCCATCGGGCGACACGAAAGCAGGATTCGGAAACGTTCCGTTCGCTCGCGACGAATACACGGCCAGCGAAATCACGTGCTTCATCAATCTGGACTTGGCTCAAATTCGAGGCTACGGCCTAGGAGAAGATGCGACCAACCTGATCATACTGTTGGCTTTGCATCGAGTCCGTCGGCTGCTTGACAATGATCTGCGACTGCGCACGGCCTGTGATCTGGAGCCAGTCGATCGCGACAACATCGACGCAGCTCGCCCGAAAGGATTTTCGCTTCCATCACTCGACGAACTGGAGAAAGCTCTGCCCGCTGCCATCGCCAAATGCAAAAACGAGATGTCGCACGAAACGGTGGTGTTCAACGATGAGCTGAAGAAGGCTAAAGAGAAGAAGGAAGCGACTTCTGACACCGACACTGAGCCAGGGGAATAGTTATGCCGACAATATCATTGCGGTTTCCCGGCGGTCGCTATCACGCCACGCCGTGGGGGCATCACGTGAACGAAGGCCAGATCGAATGGCCACCCAGCCCCTGGCGACTTCTGCGCGCCTTGATTGCCACGGGTTACGCGACTCAGGGTTGGAACGAGATCCCTCAGGTCGGCCGAAGCCTGTTTGATTCGCTGGCGGGCGTGCTTCCCCGTTATGAACTTCCATCGGCCAGTAGTGCTCACAGCCGACACTATATGCCGATTGGGAAACTCGACAAGAACATGGAAAAGACGACGCTTGTCTTCGATACGTGGGCGAACGTCGGCGATGGCGAATTGAAAGTTCGCTGGGACTGCGAGCTCAAAGCGGAAGAACGAGAACTCTTTCAGGTGTTAGTGGAACATCTTGGCTACGTTGGCCGCAGTGAAAGCTGGGTGGAAGGGGGCGTGATCGGTGACGATGTGTTATTCGACGGGACGTCAACGGCCATGCCGCATTCTCCGGACAACTATCCGGGGCCAGATTTCGAACAGTTTCACTTGATAGCCGCGACGACTCCCGATGCATATGCGTCGTGGCGTGAACAGCGAGCAAACAAGGCGTTGGCGGATCTGCCTTTGCCGGAAGGGAAAAAGAAGCCGCCCGCTCCGTTGCTCAAGAAACGAGAAGCTGCGATCGCCTCCTTCCCAGCGGACCTGTTGGATTGCCTGCAAAAGGACACGGCATGGTGGAAAAAGCAACACAACTGGAGCCAACCTCCGGGATCGCAACGAGTTCTGTATTGGCGGCGAACCGATGCCCTGATGGTGTCGAAACCGTCACGCCACCGGAAGCCGACAGCCCATTCTGTTACAACGATGCTGCTGGCGATTAGCACGTCCAGTCGCAACAAGTCGGCTCTACCGTCAATCACACGCACACTGCCTCAGGCGGAATTGTTTCACCGTGCCATCGTCGGACGAGTCTCAAAAGGCCAGCGCGTCGATTGCCCGGAACTCACCGGCAAAGTTGCGGATGGCCAACCGTTGAAGAATGGTCACCAACACGCACACATTCTTCCGCTGGATCTCGACAACGACGGTCACCTTGACCACATACTCATCTACTCACCAATGGGCCTTGGTGATGCGGCGCAAACCGCGATCCGTACGATGAAACACACCTACACGAAGGGCGGGGTCGGTGAATTACAGACGGCGCTGGTCGGCCGCGGTGACTTGGAGTGTTTGCGGCAACTGCCCGGGTCGCTTCTGCCTCAGGTCCTAAAACTACTCGGCCCGCCAGAGAAAAGCGAAACATGGATCACCGCAACCCCATTCGTTGCGCCCCGACACATTAAACGAAGCGGGAGAAACACATTGATCGGTCAGATCAATGCGGAACTCGAATCGCGCGGACTCCCGATGGCGACGCAGGCTGAAGTTCTGCTACCCGATGACGAATCGGCAAATGTCAACACAGGAAGACTTCGACACTTCAAACGAGTTCGTCAGCGCGGCGGATCTCCTCCGCCAACCGACACAGGATTTTCGCTACGTCTCACACTGGAATCACCAATCCATGGCCCGTTGACTTTGGGGTACGGCTCACACTTTGGACTGGGCATGTTTCAACACAAGAGCGAGAACGCTTAGTCGATTAAGCGATGCTGTAACTAAAAAGAAAGTCCCCTCGGTACCCTTTCAATGGCACGACGGGTTCCCGAGCCATTATTCTTTTTCTACGTCCGAGCGAAAATCCCAATGAAGAAGTCCCGTGCAAAACCGAAATCCTCACTCGACTGGATACAGCAAGTTGACCCCGAAGACATCGCAGCCGCTTATGACGAGTCGACCACCGATGCTTATGGAGATGACGAACAGCATACCGGGTTGCTGACGTCGCTTGGTGACGAATTGCAGTTTCCCTTCAAGGGTAAGACGCTGGGGCAGCAGGTTCAGAACGTAGCGATGGAATGGCCGGAAGCCGATGAATATGGTCTCGATCTGCTGGTCGAAATCGAAGGTGAACAACATCGCATTGCCGCTCAAAGTATCCAAGTACTGCCGCCGTTTCCGGATGGCATCGCGTTTCTCGCCGCGTATCTGGACTGGCGACGAAGGTTTTGATAGCAGGCCATTTGCAGACGCAGGCTGTCCGTGTGAGAATATGTCAGCCCGTCGATTTTCACGCGGCCGGATCGCGGCACTTGGGTCTCACTCTGTTGACTGGAGAGGCTACAGTGAATTTCGCTGACATGTGGCCGCGGATGTCGCGTTTTGATGGCAGAAAACCTACTCCCACGAACCCCGGCCGTCCACGACAATAGGTAAACTGCTCTAATGCGAAAAAAGAAGACTTCGAGTCCTGTCAGAAAGACGGCGGCATCCACTGTCGAACGGGCTGACGGGTATCGGGATGTTCTGGATGGCCTGACACAGCTGATTGTTCAGTCTCGTCGGCGGGCCGCTTCGTTAGTGAATCGAGAACTATTGTTGTTGTACTGGCAGATTGGAGCGGTGGTTGTCGCTCAGCAACGATCGGCGAAATGGGGAGATTCGGTCGTTGACACGCTGGCTACAGACCTGCTTTCAGCGTTTCCAGAAATGAAGGGGTTTCGTCGCGACAATATATTCCGGATGCGGCAGTTCGTCATGGCGATGGCTGAAGTCGACGGCTGGCTGCATTCTAACACGACACAGGCTCTTGACGACAAAGGTGTTACGGCCGACGAAGGCTGTAGGACGGACCGGGCTTGATCTGGTGGCCAAAGTCGACGAGAAAATCTACGGATTGCGGGTCGAAGTGTTGAACTACGTTAGCCGTATCCTGACGGAGCGGTGTGGCTGTCAGCCTGTCCGCCAACCACCATTCAACAAGAATGCAGGCACTTGAACGGAGACCACAGATGAGCGAATACCAATACGTTGAGTTTCGGGCGATCGATCGGCCGCTGGACGATGAGCAGTTAGAATTCATGCAGCAGCAGTCGAGTCGGGCGAAGGTCAGCCGCTGGGAGTTCACCAACGAGTATCACTACAGTGGCTTTCGTGGCGACGTAGATGAAATGCTGCGGCGCGGATATGACGTGTATCTGCACTTCGCCAACTTCGGAATTCGCAAACTGATGTTTCGGTTGCCGGAACTGCCGTGCGACAGGAAGACACTCAAAACTCTGGAAACACAATATTTGCTGAAATGGAAACAGGATGCGACGGGCAGCGCCGGGATTCTGACGGTTCAGCCGGATGGTGATGGAGGCGAATGGGACTATCTCGCAGATCCCGCGTCATTGCTCGACCGGATCGCCCCAGTTCGAGAAATGCTGATTCGCGGCGACACTCGGCCGCTGTACCTGTTCTGGCTGGCGACGTGCGATGACGAAGAACGTATCGAACCGACCGTGCCTGCCGGTTTGAATCAGTTCAACGATCCGCTTGCCGCCATTGCCGAGTTCTATGAAATCCCGAGTGCGTTGATTGACGCGGCGGCTATGAACTCGCCTCCGCTTCCGGACACCGACGATGCGAATAATGCAGATAATCTCGTACGTCAGTGGCTGGCGCGGCAAAACAAAGTGGAACTGCTCGAACTTGCAGAAAAGCTGCTGCTGGGCGACGGTACTGAACGTCATATACTGCTGACGGAAATTCGCCGCTCCAGCGATCAACCGGCGTGGCCAGTTTCAAAACCGTCACGGACGTTTGGCCAACTGCACCACGCCAGCGCCGAAACCGAACGTCTCGACCGTGAAGCGGAAGCGTCTGCTAAGCAGGCGGAGCGTGAAAAAGAGCTGAAGACCATCGCCGCAAATCCGCAGCAGTTAATTCGCCTGATCGACACGTGCGTGGCCACGAAAAGTCGCGAGGGCTATCGCGAAGCGGCGGCGCATCTGCAGCAGTTCGCCGCCGCACTCGGGATCGAAAAAGCGCGCGAGGAAGCAGTTCGATTGCAGAAAAAACACCCGCGCTATTCCGCACTCAAGCTGGAACTAAAAAGTGCGGGCTTCGATGGTTGAATCACTCAGCGTTTTCATACTGCGGCGGAGATTTGCCTTTGCGTTTCGTAATTCGCGGATACGGCACAGTGGGGATCGCGACTTCGATCTTTTCGACCTGAATCTGGTGATGCCAGTCATCGCCAAAATCGAACCAATAGCCGAACGTTCGGTGGAGCGTCAGATCGAGATCATCCAGCTTCGTTGTGCGAGCGTCGCCGCAACGTTCCCCTATATTCGAAGCATCAGGAATGCCGAAGTTCGGCCCCTTGGGATCAGACGGACGTTTGCCAAACTGAAACTCATACAGGTGTTCCTCGAATCGGTCGAACGCTTTGAAGATGGTTCGGTGCAGATCTTCCAGAGTCTGGTCGCCACGGATCTCGATCACTCGACTGAATTCTTTGTTCGCATATTTGTCACTCAACGGACCGCCGGTGATGTACACCATCAACACATAGAGCCTCGCCGACGGGTTGCTGTTGGGCTTTTTCTTCGCAGATGTCGGCGTTTTCGCTCCGGAAGAACGACCACCCGAGCCACGCTTGTTCCACGGTGGAATTTCTTCCTCCGGAATCAGGATCTCAATGGATCGTGCCTGCCCCGGTTGGCGCAGGATCAGGCCTTCTTTTTCGAGCTTCTTCACCATCTGATTCACAGACGCCGGCGACACGCACATGGCCGCCGCAATCTCCGATTCGGCGGGCGGATATCCGTGCAGATTGATGTGAGCCTGAATGAACGAAAGGTAACGCCCCTGAGTTGCCGTGAAGCCTGTCACTGAAATTCCTCCGTGCTTGTGTTTGCATTGGCAAAACGGCAGTGTAGACGAAAAGTTAAGTTCGTTCAGTGAACGAACATGCTGAAGAAAAAAACGAACGCAAACCCGGAAAGAACGCTGACCGTAACCTCAGGCGAACACACGATGCTCGCAGCCGCATTCAAACAGGACTGCGCGTCGAAGCGTGGCCGATCGAGATCATCGACCGACTTGCAACGATCAGAAATCAAACCACAATATCCCGAACCCGATACCGCGACCGCGTGTCTCTGACCCTCATTGGCTTTTCAAAATGTCACTGGAAACGTGAATCGGGAACTGATGGAAACTGAAGCTTCGTTGAATTCAACACACATCATGCTGTCGTCGATGGGTATCTCGGAGGCGCGACCGACGAGTTACATCCTCGACGGCCGCGTTGAACAGGCCGGATTCGCAGCATTTGCCGTGTGGCAATTGCTGCCTCCGGAATCGCGACCCGACGAGATCTGGTTTCTGCTGACTCCGCAGGCTCAGTCCAAAGCCTGGCCGTCGATTCAGCAGGAAGCGGCGAAGTTACAGGTCATGGTAAAGTCCATTGAACTGCCGAACAACGCGGCTGACGACACCACGGACTTTTTGGAAATCGCCGCCGAATCGCTTCCCACTGGCTGTCGGCTGACGCTGGATGTCACGCAGGGATTGCGGCATCATGCGTTTCTGTTCTATGCGCTGGCATTGTACCTCAGCGAGTTCCGTGGCATCGCAATCGGCGGTGCGTGGTACTGCCGCCATGAAACGGACGACGACGATCCCAAGCCGGTCATTGATTTGAAGCCCGTGCTGAACCTGGCGCAGTGGTTCCATGCTCTGGCGGTGTTTCGGGATCAGGGGCTGAGCCGACGCATGTCGGAGCTGCTCCAGTCATCAGTCGACGAGCTTCGGCTACAAGCACAGCAGGAAGGGAACGATGCGCAATTGCATCGCGATGCGAGTGACCTTGAGTGCATTGTTGGCGCTCTTGAGAAACACTCCTTCGCATTCGCGACTGCGCTGCCGCTCGAACTCGGTAAGGCTGCCCGAAACGTCGCGGAGCGGTTTCCTGGAATTGTGGACACACGGATCGGTGACCGTCTTCCACTCGTAAAGCACTTGGCCAATGTGGTATCCAAGCAGGCAGAACGGACTGCGTTCGTGGAGCTGCCCCAACTCAAGGGCAAATGGAAGACGACGATCCACTTGGACTGGGATGAGCTTCAGCGGCAGGCGCGTATCATCGACATGTGTTTCGACCACGGGCAGATTGCGCAGGCTGTCGGCCTCATGCGCGAGTGGGTAATTACCTGGCTTATGTTTCGCGACGGCCTGTCCACCGGTATCTGGAATTACTCTGCACGCAAGCCGTATGAGCAGCGACTCGGTGCTATCGGAGCGCTGCTAAAGCCCGGCACAGACGTGATCGAACCCACTGTGGATCAACGCGAGTTGGGAGCATTCTGGAATCAACTGAGTAATGATTTGCGGAATTCTCTGATGCATAACGGAATGCGGGAGGAATCTGTTGAAGAGCCACCCACGAAACCATTGACGTCGGTTAAAGAGTTCTGGCAACGTCTGAAACGAAACGACGTCGAAGTCCCACGTTTCGGAGGCGGCCACGGGCGCTTGTTGATCTGCCCGATCGGTCTTACACCCGGAGTCCTGTTTTCCGCACTGAAACACACGCATGCCGATCGCGTGCTGGTGATTGCTTCTGCCAAATCGGCTCAGTTCATCGCAGAAGCGTGCTCGCAGGCCGGTAGCAAATCTGAAGCGAAGACACTCATGCTGAACGATATCCATCGCGGAATCACCGAATTCGGCACGTTGATCGGCGAGGCTTCCCTGTGGCTGTTTGAAGCCGACGAGATTCACGCCTGCCTGACCGGGGGCACGACGCTGATGGGCGCACTGGTCAGCAAGCTCAACATGCGAGCCGGCCGCGAATACCAGCGTTCCATTCGCGAATTCGTCCTGATCGATCGTCGTTCACCGAAAGAACAACAGGACACCCCGTGGCAACTCGGTGACATTCATTATCTGGACGACAAGCCGCCTGAGAATGCATCTGACCGGACTTCGGAATCGAATGAAGCACCGCAAGCTGGCGAAGTGGACTGCGACGATCAATCGGACAACACGGAGAGTCAGTCATGACACTAGTCAAAGCCGTCACCATTGAAGCCACCTACCGCATTGTCACGCCGATGTTCTGTTCCGGAGCGGAACGGCTGCAACCCGAGCTTCGACCCGCCAGCTTCAAAGGACTGATGAGGTTCTGGTGGCGCGCCGCTGAATGGGGCCGGTTTGCAGCGGCGAACAATCCGCAATCTGCTCTCGAACAGATGCGGAACGCTGAAGATGCGTTGTTCGGCAGCACCCGAACGGGACTTAGTCGGTTTAGCCTAGTCGTTCGCTGGCAGAATGAACCCGCGCAATCCAGCGAATACGTACGGGACTGGCCCGCGAATCGAGGACCCGGCGGCAGCACTTACCTCGGCTACGGTATCACCGAATCTGGCGAGAAGCCCGATGGCGAGAAGCCCCAAGTCAACGAATCCGGCAAGAAGCGGAAAGGCAACTTCAAACCTCACCGCGAAGGTTGGCCGTCCGGACAAATGTTCGAGGCGATCGTTCGAATGAGCCGATTCGCTGGGGATGAAGACCGTAAGTCAATCGAACGCACACTCAAAATCATGGGGGCACTGGGCGGACTCGGAAGTCGCACGCGGCGCGGTTTCGGATCGCTGAGTCTTGAAAGCCTGAATGCAGAATCCGTGATGCCGACTTCAACAGACTCGATCAAGCGCACACTGCGAGCGAACATCGCGCCGGAAGCATGGAATGCAGAGCTGCCACCCATCACGGCATTTTCGTCTCACGCACTGATTGCATTCCTGCCCGAAGCGAAGGACGCATTCGCCGCTCACGAAGAGCTGGGAACAGCCTACCGCTACTTCCGAGGGCAACCCGGTGAGCTGCGAGGAGCTGCCAAAATTCCGCTTGGTTTGCCTTTGAAAGGTATCGACGAGGCAAACCGGCGGGCGAGCCCTTTGCTCATGCACATTCATCAGTTTGGCGACCGCTTCGTCCCCAGTGTGCTGTTTCTCCCGGCGACGTTTCATCCTGATAAACCTGATTCCGATCGTATTGAATTCTTTGCTGTTGCACAGCAGTGGATGAATGAACTGAAGGGAGGATCGCTGTGAACACTCACCTATCATTTTCCATCGGCCCCGTGCAGACGTTCGTTGCTCAGGCGCGGCGGACTCGGGATTTGTGGGCCGGCAGCTGGCTGCTGTCGTATCTGGCCGAGTGTGCTCTGGTCGCTGCCGAACACGCTGGCGGCGAGGCCGTGATTCCTCACCGGGCAACACCGAAAATCATGACGTCGCAGCAGACTCCTGTCGGAGGAATTCCCAATCGCTTCGAAGTCAGGTTTTCAGGCGACGATGCGCGGGACGTTGCCAATTCAGCGGCGGCCAAAGCCGAACGTGCCTTCAACGATGCGTGGTCGCAGATCGCCGACGCTGTGTGGAAGCAGTACGTCGCTCCGGCTGCAAGTCAGGGAAACAACACACAAGCGATCTGGCAGCGACAGGTGGACAACTTCTGGGAACTGGGCTGGGTCATTGGCGAAGCCGACGAAAACACAACCATCGGTCACCTGGCCGCAGCCCGCAAGCAGTTTCGCAATGTTGCAGTCGCCGACGAACCGGGTGTGAAATGCTCACTCATGCCAACGCTGCAGGAGTTGTCCGGGCACTTGTACAAACCGAAGCAGGACGCATTCTGGAAGGCTTTCAGGAGCATAATCAGCACGCATGATCTCGGCGAATCCGAACGGTTGTGTGCGATCGCTTTGATCAAACGCCTGTTTCCTCATGTGATACAGGACGCCACCGGAGCGACTTTCACCGACGAACAACGTTTCTGGCCATCCACCGCGTTTGTTGCCGCGACGCCGTGGTTGAAACAGGTCGACGGCAACGCGGATTGGAAAGCGAAGGCGGAAACGTTTCAGACAGCGACGATCAAAGCCGGCTACCGGAACAGCGAACAACTTGCAGCCAACGCGATCGGAATTCCCTGGGCTTCAGCCGATGGTCCGATCTGGTTCACCAGTGCCATTCGCAATGACGAACCCGGCGTCGAAACAGTCGGCGCCAAGCCATCGTCGGACCAGAAAAGCAAACGCGATGCGACCGTTGCCGATCTTGTCGGGAAGCTCAAAGACGTGTACCGCAAGCCGAACTCAGAACTCTCCATCGGCCCCGTTCCGTTCTATGCCATGCTGCTGATGGACGGCGATGAAATGGGTCAACTGCTGGCGGCTTTGAAAACGCCGACGAAACTCAGCAAATGCCTAAACGACTTTTCCGGCGGCGTCAACGATGTCGTTCGGCAGCACGAAGGCCGAACTGTTTACGCGGGTGGTGACGACGTATTGGCCATTCTTCCGGCGAACGACGCGCTTACTGTGGCCACGTTGCTGCGAGACCAATACCAGCAAGCCTTTGCGAAGGAGGAAGTGCCGAAAGACGTCGCCACAATCTCAGCCGCCGTGGTGTTCGCTCACTGGAAATACCCGCTGCGGCTCACCCTGCGGACTGCTCATCATCTGCTGGACGACATTGCCAAAGACCGCACAGGCCGCGATGCCGTGGCTATCGGCACGATTCTCAGCGGCGGACTGAACGCCGCTTGGGCGGTTCCCTGGGAAGTCTACGACGGCACCGCTGTCAGTCCGGATGGCGTTTCCAGTGCGGCGATGCAGACGCTGGTGGAACGCTTCGAATCGGCGGAAACTGAGAGATCTGCTGATCGCCCGCTCAGCGCCGAAAGTCTTGGCGACTTCCGCTACGACGATTCGCCGTTCAGTGCGTCGTACCTGTATCTGCTGCGCGAACGGTTCGGCGAACTGTTGCACGACATTCGCGAACGGTTCGGCGAACTGTTGCACAACATTCGCGATCAGCCGGGGACGTTTACGGAATTCGATGTGGCTTCCGGCAGCGCCGGTGCGGCCGACCTGCTGCGCGATCTCGCTCACGCGGAATACCGCCGCCGCATGAGCAAGACGACACGGGCTGAGACGCTTCCCGCAGACACTCAGCCGCTGATCGAAAATTTGATGTCGCTCAGTCGGCAGTGGGTCAGGCAGCGCAACGAGAACGGTTCGCCGGAATTCCGGTGTCACAAAAACACGTTTGGATTCGATGGCTGGCGCGTCGCTCGATTCCTGAAACAAATCAAAGACGGAAAGGTCTCCGACCGTGATTGAACCCAACACATACCGCTGGCTGCAGATCGATCCGGTCGACGCATGGTTCTTCCGCGACGGGCGGCCGTCGAATCGCGGCGAAGACCAGAGCGACATTGTCAGTGAGTTCCCGCCGAATCCGTCGACGGTGGTCGGTGCCCTGCGAGCGGCACTTGCCCGGCAGCACGGCTGGAATCCGCAACACGACAAGTCGTGGGACAAGATACCCGAACTCAAAGACCTGCTCGGTGACGGCGATGATTTCGGTCGCCTGTCGTTTCTCGGCCCGTTGCTCATGAAGAAGGGTGAATTGCTGTGGCCGCTGCCTCAGCATGTGACCGGTCAGACGCAAGATGGACAATTCGTTCCGTCTGCGCTGTTGGAACCGTCGAAGGAATTCTACACGGCAAACGTCGGGCAAGCGGCGCATGAGAATGTCCCCGTAGCGGAACTCGTCAAGAGTTTCGAGAGCGCCCCGAGCGCGTCGAAAGTCTTGACGACTTCCGCTACAACAGGTCGCCTAAACTGCGAAGGCGATGTGCGGCTGCCCGTTCTTCCCGATGAATCGAACGACGATTCCGGTCGGAAGAAACCACCGAAACACCCGGACGACATGTGGGTCACAACAACAGGGTTGAACCGGATTCTGGGCGGCGTCCTTCCCGATTCGAAGCACTGCTGCAGCTCGGACGATCTGTTCGTGCATGAAGCTCGAGTCGGCCTGCGGCGCAATCCGGAATCACGCACCACCGAACGCAACGATCTGTACAGCCCGCGCTACGTGCGGCTGCGGCGCGGGGTATCGCTGGTCCAAGGCGTGCAGGGGCTGCCGAAAGACTGGACCATTCCGGAACTCATTACGCTCGGCGGCGAATCCAGGCTGGCGGCGGTGGAGACGCTGGCAAAAGCGCCCGAGTTTCCACAGCCGAATCGATCCGGTCCAGACATCGTGTGCTGTCTCACGCACGCGCGGTTCGACGATGCTTGGTGGGGAGCCGGACCAAGCGACGTCGCATCGGCACTATCCGGCGAACTCAAAACAGGGACGGTGATTACAGCAGCGATTGATCGTCCGCGATTGATTGGCGGTTGGAGTTTCCAATCCGGTCCGCTGCCGCTGCGACCTCACGTGCCTGCGGGAAGCGTATGGTGGCTGGAAGATTGCGTCTGCAACGGCGGTCTACTGCAACTGGGCGCGTCGCGTGCCTGTGGATACGGACTGGCTGTTGTGAATGGAACGAAGTAGAGATTGAAGGTAAACTTTTCAGGACATTATCCTATGCAAGCATCCATCCTCGGCCTGCTGGCCGAAACATCCATTCATCCCGGAGCCGGGCAGGACGCGGGCTTCGTCGACCTGCCGGTCGCGCGCGAGGCGGCGACGGATTATCCCGTGATCGTAGGCAGTAGCTTTAAGGGAGCACTGCTCGATCGGGCTCGAGCCGAAAACTGGGACGACTCCAAACGCGACAAAGTCTTGGGTAGGCAGGACCATGCGGGATCGTTGGTCGTGTCCGATGCCCGCCTGATTCTGTTGCCCGTGCGTTCGCTGACATCGCAGTACAAGTGGGTCACGTGTCCGCATTTGCTGGAACGGCTGCAGCGCGACCAGCGACGAGCTGGCCTCACATCGACTGAAGTCGAAATTCCAAAGTTCGCTGAATTGCATTGTTTGGGTGCCGACGACGGTGAACTGTATCTCGAAGAACGCCAGTTCACAAATGCCGGACCTCTGCCCGATGACGTGCGGAATTCACTCGAATCGCTCATCGCCACTGAGTCACACGCAGCAACTCGCAAACGACTGGCCGATCAGGTCGTGATTCTCAATGACAGCGACTTCGCCTGGTTCGCTCGCTACGGGCTGGCGATCAATGCTCGCAATGTGCTGCACAACGAAAAGAAGACCAGCGAAAACCTGTGGTACGAAGAAACCATTCCGCCCGACAGTCTGTTCTACAGCCTGTTGTGTGATCGCAACGGCGGCGGATCACTGGACGACGTGAAATCCCTGTTTGCAGATCACTCGTACATTCAGGTTGGCGGAAACGAAACGGTCGGCCAGGGCTGGTTCGCCGTCACTGTCCTGAACGAAGCCCGTCCGGAAGGAGCCGCCAAATGACTCCGACGAAAACAACACTTCAACAGCAGCGCGCCGCAGACGCGCTGCGAAACGTGAAGTCGCTTAGCAATCGCGATGCGAAGTTCCAGTCAGAATACGTCTCGTACGCGAATTCCCTGCCCGCAACGATCGTCATGAATGGACTGGGCCAGGCACTGACCATGTTGCTGGCCAAAGCGAGAGGCAGAATCGACGATTCGCACCGCGTGCTGTTTGATCACGTGGCTGGTTGGTTGCAGCAGCAGATTGTGGACCTCAAGACCGTGAATTCCGACGACGTCATCGAACGTTTGATGGAACATGACCAAGCCGTCTACATCCGAGCTCAGGCCGAAGCGATGGCGTACCTGAACTGGCTGAAGCAGTTTGCTCGAGCGTACCTGAAGGAGTCCGATCGATGAAGGTTGCCAAAGAACCATTTTGCCCACTGTACGCCAGCGTCGCCGCCAATGCGCCGCACAACAGCGGCAAGTCAGCGAATGCGGGACTGCTGTTCGACAAATTCGGCTACGCCTGGCGCATCAGCATCAGACGCGAACGCGATAAACAACCGTACCCCGAATTCGATAAGGGAACCGGACACGACAAAGCGGGAGCCAACAACTGGTTAAATTCGTTCGCTCGCGAGGTCGGATGTCAGCAGACACTGACCGAAGCGTGCGACCGCCAACGCCGCCTTTTGGAAAAACTTGGTGGTCAAACCTTGCTGTTGACCAACACCAGTCGTTTTGTCACCGGCATGGGCCGCCAGCATCCCATCGAAAACGGATTCGCCTGGCATCCGACGCTGGGCGTTACGTACCTGCCCGGCAGCAGCGTCAAGGGAATGTTGCGCGCCTGGCTGCGAGAAGAGGAGGGCGATATCGATGCAGAAAAGAAAAGGTACATCGAAAACAGTGAGATTAAAGCGCAGTTCGGATTACAGGAACGGCACGACAGCCATGTCGGTCAGTATATCTTCTTCGACATGCTGCCAACGAAACCGCCGCAACTGGTCGTCGACGTGATGACTCCACACTACGGCCCGTATTACCAGGACGGCGACATTCCCGGTGACTGGCATAATCCGGTGCCCATCACCTTCCTAACCGTGGAAGTTAATACGACATGGCAGGTCGGGATGGCTCCGCGCTTCACCAAAGACAAGATCAACGAAGAAGCAGTGAGCAGGCTTGTTTCAGAACTCGAAGCCGCCTTCGAATGGTTTGGTGCCGGAGCGAAAACGGCGGTCGGCTATGGCCGCTTCGCCCGCGACACGGATGCTGAGAAACAATGGCACCAGGAACAGCAACGTCAGCGGGCCGAACGTGAACACGCCGCACGTCAGGCAGCGGAACACGCCGCGTTCGAAGCGTCGCTCGCCAACGATTCCGCACAGCTTCGTCAACTCAAAATTCTTCGCAAGCAACAGAACTGGCAACTCACTGCCGGCGACCAGAACATGACCGCAGCGTTAAATGACTTCGCCGACAATACACCCGCCCCGCCGCAGGATTGCCTTGACTGGATTCGTGAATTGTTGGAATCCATTTCTACCTACAAAGGCGTCTGGACGAACCCGAACCATAAAACAGGAAAGAAAAAGAACAATTCCAAATACCCAGCCAATGCCATCCGGCAGATTGTCATCAAACTTAATCCCGGAGAAGAATAATTTGTGTTATCTTTGGACAACTAGCGACTGGATCGATGCGGCGACACGGAAGTCGTGGTCGGCGATGGCGGTCGCGGATACAGTAAGTACGCCGATTGAACATGAAGATCTGGTCTGGATCGGTATTGATATACTGTGGCAACGCTGGTTTCCTGAGCGACCGAGTTTTGAGATCATCGACGAATTCATGCAGGCGGGTTACGCCGAAAAAGACGAAGCCAAGACCTTCACCATCTGGCGGGAAACGTGGAGCAAGATTGGCCACGTGATGCAGCAGGCGGGACATCGATCGCTTGAGCAATTTCATACGGACTTTGGTGGAACGCAGAGTGTTCATCATTGGGTTCAGGACTATGACGAATTGATGTGTCGAGCGTCGTGGATAGACTCGTCCGTCGCTCATTTTCGAATCGAGCTGAATGAGGCACTGATCGCGGACCCGAAGAGTTGCGACCTGACGATCGAAAACGCTCGTCGAGCGTTGGCAGAATCACTCTACGTGCTGAGCTATTTAGAAAAGGCGGATGCGCTGTACGAACAGTGGCTGGCCGATGATCCGGCGTGGGGCTGGGGCTGGATTGGGTGGAGTGATTCGAGATTTGTCTTCCGACCAGAGGCAATTTCTGAAGATGTGCCTGAGGCCATTGCGATCCTGAAGAGAGCGCTACAAATCCCCAACCTTCGAGACCGGTCGGACGTGCTCGATCGACTTATTCAGGTTTGCGACGATTCAGGACAACCCGAAATGGCTGAACCGTATCGCGACCGTGCGGCTCAGGAAACAGCGAAGACGAAGCAGACAAGCCGCCAGTCAAAATCTTCACTGCCGTCCGAGTCATCGGGTTTTCAGGCAGCTTCAACGATGCCGAACTCATCGCGAACCGAAAGTCAATCTTCGTTCGTGCCTGAGACTCGGCAAAAAGTCGGCCGCAACGAACCGTGCCCCTGCCGCAGCGGACGGAAATTCAAGAAGTGCTGCGGGTGATCGGAATCAGAGCAGACGACGCGATGATCTGTTGAGCGATGTTCTTTGACAACTGAATTCTAATTGAACGAACACGAGAAGCTGACGTTTTCCGTGGAATTCCGTATGCGCGGACGCGGCGATATCTGCGTTTGATCGCCTGCTGGATTCCTCGGCCCCATTGATCACCTTGTCAGCTTCCCATGACCGTAAATGACGCATTCCGGCCCTCCCCATGCCGTACTTTAGAACTGCCTCGGCGAATTCAGCAATCCATGCAATCTCCCGTCGTGCCACGCCATCGCCCGCCGGGGTGCCCCGGCCTAGACATGATCTGTCCAGGCTCTGCCGTAAGGTGGGAAGTCTGGGCAAACGGTTCGCCCGGAATTCTCACACGGAGGTCCATCCCAAACGCACTAAGCGGAGGACCAGATGATGATTCAGCGATCGAATGATTTGAACGGAGAAGTTGAGACACCAAAAGCAAGTGTCTCAAGCATCAGTCAGCAGTTCGACGATCTCGGCGGTGACGGCTCACCAGCGTCAAACCAACTCGCCACGCCATCGCCCGCCGAGGCGTCTCGGCCTCTCGACTTGATTCCGGTGCGGATGTTGAATGAATTTACGTATTGTAAACGTCTGGGATATCTGGAATTTGTGCATGGCGAATGGGAGGATAACTTCGAAACGAAGCAGGGGACGTTCGGGCATCGGCGAGTTGACAAACCGGATCGGAAGGAAGTGAAGAGTCCAGAGTCGAGTGACCAGAGTCCAGAGCCAGACACCCCCAGCGACCAACAGGAGCAACTCGGCGGTGAAGACTTTCCGACCTCAACCGACGCCCCCACGCCATCGCCTGCCGAGGCGTCCCGGCTGCATGCGCGGTCGATTGATATGTCGGCCCCGATTGAGGGGTTGATTGCGAAACTGGATTTGTTGGAATTGGATGGTAACAAGGCCACGCCGGTGGATTACAAACGCGGGCGAGCTCCGAAGGTTCCGGAAAAAGCCTACGAACCAGAACGCGTGCAGATTTGTGCGCAAGGTTTGATCCTGCGTGAAAACGGATATCAGTGCGATGAAGGCGTGCTGTACTTTATCCAATCGAAGAAACGCGTTGTGATTCCGTTTGATGATGAACTGGTGGCGCGAACTCGGCAACTGCTGGCGGAATTTCGAGCAACCGCGGCCGACACCTATGTTCCGCCGCCTCTGGTTGACAGTCCCAAGTGCCCGCGATGTTCGCTGGTAGGAATCTGTTTGCCGGATGAGGTTGTGTTTCTGCAAGCCGAAGCTGGCAACGTGAACGCCGATCTC
>JBDNHJ010000085.1:0-23535 GCA_041688835.1 Fuerstiella sp.
CCCTTCAACCGGACGCTCAAGACAATTCCGTTACCGAAATCGCCCCTCCGATGAAGGCCGAAGCAAGTGGCTAACTCTTCTTCGTAAGAAACTCTCATTCTCTGTTCCAAACCGGTTTATCCCGGCACACCCTGACACCTTACGAGTTGCGTGACCGTGAAGACGCTGGCCCTGTTCGCGTGCACCGGTCAGCTGAAATGCGCCGCGGACTGCCGCCGTGGGTGACGTTCAGTGAAAGAACCAGCACCGATGCAAAAGGCTTGGATCGGAGGGTTGTATCTAGCTCAGTCTCGTTTGCTTGGACCAATCTCTGTATGAATCTGGCTTGGGCCGCTGGTGTCAGTGGCGTTGCGACATGGTTTTTTTACCCACTGTTCAAGCCTCAATCGACCGACGGATCGTGAGGCACCAAAGGCGGTCGAAATATCAAAGGGAGCAGGTCGAACTGACCGGTATTCGTGCCGCTGTTCAAGCGATTCCGGGCGAATAGAAAGGGGCCACGATGATATTTCTAGATTGTGACATCAAGCTTAATGACGAAGATATCGTTGCCGTTGAGAATGATCTAGGAATGAAATTTCCTGACGCGTTACGGTACTTATTTTTGAATCACAACGGTCGATGGGGCCGAAGCCTGACGCGACCACTGGTTGACGAACAGTCTTCCGTGTCTTCCATGGGCTATTCTGTGACGCCATGGAGCGTCCGAAACGAGCAGCCAAGGGTGGATTGATGGGCTGCCAGAAATGTGAAACTATTGGGCTTAGAAAGTACACTCAAGCCTCGCGGAAGACCCCAAAAAAAAATTCTGACTGGCCGTTAGACCGACTGTGATCGGTTACAATTCTTTCGTTGCCCCGTGACAACCAAACACTGACGAGATTCCGCATGACCGACAACCCCTATCAAGCACCTCGGGCAACATCAGCAGCTGTCGGTGTCCTGAGTGGCACTCGCGAGGATCTGCGCAGCGTCGCAAAACGTCAGAAGGGTATTTTGGTCTGCATCTTGATCGACTTGGTCGCGGTGTTTCGGCAATTCGCTCTCCCGCTAGGCATTCGACCGCTTGTCGGATTTGGTGTGCTAATCGTTGGGTTGGCCGGTACTGTCTTGGTGTTCATGCTGGCGATTAAGGTCTATGGTACGGGATTTGGAATCGTGTTGGGGATCTTGTCCCTGATTCCGCTGGTCGGCCTCTTGATTCTCTTGGTCGTCAACGGCAAGGCCACTGGTATCCTGAAACAGAACGGGATCAAAGTCGGTTTACTTGGGGCGGATACTTCGGCCATCTAGACTACAATACAGAAAATGCGTGGGGAGACATTTAGATGACTGAAATGCTACAGAATGCGTTCGACGCCGCGTCGCAATTGCCAGCGGATGACCAAGACGCGATCGCTGCATGGCTGCTCGCTGAGCTCGAATCGGAACGAAAGTGGGATACGCTATTTAGCGGCTCACAAGATGCTCTCGCCATGCTCGCGAAAGAAGCTCGTGAAGAACATTCGCGAGGCAAGACGAAGAAGTGGGGCGATTTGTAGACCATGCGATCCAAGACAACACTGAAGTTCCGGAAACTACTGAGTGCGTTGCCCGAGGAGATTCGGTCGCGGGCCGATGAAGCTTATGCTCAGTTTTGTGCCAATCCTGATCACCCCGGTTTACGGTTTAAGAGTATCCACTGTGCTGAGCAGATCTACTCGGCTCGGATCAATCAAGACTACCGCGTGGTTGGTCTGCTGGATGGCGACCTCATGATTTGGTTTTGGGTCGGGAAACACGCTGAGTACGAAAAGCTGCTGAAAAGTCTCTAGAAGACTGTGTAACAACTCCCACCGTTTCTCGCTGAAGGTGAATGACGCGGCAAATTGCTGCGTTCATCGAATGACTTCCGCGGAAATGGTGCTCTCATGAATCTTGCAATCCACTCATTCACCACTAAAACTGCGATCTGCCTCGTGGCCTTGGCGACATCTGTGTCTGCTGCCAAAGCGGATGGCGACATTTTTAGCAAGACCTTGAAAGCCACCGCGTGGGTTCTGGCGAAATCAGACGGAGCGATTTCTACGGGAACCGGAGTATTAGTCGACGCGGAAAAGAAGCTGGTCATCACAAACTTTCACGTGATCGGTGAAGCTCGCACGGCTGTGATTTTCTTTCCGGATTTCAAAGACGGCAACCTGATCGTCGATCGCGATCACTACACCGAGAACGTGAAGAAAATCAGCGTCCGAGGACGCGTGCTGGCGGTTGATCGCAAACGCGATTTGGCACTGATTGAACTCGACAAACTACCGGAAGGTGTCGAAGCTTTGCCAATGGCAGACGCCGGTATCACTCAGGGCGAAGACGTGCAGTCGATCGGCAATCCCGGGGCGTCAGGAGCACTGTGGGTGTTTAACTCAGGCACTGTTCGCACGATCTATCAGAAACAGTTCCGCACCGGAGCCGGCGAACATGACTTCAAGGTTGTGGAAACACAGTCTCCCGTGAATTCCGGTGACAGCGGCGGACCCGTCGTCAGCAACAACGGTGAACTGGTCGCGGTCGCTCAGGCCACTTCTCGCAAGGGCAGCTTGATCAGCTACAACGTCGATGTCTCTGAAGTGAAGGCGTTTATCAACAGCGACTGGAAACAAGCTCCCCTGCCGGTTGTGGATGTGCTGGATCGAGCGGAACTGACCTACAAGCTGGTTCAGACTGGCCTGCTGGAAGTTTCGTTTGTTCAAAAAGACAAATCGCTGCAGTCTGTGTTCGTCGCCAAAGATGTGGAGTACTTCGAACAGGCGGATGTCCGCCGAGTTTGGTCGCTGGCGGCTTCGATGACAGAAGCACCGAGCCTTCAACTTCAAATGAAGTTGCTGGAACAGAATAGTCGCACCAAGCTGGGATCATGGACAATTGAAGAGAACAAAGACGGCCAATACTTGATCGTTTACGTTTGTAAGGTCGACGCCACGGCCACGCCCCGAACTCTGAAAAGCACGATGGTATATGTGGCTCGCTTGGCTAATCTTGGTCAGCAGGATTTCGGGACAGCGACCACCGCGAAGCCGGAAACAACCAACAATCCGACTGCTAGCGTGCTGGGTAGCTGGTTGGGCGAGTAACACCCTTCGTTTCTGAATCAGCGACCGTCTGGTAGCGAAACTCTGGCAAAACGATGGCGATATCATTTCCGCGAAACGACCGTGATCGCTGCCTTCAGCAATCGTCGCAGTCGTTTTGTGATTACAATCGTCGAACCATGCCGTTTCGCCCCCGAATCCTGATTCTGCCCGTCGCTGCGATCATTATCGCCAGCCTGTGTGCGTGGCGTATTGCCAACCCCCATGCCAACCTTCATGGCGCACTCAATCCGGACCAGCTGCCGGAAATGCGGCAGGCGGCTCCGCCGTTCCAACTGTACGATCAGGAATCAACGGTCGTCAATTTCTCCGCTTACCTGAATCGCCATCGCATCGTGCTGGTGTTCTTTGATGGACAAGCCGGACCTGACAACAGCCCCGTGCTAAATCAGCTGCGGGAATTCTACCCCGCGCTGGAACGTGAAGGTGTGATGGTGTTTGGCGTGTCGACGGCATTGCCGCAGGAAATCCGCAACAACTCTCGGCAGTCGTGGCCGTTTGCGATTTTGTCCGATGCCGACGCGACTGCTCAGAATTCCGTGCATCGCGTCTGGGGGACTTTTGTGCAACCGTCGACGCTGGACAAACCCGCTGGCACAACGCCTGCCGTGTTTCTGATTGATCGCAGCGGGCTCGTGGCATGGGACGGCAAGTTCCCGAAACCGGAGGCTGACTCCGCTTTGGTGCTGAACAAACTATTGAGCGGCGATCGGTAACCGTCCAGCTGTGCTCGCTGCGTCCTGCTGGATGGTTGGTGGCTGCGCTTCGCGGATCTCGGCTGTGACCTGTTCCGCCAATCGGCGATAGCCTTCAAACGTCAAGTGGACGTCGCCCGGTTTGGTCAACTGTTGCCTATAATCTGTACGTTCGGCTTGTCGGCGAAGACCGTGCTACCCGCTACGATGATGCAAAATGCTCACGTCACCATCTCCTACGTCGTTCTATCAGGCCACCTCGAATCTCGTACTCCTGATTGGCACCGAAGTCTAGCATTCCATCTCGCTTCACTGTTTCTGCCCTTTCAGTAAGCTTGTCCGTCTTCCGGTATTTGCTCACCAGCTCAAAATACTCGAGGACGATCTCCTGTTCTCCATTCTGAAGAAAAGCTTTGGCGAGACTCATGTTTGGCCCTGATGTCGTAATTGAAGGTCCATCAAACACTTTTGACGAAGCCTATAACTAGGACTTCGCCTGTTGATCTTCTATCCAAGGGCATGGCCGGATAGCTTGCGGAATAGATCGATGCAGTATCGATCCGTCATGCCGCTGACTTTGTCGGTGCAAGCCAACAGTTTTTGGTACGTCGTCATATCGTCGTGGATCTGCAATCGTGTCAGTTTGCGAACGTGGTTGTCGAAGCTACTGGGCTGTTTGGCTAACGCCGCCGTTGTGAGTATATGCAACAAGCCTTGAATGGCGCGATAGCCGGCGGCTTCCAGTTCTAACACTCGTTCGCTGTTGAACACCTGATCGTAGGCCACTTGTTTGGCTCGCCGGTAAGGTTCCGCTGACGGGACTTGTATCATTAGCGAGCCTTGGAAGCTTCCGTCTAGGATGCTAGCCATGTGACTCTGAAACACTTCGGCACTTTGATGCATCAGCATATTGATCGACATCGCTCGACCCATCGACAGCCGGTCTGACTCTGGCATGTCTGTTGACCCTGTGCTCCCTGGACTCAGTTGCTCCAAAATATCTACGCCCGATTCGATGGGAATCAAACCAGCTTTGCAGCCGTCTTCCAGATCGATAATGGCGTAACAGATGTCGTCGGCTGCTTCTGACAACAGTGCCAACGGATGCCGCGCGTATTGACCATCGACGTCGACCTTTCGCCCGGCTGTTTCGAAGACCTGAGCGAACAATTCGGCGTCGTCTTGAAAGAATCCGTGCTTCTTTAACGCCGACTTCTTGACAGCTGACTCTGATACATGACTTGGCCGGGGATACTTCACCAACGCACCCAGCGTCGCGGCTGTCAACCGCATGCCGCCGCTACGGTTGCTCATCTGCAGTCGCGTCAACACGCGAAAACTTTGAGCGTTCCCTTCGAACAGCGTCAAATCCTGACGTTCTGCCGACGTCAGTGCTTCGAATTCCGGCCGCTGCAACGCTTCTACGGCCCAGTCCTGAATCGCCTTCTCACCGAAATGACCGAACGGGGGGTTGCCGATATCGTGAGCCAGACAGGCGGCCGCCACGATCGCTTCGAAATCCCCTTGAGTCGCCAAGTCGCGGATTTCGTGATGCACCATTTCGTACACACTGGTCGCCAGTGAACGACCAACGCACGATACTTCCAGACTGTGCGTCAGTCGCTGGCGGGTGTAGTCGGATTTCGGAAACGGCACCACCTGCGTCTTATCGCTGAGTCGCCGAAAAGCGCTGCTGAAGATGATCCGGTCGTAGTCTTTATGAAACTCCGACCGTGACACCGCTGACCGATCCGCCGCTGGCCGTGAACTACCGATACGTTGGCTGGAAAGAAATGGCTTCCACATTATTTCGCCAAACTCACTCGAACCAGTTCTTTGTCGTTACGCGCAAACACGCTCTGCATCGCAAACGCTGGATGCGACCAAATCGTCATTCGACGCTGCACCTTGCGTGTGGGTTCGACTAGTTTTGCTCGACTGAGTTCCTCATAACCCGTTGCTGACAGGTTGGCGATGATCAAATCGCCTTGTTCATTGTGCAGAAAAAAACGGTCTTCATGAGGGATAATGAAGGCGTTCCACCAACGACCACTGCCGGTGGCGTCCAGTGTTTCCCACAACCTTTTGCCTGTGGCCGTGTCCAAACCTCGCAACTGACCGTAGCTGCACACACCAAAGATGTGCTTGTCGGTGACCCACGGTGTCGGCATGATCGAGTGCAGACCGTCGGTGTCTTTTTCGTTCTCACTGTTTCCCTTCCAAACGATTTCCGCTGAGTCGGCCGACACCTTCAGCATCATCGGCCCGTTGTAGAACGCTGTCAAAAATAGATGGTCACCTGTCTTACGAGGCATCGGAATAGTCAGACCCGCTTTAATCTGCCATGGTACTTCCCATAGCACCGTCCCTGTTTGTGGGTCGAGTGCTGAAACCGCCGTGGGGTGCCAGATAATCAGCTGTCTTCGTCCACCATATTCGTAGATCACTGGCGGTGCATAGCCGATCATTTCGTCGTTCAACGCCCGCCACTTTTCTTCGCCCGTGGCTTTGTCAAACGCGACCACCAGAGCTCCATCAGCACCGCCAACCAGCGTGATCAGATTTTGCCCGTCCACCAACGGCGATGCGGCCATGCCCCAGATTGGCAACTTTGTTCCGAAGTCTTCTTGGAATTCCTTCTTCCAGATTTCTTCACCGGTCGCTGCGTTCATACACAACAGATGTCCAACTGCCCCGACTGTGAACACCCGCCCTTCGTCGATGACTGGTGTTGCTCGCGGACCTGCTGGATAGCTGACTGTGTACTGTGCTGGATACTCCTTCTTCCAGATTTCTTCGCCCGTCTCAGCGTCGACGCATAAGACTCTTTCGCTGCTATCTTTGTGAATACGATCGGTCACATACACCCGACCTTCGGACACTGCCGGCCCTGAATATCCTTCTGAAACCGGGTACGACCACACTCGCGGCAATAGGTCACCCGCCGGCAGCCGGTCGACGATCCCTGTTTCTCGCCACACGATATCCCGCTCTGGACCACCCCATTGCGGCCAGTCATCGGCGATCGCCGAACTGGCGATGGCTAGACATAAACTCAACGAACAGTACAACGCTGTCATTCTCTTTGGCATATTCTTCCTACCCATGATTGACTCCTATGAAATGATTCTGACTGCTGCTTGTAAAGTGTTGATTTTATCAGCCGCTCTGCGTTAGCAAATGCCACTCGATGTACTGGTCTCGTTCGTTTGTAGTCTCGCCTTCAGGCGGTATTTACTCGGACTGTCGCGTTCGCTTCCGCCTAAAGGCGGCACTACTAACTTTAAACCAGTATCACACTTTTACGTCGACTAACGGTTCACCCAGCAGTTCGAAGCGAGGTTGAATTCCTAACCCCGGCTCTGTCGACGCTGACATCCGACCATTCTTACGCTGAGGAGCTCCGGCCGCATTGCTGACCGTCACATAGCTGTTGAAGTCTGTACTGGTGAACAGAAACTCTGGCGGTGTGCTATGGGCCAACGCTGCGATGGCGGCTGTGGTGATGTCGCCGCCCCAACTGTCTTCCAAAGTCATCGCGATTCCCAGCGACAAACACAGGTCTCGAGCCTGTTTGGCTTTGGTTAGACCGCCAAATTTACTGATCTTGATATTGACCACATCTGTCGCCTGATCCGCGTGGGCCTTCATTAGAACTTCCATGCCATCGATGTGCTCATCCATCACAAACGGGTGATCTGTGCGGCGGCGAATGGACAGACATTCGTTGTACGACAGGCACGGTTGTTCGATATACACATCCACGTCTTTGACCGCCCGGACGACTCGTGCGGCTTCGTGCATCAACCACCCGGTGTTTGCATCCGCGATCAGCTTGTCGCTTGGTTCCAAGATCTTCCGCACCGCTCGAATTCGTTCGATATCCTCTTCTGCGTTACCCCCCACTTTCAGTTGAAACCGGCGATATCCTTCGTTGCGATAGCTTTCGACGTTCTTCGCCATCTGTTCTGGCGGCTGTTGTGAGATCGCTCGATAAAGGACGAAGTCTGCTTCATACCGACCGCCAAGTAATTCACAAACCGGTTGCCCCGTCACTTGGCCAAGTATATCCCAGCAAGCGATGTCGATCCCCGATTTGACGTAGGCATGTCCCTTCATCGCCTTGTCCATAAAGTGGTTGAGACTTCCGATACCTATCGGATCTTTCCCCAACAATAACGGCGCGAGTTCCGCGATGCCCGCTCGCACGCCACCCGCGTACGCCGGTAGATAGAACGGGCCTAGCGGACAGACTTCGCCGTGCCCCGCCATCCCTGTATCCGTTTCAACTCGAATAATTGTACTGTCGAAGACGTCGACTGATTTGCCTCCCGACCATTTGTAGCTGCCTTCATGCAGAGGCAGGTCGATTTGGTAGGCCGCGATCCGGGTGATCTTCATTGGTGTGCTTTCTGTTTGTGGCGATATGCTGTTTCTCCACCGAACGGTTAATGCAAAAACGTGTCTCCACCGATATTAAATCGGTGGTGGTCGGTTCATATCGCTGCTGTGCGTGACTTTCGTAAGACATACAGTACCGGTGATGTGGCTTTGGTCGGGGTACTGTCCACTCGACTCAAATCATAATGCTGTCCGAGATCCAATAACAAACGCTCGACGGCTTCGAACTCGTCCTGCCCTCCGTCGTGTCCTCTATAGGCCAACACTGTCAGCACTCCTCCCGGTTTTAAGGTTTTTAATGCGGCTTTGATGGCCTGCACCGAGGTTTCCGGTTGAGTGATTATCTGGTGATCATGTCTGGGCAAATATCCGAGGTTGAACATCACCGTTGCTACGCTGCTTGCCGGTAACACCTGACCTAAGGTTTCATGGCCCTGCTGCAACAGTTCTACGTTTGACAATCCCTCTGATGCCAACCGTTGCCGCGTCGAATCCAATGCTGATTGCTGCACGTCGAAGCCGACGACTCGTCCTGTTTCACCTACCATGTGGCTCAGGAAACAAGTGTCAAATCCATTTCCTACGGTCGCGTCGATCGCTGTGTCGCCCGCCTGCAACGTTGCTGCCACTGTTTCCTGTGCTTGTTGCGTCAACGAACGCCGCTGATTACCTGCTGTCGGTGGTGGCTGCAATCGGCTGACATTCACGCTCGGTCGCGGCGGTTCGCCCCCTTCCATCGCGTCCAACAGTTCCTTCGCCAGTAACGGCGATCTAAGCGTGCCTTTCGATCCCAATCCGTTGAATATAAATACGTTTTTCCACCTCGAATGCTGGCCGATCACTGGTTCATAATCTTTCATCGTCGGACGAACGCTGGCGACATGGCTGCTGACTGCGATCGTTCCTGCCACGATTCGATTCAACTTCTGTAACACCTCTTGGCGACCGGCGTCTGTCGGTTCCGCGGTTTGATTCTTCCAGTCGTACGTCGATCCGACTGTCTGACTGCCGTCGCTATTCGGTGCGATCCACACGCTACGATGCAATACCTCGGTCCGTTCGTACTCCGGTATATTCACCGTCAGTATGTCTCCGCGTGATGGATTATTGGGCACCGACGGAAACATCGTGTTCGTCTCCACGCCTTGACAACTGATCAATCGCTGTGCTGATAATCGCTGACTTGCCAACTGAACTTCTTCGTCCTTCACCGAAAAATCCTTTTCAAAATCCACGTCCATCTGCTGATAGCTGTCGCACGCCGCAAAGTAAGATCGCGTCACCTCCAGATAACGATTCACGTTCACCCGAGCCGCCGGTGACATCGCGATTCCATGCCGAATGATCCCCCCTGTCTGAACTTGTCCTTCCCAATGCTCGATCCCTCCCAAACTCTCGGCTTCACTTCGTCTGATAAAAGCCGACCGTGCCACTTCGTCTTCGAACAGTCTGATCATGTCTGTTTCCTCGAAGAACGACGAGTCTGTTTCGTGTTCCACCCGACGATAAAACGCCACAGCCACCGACCAATATTCCTCGAATCTTGCGGACTTCACCAGCCGCTTGCCGGTCATCGGTGTCACCAAACCCGCCGACACTTTCGATGCCGTGTTGTCTTGCTCCCTGTCGATTAACAGAAGCGACTGACCTGACCAATGCAACGTCCATGCGATCGCTGAACCCGCTAATCCTTGCCCGACGATCAGATTTTCTACATGCCTGTTCATCTGAGTGACTCTAGCCTTTTCTGCTGTCCGCTACGCCTGCTGACACCCTTTTCCGCCCTTTTCATTGCCAACCGGGCATTCGTTCCCTTATGCTCGGCTATTCCCTAAACCTTTTCCTACCTTTGGAGCCCACCCATGACTCAACAATCCCGCCGATCCTTCTTGCAAACGTCAGCCTCCGCTGCCATCGCCTCTGGGCTGTATGCCAGTGGTCTGGAAGCTCACGCCAGCAGCAACCCTTTAGAAAAACTGAACATAGCCTGCATCGGCACTGCCAATCGAGCGGCCGCTGATGTCGAAGGCGTGATGTCCGACAACATCGTAGCCATCTGCGACGTTGATGCGGTGTATCTTGACCGCTCAAAGAAAATGTTGACCGAGAAGAAAGGCCTCGAACCTCGTACTTACGCTGACTATCGCGAAATGCTGGAAGCCGAAGGCGACAAAATCGATGCCGTCACCGTCGCTACCACTGACCATCACCATGCACCCGCGTCGATCCGAGCCATCCGAGCTGGCAAGCATGTGTACTGCGAAAAACCCCTCACTCACACTGTTCAGGAAGCTCGCATCATCGCCGAAGCGGCTGCGGAAAAAGGCGTCGCCACTCAGTTGGGCACTCAGATCCACGCTGGCAACAACTATCGCCGAGTGGTCGAAATCATTCAAAGCGGTGCCATCGGCGACGTCACTGACGTGCATGTCTGGGTCGGCAAAGGCTGGGGCATTACTGAACTGACCGGCGTCGAATCACCACCGCCTGAGACCCTCAGCTGGGATCTGTGGCTCGGACCAGCCAAAGAACGACCGTATGTAGCCGGACGTTACCACCCCGCTCAATGGCGACGCTGGTGGGAATTTGGCCAAGGCACACTCGGAGACATGGCCTGTCACTACATGGACCTGCCTTTCTGGGCGTTGAAGCTGAAACATCCGACCCATTGCGAAGCGGAAGGAGCCGAAGTGCATGAGCAAATGGCTCCGACCGGGCTGACTGTCCGCTACAAATTCCCTGCTCGTGGTGACATGGTCGGCTGCAACCTGACTTGGTACGACGGCGATCTGATTCCTAAAGAAGTGGCTGGTGAACGCGTGCCGGCCAGCGGCGTGATGTTCGTGGGCACCGAAGGCAAACTCTTTTCAGACTACGGAAAATACCGGCTGTTCCCGTTGGACAAGTCGTCTGACAAATTCAAAGGCTTCGAGCCACCGCCTCAGACGATTCCTAATTCCATCGGCCATCACGCGGAATGGATCAAGGCCTGCAAAGACGGTTCGCCAACCACTTGCAACTTCGATTACTCGGGGGCTCTCACTGAAACAGTGCTGCTCGGAAATGTGGCCTACCGAACCGGCAAAGCACTCGAATGGAATGCGGCCGATTTGACAGCCACCAATTGCCCGGAAGCGGATGCTTTCATCAGCAAAGCGTACAGAGCAGGTTGGGAAGTGTCATAGCCTGTGAGCGACCGAACAGGAGCCATCTTCGTCTTTCACAGGTCGAAGATGGCTTTTTTCAGATGGTAATAAGAAGAAAGTATTAGTGATAGAAGAGCAGCCTCAGATTGTTGATAACTGCTACACAACGCGACGTAACGTTGATCTAATAAAAGCTTTAAGACAATTCAAGCGAAGTGAATAGCGGTGTCATAAACCAAGGACAACGTGCCCAAAAGCAGTTAACAGAAAGGGGCATTCATCAACAGGCCCCAAACGTCGCCACAGAGCCTGTTGATGAAACAAGTTTGGCAGCCAGACTGACCAGCAACTAGGATCACAAGTTATCAACAGCAGTGTTGATAACATTTTGGTGCCGGTTAGGCTGTCAGGGGAATAGCGGCTAGTTGCCTTCGATATACAACAGCTGAATATCAGTTTTTGGAAGGCTAACTTGTAAATCAGCGACGCCGGCAGCGGTGACGGCGGTTCGAGTGACCTTGAGATCTTTGAGCGTCTTCAGGCCTTCAAACATCGGCAGGCCAGCATCAGAAACCGTGGTGGAACCGACGTGCAGGAACGTCAGCTTGGTCATGTTCTTCAACGCGGGTAACCCAGCGTCCGACAACTGGGTGTTGTCGAGATTGAGCCATTCAAGATCCGTGAGTCCGGCCAATTGTTCGACACCAGAATCGCTGACCGCCACCCGCCACAGATTCAACTTCTTCAGCTTTGTGAGGCCCGACAGATGCACCAGACCGGCATCCGTAACCTGAGCATTTTCACTGAGATCCAGCTCTTCCAGAGTCTTGATGTCAGCCAGATGGGCGAGACCATCATTAGAAATTTGGTTGAACGCTAACCGCAGCTTTTTCAGCTTAGGATAACGGCTCAGCAGCAACAGCCCGTCATCACTGATGGTGGTTTTCTTCAGGTACAGTTCTTCCAACAGGGTCAATTTGTCCAGCGGTTCGAGGCCCGCTTCGCTGACCCACAATTCGTCCAAGGCTAGGACTTTGAGGTTGGTCAGACCGGCTAAATGTTCCAACCCGCCGTCATCAACCGCTGTGAGACCGCTGGCTCCGTTCAGCCGCAATGCCTTCAGTGATGTGAGGTCTTTCAGGTGAGCCAACCCGTCGTTACCGATGGAACAGCCTCGCAAGTCAAGATTCGCAATAGCAGACGTCGTCGTAGCCAGATGTGCCAAGCCATCGTCGGTGATCGGCAGATCGTTAAGCAACACAGATGTCACTCGTTTCAGGGCTGCCACATGTTTCAACGTGTCGTCGGTGGCAGCGGTCGCCCGGAGGTTGACTTCCACAACGTTGCCGTCACCGTTTCGTTTCAGTTCGGCCCCCACAGACTCCAAGGCGGCGATCGCAGCGGTGTCATCCGGCTGATCCGGAGCAGGCACAAGCTCAGGCATCCGGTTTCCGGGCTTGGCAGAGTTCGCATCACCAGCCGTATTGGAAGTTTCAGAGCAACCGGCCACTAAGGCCAGAATAACGACAAAAAGACAGTGTTTCATAGGGAAAGCGATCAGGAAGGAGAGAAGTGAACAGGCGAGTTTTGACATCGAGAAGACAGCGTGAACAGAGATCCACGCAGCCGCAGGATAACCGCTGCCGCACAGGAGAAAAACCGGCGACCGTGCCGACGACCTTGTAACCGTGATAATTTAGGACTCAGGTTGCGAAAAACTCAGCGTTCTGAGACGATCCCCGCCCCACCTTTAGCGGTCAGCCTGACCCTCCACGACCGCCAATTCCAGCTGTCATATCATCGTAAGCCCAGCTTCTAGGATGAGCGACCACAACACTCAATCAGCCCAGCCGAGCACCGTTTTTCAAAAACGCCGTGCCAGAAAATACATCACATGGCTGTGTCTGACGCTGTTGTTGAGCACCGTGGGTTGCAAAACACCCCAGAAAACGTTCACCGTCGAGCGGCCAGCGCGGAATACGGTCAACGGGCCGGGCTTCGCGATCCACAGTAATTTTCCGATTCGTAACGGAGCTCCGCTGGTGCGCGAGCTGGAAGAACTGCGGAAAGAAATCCAAACGACATTGAAACTCCCCGAACAACGCGACCCCGTCGCCGTGTACCTGTTTGCTGATCAAGAGGCCTATCGGCGTTATATGCACGCCACATGGCCCAACTTGCCGCCGCGGCGAGCGTATTTTGTGGGAACCAGCCGCGAATTGGCCGTGTATTCGTTCCACAGCCCGAAGGTGGAAGAGGATTTGCGACATGAATTCACTCACGGCCTGCTGCACGCCTCACTGAATACAGTGCCGTTGTGGCTGGACGAAGGATTGGCCGAGTATTTTGAGGTGCGCGGGCCGCAGACGGGGCTCCCCCATAAGGGCCATCTGAAGTATCTGCAGGAAGTGCGATCCGCTGGCTGGAATCCATCGATGTACCAGCTGGAGCAGCTGTCAGACTTCGAGAAAATGACGCAGCGAGACTACGCAGAATCTTGGGGCTGGGTGCATTTTATGCTGCAAGAAAACGAAGTGGCGCGTGAGACGCTGATCGAATACATAGCGGAACTGGAGACCAAATCCATCCCGTCTCAGCTAATGCCACGCCTGGAAAAAGCGTTGCCGTCGTATTACAACGACATGATCGCTCACGTCGCGAACACCGCCTCCGGCGTGGTACTTGTCAGTCACGAAGAATGACAGGCATCAATGCGTCATGGCTCGATCGTGAACCGCTTGAGCTCTAAACCGGTGGTCGCTCGAACATCCGCATCAGTGACTTCGAAGACAGTTTCCGCTGGCACATATTCTTTGCCGTGTTCGGCACGCAGACGATATCGGCCGGGATTGAGCTGAAATTGAAAGCCATCGGCTGACAACGTGGTGTGTTGTTCGACACTGGCCGACAGCCCGATTTGCTTGCGGTATGGAACCGCTGTCCCAGCGACCGCCGTTGATTTGGCGAAGTGCCACTCGAGGGTGTCGATGTTCTGACAGTACAGTCGACAGGGTAGAATCTTTCCGCTGTCGGCATCTTTGATCTTGCCAACCACATTGTCCGTAACATGATGCAGCGGGTGAGTTCTCCATCCAGTGGCTTCGACGCGATCGATTTCCGGGTTGATGTCAGTCCCTTCGTAAAACGAAAACCAGCCCCGCAGCCATTTTGTTTCTCCCGGCGGGCAGTCAGCGAACTTCGGGTCCGAATGTAGGCACGGGCACTTGGTGTTGCCCCACGCCCGGTGGATCGGATCCCAGCCGCTGATCATCCACTTTGTTTTGTCGGGCGAACCGGCAATGGCATAGCCCCGCTCAAACAACTTGTTTTCGTTGGTCAATTGTTCAAAACCAGCGGCCCCCTTCAGCATCACGCAGTTTTGGACGCGCAGATCCGTCAGCGGTTTGTCCGTCCCATTGGTCAGCCACATTTTCATGCGGACGTGATCTTGGAGTGGGATGACTTTGGCACCACATACGATGCCATTGGGCAGTGTGCGTTCGATGACGAAGTTGCCGTCCGACAGCTGTTCCCATTCCAGCTGCGGCAGCGGAAGGCCTTGCTTGGTCCAGATGGTGTCGACATGCGTATGAGCCAGATAGGTCAGACCGAGGTTCGACCAGATGGCTTCCGGAATGTCCATCACCGCATAACTGAGATCATCCCACGGACAAAACACGCTGAGTTTCGTTTCTCGCTGAGGATCGATGGCACCTTCCAGAAACCCGATTCTGGGATGACGTCCCCCCGGATACGGCAGCACAAATAGCTTACCGGCGGGACGGGGTGGCCGATTTTCAGGAGAGATGTCGAATTGTTCAAGCTTAGCGGCCAGCTGTTCGGCCGTCAGAGCCGTGACCTGACGAATCTCGTCGGTGTTGTATCGATGGTGCCAGACCATATTCTGCAGCCACAACTTTAAGGCCCCATCATCGGTGACAGCGCGCAGCTGTCCTTCGTCTGCAGACGCAGATGCAACGCCAACCAGCAACAGCAGCACGCTGACAGCAATTCGACTCATGTTTCAGTACTCCAAAAAGAGCATTTGCGTAGGTCATGCTCCCGCATGACGAACACGGATCAGGCAGCTCGCTCACGCTAAGTTCACTCTTTGATGTGTTCCACCGGTAGATCACCATCCGGCTTCGGCCATTTGCGTTGCTTGCAGATTTGTAACTTTTCATAGGTTTGAGCCAACAAATAGGCCGTATCGAAACCCGCTCGGCGCGAAGCGTCTAAGACCAGCAGCAGGCAATCGGCGAATTCTGAGACGTCATGCGGCGACTCTAATGCTTCGCGGGCTTCTTTCTCCAGATGCAGCAAAGCGCCGGTTGGGCCCCGTTCCTGATCGCTGCCGAACGTGGCCTGCGACCATTCCGCCTGTTCGGCGGTGATGCGATGCAACAGTGATCCCAGATGGTTGGTATCAGCATTCGTCAAAATGGTCTCCCAGATGGTCGGTGTCAGTGTTTGTCGCAGATGGCGTAGGTCTTGCTCCCGCATGACAAACACCAGCCAAGAATATCGCTCACTCTCAGAAGCAATTCCACCAGCATTTTCATTGATGAACAGCTTCAAAACAGAAAAGGCTATTTTTTCTGCCCCAGCAATGTAACACATGTCGCGGGTTCTCGCTGAAGTAGATGTACCCGACACAAACGACTCAAAATCCAATCAATCATAAAGGACAGAATGATGAACATTTCACGAAACACACTGCTGGCTGCTGCTGTTGCTCTGACTTCGATCGTCACCGTATCTGAAGTTCAGGCCTGCAAAGGTGGTCGAGGCGGCGGTTACTCGGGCGGTTCTTCACGCGGCTATTCGTCGTCTTCCTACGGCGGATACAACAGCTACCAATCTTCAAACTATCGTCATTCAGCACCCGTGCAGAGCTACGCTCCTGCTTACCACTCACAGCCAGCGTTTCGCAGCCAGCCTGTTCCACCGCAATTTGCTCAGCAAACCTCACAGACAGCCGCAATTCGACCCGTTCAGCCGGTATCTCAGCCACAACTCGCAGTTGCTCCACAGCCACAGATCGCGCCGCAGCCAGCGGCCCCACAGCAATTCGCTCAGGCCCCACAGCCGCAAACACAACAACCACAGGTTCAGCAGCCGCAAGTTCAGGCCCCAGCGAACGCTCAGACGTCAGCCCTACAGGCTCTGGGCGGATTCGCTCCACCTTCAGAAACACCAGCTCCGGCCCCACAACAACAGGTCCAAACACCTGCTCACGTCGGTAACTGGACGGCTACACTGGGGAACGGTTCAACAGTCCAACTGGCACTGCAAGCGGACGGAAACTTCAGCTGGGTGGCCACCAACCAGACAGGTTCACAAAGCAGTTTTTCCGGAAACTACGCCGTCAGCAATGGCTCACTGACACTCAACCGCAGCAACGACAACCAGCAGCTTGGCGGAAGCCTGACGATCAACGATACCAACACATTCAGCTTCCAAGTCGCCGGCACCAACGCCGCAAGCATCAACTTCAGCCGCAGCTAAGCGGTCCTCAACACAACGCAGCAAAATCAAAAAGCCACTGACAACAACGGTTGTCAGTTTTTTTTTCCGTGTCGACCAGCCATTTGGGCGCTAGCCCCGGACCGTTAAAAAGTTGGTCCAGACGCCGCGAATTTCGTGTCCATACGCCACCGGATTTATTCTGGTGGTAATAAGGTTTTTGCACTAAGCGCAAACTACGATCGAGCCGTGATTTCCAGCAGGTGATAGCCGAACTGAGTCTTCACAGGGCCATGCACGGTGTTCAGTTCTTCGTTGAAGACAACCGTATCAAATTCCGGCACCATCTGACCGGGGCCGAATGTTCCCAGACTGCCACCTTGGGCGCCTGATGGACACTGGCTGTGTTGTTTGGCAATGTCAGCGAAGTCAGCTCCGCCTTCGATTTGAGTTTTCAGATCCAGACAAACGGCTTCGTCGGGAACCAGGATGTGTCGAGCGGCAGCGGTAGACATAACAAGCTTTCTGAGCGTAGTGAATGAGTCGTGAAAAATACTGGTTTGCAAGAACAGGCTGTCAACCAGAAATCAGCCCTCGGCTGACTACTCGGAAGCCTATCACCGACGTCCAAGATGATCGAGCGGTAGGGCAGGGCGTCCTGATTTTTCGAGCGATTTCGCCATTTTCGCCATCTTGCCATTCTCACCGCCACGATTCGCCACGGATGCGCGGACCCATTTGCCACAACGGTCACGGCCAGTGTTCCCTTGTGGCCCGACAACACTTATCTTGCGGCACATGAGATCAGGATCGAACCGATCGCAGCCCTCAGGCCACAAGTCAGCGTCAAACGCAGCGGAACACGCAGTAGGTCGAAAACAAGATTCAAAATATGCCACTCCAACGTATCGCCAAACTACTCACAGACGCTCAGCCCGAAACATCGATCACCGTCAAAGGCTGGGTGCGAACTCGACGAGATTCCAAAAACGGGTTTTCGTTTATCGAACTCAACGACGGCAGCTGCATGAGCAACCTGCAGATCGTGGTGGATGGAGACGTCCCGGGTTATGCAGAAACCATCAAAGACGTCACCACCGGGGCCAGCGTGTCGATCGAAGGCACAGTCAAAGAATCCCCCGGCAAAGGTCAGCGGATCGAAGTTCACGCGACCACACTCACGCTGCTAGGAGCTGCCGATCCCGCCACCTTTCCCTTGCAGAAGAAAGGCCACAGTTTCGAATTCCTGCGTGACATCGCGCATCTTCGAGCCCGCACCAACAGCTTCGGTGCCGTGGCGCGCGTGCGAAACAGCGTGTGCCGATCGATTCACAACTTCTTCCAGTCCCGCGGATTTCTGTACGTCAATACGCCCATCATTACGACCAGCGACTGCGAAGGTGCCGGCGAAATGTTCCAAGTGACCACTTTGAACCTACAGCGTCTGGCCGCAGCCCAGACAGAAATCGACTGGAAACAGGACTTCTTCGCCAAGCCTGCATCTCTGACAGTCAGCGGACAGCTGGAAGCAGAAACGTATGCGACGTCCGTCGGTGACTGCTACACATTCGGCCCCACATTCCGTGCGGAGAACAGCAATACCACACGGCACTTGGCGGAATTCTGGATGGTAGAACCGGAGATGCCATTCTACGAACTCACGGACAACATGGATCTGGCGGAAGCCTTCATCAAAACCATCATCAACGATGTTCTGGAACAGTGTCCCGAGGACATGCAGTTCTTCAACCAGCGAATTGATAAGACGGTGCTGGAAACGCTGGAAAACATTCGCAGCCAGGAATTCGAGCGGCTGACCTACACCGCAGCGGTCGAACTGTTGCAGAGCAGCGGCAAAAAATTCGACTATCCGGTGGAATGGGGCATCGATCTGCAAAGCGAACACGAACGATTCTTAACCGAAGAACATTTCAAGCAACCAGTCATCCTGTACGACTATCCACGGACGATCAAACCGTTCTACATGCGTTGCAACGACGACGGGAAAACCGTGCGCGCCATGGATGTCCTCGTACCGCGCGTCGGCGAAATCATCGGCGGAAGTCAGCGCGAAGAGCGGTTAGACGTGCTGCTCAGTCGCATCGAAGAATGCGGCATGAACCCAGAAGATTATTGGTGGTATGTCGACCTCCGAAAATACGGCACCGTTCCCCACAGTGGCTTCGGACTCGGTTTAGAACGAGCCGTCCAACTGGTGACCGGCATGACCAACATCCGCGACGTGATCCCGTTTCCCCGCACGCCTGGCCACGCCGAATTTTAGTTCGCCCCGCGCTTCAGACAGGCCAAAACAGAGAACGACAAGGAAGTTGCAAGGTTTCACCAGACGGTACTTTGCGGCGTGGAAAACAGGCGATACGGTGTGAGCCGACGGCAAAGCCATGCATAATGAGCCAATCGTACCACGATCGCAACACACCCTAAACTGACACTTTCATGCCCATCGTTCACGAATTTACGATCGCCGACGACGCCAAAGACACAATCCTGTCAGTCATGCGCCAGCATCTGCCAGACAAGCCGTCTTGGTCAGTCGTTCGCAAACAGCTGCAAGGTCGCTACGTCGCGATCGGTGGAGTGCTGTGTATCGATGAAGGGCGTCGTCTGGGACAGGGCGAAGTGGTCACCGTCAGCGATCGCCAGATCCCACCGCCGCCCACCGACAAAGATGTGGCCGTGCGATATGTCGACAAAGAACTGATCATCGTCGAAAAGCCATCGGGCATGGTAACCCTGCGGCGCGCCTCCGATCTGTGTTGGTCGTGGACTCGAAAAAATCAACAACCAACCCTCGATGAATGTGTACCGCGATTGATCGGGGAACACGCGGCGAAGAAAAACAACGCGGAACGTCGCGACAAAAGTTTGCCGAAGTTGCTGTCGGTGCACCGCATCGATCGCGATTCCAGCGGCTTGCTGGTCTTCGCCAGAACCGAAGACGCACAAAAGAAGATTATCGAACAGTTTGCGCAGCACGATGCCGTGCGAAAATACTTCGCACTGGTTTCAGGAAAAATGGCCGACCAAACCGTGAAGTCGCAATTTATCCGAGATCGCGGGGACGGACTTCGGGGCAGCACCACAGACACCACCATCGGCCAAGAAGCGACCACGCATTTTCGCACGCTGCGCACGATCGGTGATTACAGCGAATTGGAATGTCGTCTGGAAACCGGTCGCACCAACCAGATTCGTATTCATCTGGCAGAACTCGGCCATCCCATCTGCGGTGACATCAAATATCGCAGTGCCGTCGAACAGGCACCAATCGCCGACAACAGCAAAGTCCACCGCATGTGTCTGCACGCCGCGGAACTCAAGTTTCAACACCCCAGCACAAAAAAAATGATGGATTTCGCCACACCGTGGCCCGTCGACATGCAGCACTACCTGAACCGCCTGCAGTCGGAAACGACACAGCGCTAAGCAGCGGGCGTGCACCCAATTCGTGGTTCAAGAACTGCACCACAAGGAATCCGGTAGAGTCAGGAATTTTCAACGTCGTTACCCGATAGCGCTCACTCGCCAACCCCAAGATTGCCGCAAATAGCGGCGAAGACCGCGGACTTTAGATTGGTTTCGCAGGAATCCCGCCGACACCTTCGTTGCCGGACGGGGTTAGTCCGGAAAGACGGCTCTGGTACTGCCGCCAACCACCGGAACGTAGCCAGTCAGCCGCAGTGATACCAATGTAGATACGCCCCCAAGAGATCGCCATGCGAAGTGTGCTCCGCCTTTTACTGTCAACTCTGGCTATGGCAGTTGTCGTCTTTTCCACACCGCCTCTGCACGCGCAACGCGGCGACAGAAATGCACCAAATTGGGCCGGAACCCCGGTGATTCGTTCAGACGCGGGATATGTTTTCGTAGATGGAGTCGGCATCGACGCCCCCTACGAAATTTCGTTCGAAGAACAGTTATTGAGCATCAATGGGCAAACCTACGACGAGGCTACGTTTGACTTGTCACCAAAGGTGTCACCGCCTGCTGTCGGTGATCGCCGCGGACCGGGACCACGCGGGTCGCGAGGCAATGGAAAGATGACACCGGGTCGAAGGCTCATCCGCGACTTCGAAGTCTTAAATCAAGGTGGCGTCGTAATCTTGAAATCGGGTCGAGCGCCAATCATCTACGTGGCAGAAGCTGTAGGCCACGATTTGCTCGAATTTCTGTTAGCCGAATCGACAGGCGCGGCGACTCCCAGCGCATTGCCGGATACGATAGACCAAGCCATGCGGCAGGATTGGAATCGACTGGCAGAAGCCGTTCAGATGACACCCACGTTTATCGCACGAGCGACCCAGCAAGTCCAAGATCTGAACCTTGTCCGCGACAAGGTCGAACGGGAGTTTGCGGCGAAAAGACTCGGGGATCGCATCAATTATCCGCTGACAATGTTCGCCATGGTGTTGGTGGTGTTCGCCCTCGGGCATCTGATGGCGATGGCGCAGTCCACGTTTTCACCAGCCGCCGGGGCTGAGACTGCTGTTGAAACGAAACGGAACATCACCAAGTCTTTGGTGATTGTAGCCCTACTTTCAACGCTGGACCTCATCTGGACGCTCATCGCTCATCAAAGCGGGTCGATGCGGGAGTTGAATCCCATCGGCGGCAAACTGATCAGCAATCCCGCGCAGCTATTGGTATTCAAAGTCAGTCTCACAGCACTTGCCCTCGGCCTGTTGTTCTGGCTCAGAAGCGTACCCCTTGCCAGAAAAGCCACCTGGTGGTGCTGCCTAGTGCTCACGCTGCTAACAGTTCGCTGGCTAACCTTTCATTCGATGTTCGCTTAGCTAATCTCGATCGGCAAGCGTAACTTCCATTTGCCTTTGGTGAAATCGGGGAAATCAACAGCTTGGCTACGGTGGGCGCCAGATGCCTACGTGACTGCCGCGGGCATTCAGGATCAAAAGTCCGGCCCCATCTTTCGCTCGGCCAAAGGCCGCACTGGTGTACTCGCAGAGAATCGGCTTCGGCGTGGCAACGCTTACGATGCAATTCGTAGACGAGCAAAGCAGGCTGGGATTGCGACCGAGATCTGCCCGCATACGTTTCGGGCGACTGGCATCACGAACTATCTGACGAACTCAGGCAGTCTGGAGATTGCTCAGCAAATGGCGGCTCATGCGGACGCCAGAACGACCAAGCTTTACGATCGCAGAAACGAGCAGGTTTCGCTGGATGAAATTGAACGCATCACGATTTGAGTTCGGCTATGTGTCGAGTTCAAGTTCGTCATGCGTTAGTGGTGGCTGTCCTTTTCCCCGAATACGAAGGACTCGAAGCTCGTCTTCCACGATGACAAAAAGTCCTCGATAGATGTGCCCGCGTTTCGTGCGGAAGAAGAAGTGACGAATTTCACGGTCGCTGTCATGATGCTCTGGTGCAACTGCGTGACTTTCTGGGAAATCCACGGTTCTTGCAGACGCCGTTTTGAAAGCTTCGAGCCAGCGAAGAGCACCCGTTGAGTTTCGCTCAGCGATGTAGCAGAAAATGGACTCGAGGTCGCGTTCTGCTCGAGGAAGAATGACCAGTTGCAACTTCACGACTTGCGATCAATCTGATGCAGCTCTTCGAACTCCTTCAGAAATTCAGCCATTGGTCGACCAGTTTCGCCAGCGTCCATGTCCCTAAGAGCGGCCTTGACGGCAAGGATGTCTTCCTTGAGGTGGTCCCGTGACTCGTGTTGGAACTGCCATTCGGCAGCAAGTTCAACCATATCCAGTGTTGCTGAGCCAGCGGTTAGACGCTGCTCTGCATAATCACGAAACTGATTGAGTTGTTCCAATGTAATTGACATGTTGTTTTTACCTCTTGAAACAGACAGCCCAGAAACTGAAATGCCTGTCCATCCATATTACCACGGAGTTTGGCATTTCGTCAAAGAGATTCAGTCAAGCCACAAATTCAGCCTGAGCGTTTTCGGGCGTCATTCCAAGTCCGTTGTCTCCAACAAAACTCGTCTAAAGGAATCGAGAAGACTGGTTTCTGCAAGGAGGAGGCAGCTTACTGAGGCGCAACGTACTGACGTGCGATGTCTCGACTGTCGAAGCTGTGGCGTTTCTGGCTGTCACGTAAAAGATTCTTGCGAGCGATCGGAAGGTTCATCGCAAGCAGCGTCACGCGGCTAAACGCATCCTTGATGCGACTGCGTGAAGAACAGCTTCCTTCAGCCGCATCGCAGCATGTACTGGCTGAACTCCACAGAAAAGGACAACGATGTTTTTCAGGCTCAGGTGGAAGTCGTCTGCCAGACCTGGCGAGAAGCTGCGGACCTGTATTTTCAGGCGAATACGCACACGGTGAGTGTTGACGAAATGCGGGGGCTGCAGGCTCTGGAACGCATTGCCGACACGATTCCTATGCAACCCGGTCAGCCGAAAAGAATCGAGTACGAATACAAGCGACACGGAACGTTATGCCTGATTGGCAACTGGCATGTTGTCCAAGGACAGATGATCTAGCAATTCAAAGGGGTCAGGCCTCTTTGTTGAGTGGGTGCGTGCATCAAAGAGGCCTGACCCCTTTGAACAATTCCGTTGTAGTTTTTTGACGCTATGGCGTCTTTTTCTGTTCGACTTTGCAAGGTCAGACCGCATTAGCCTCGGCGGGAGGTTTTTTTTGGCGGATCAGCAAATTTCCATTTGACAGGCCGTGGATATGTTCCACGCATTGCCA
>JBDNHJ010000086.1:0-3616 GCA_041688835.1 Fuerstiella sp.
GCAGCGACACCCGCGAGCGCGCGGGCGAAAACCAGCCGCATTTGGCAGGCTTCACACTGCTGGCACTGGGGTTGTGGCCAACCTCCTTTTGGATGCGAATGTGCTACACCGAATCGCTGTTCCTGTTGCTCACGCTGTCGGCCATGCTAAGCATGCGACGGAATGCTCATCCGCTGACGGTCGCATTGATCATTGGACTAGCCACGGCCACTCGGGCCACGGGTGTGGCGTTGATACCGGTGTTTGGTCTATGGCTGTGGCGCGGTGATCTGAACAGTCTGTTCAAGAACAACGCCCCAGATTCCGCCACCGGGCGTAACTTTGGCAGGGCCACGATGCTGGGCTTGGCTTATCTGCCAGTGATGTTGTGGGGCCTGATTGGCTACATGGCGTGGCTGAATCATCGCTTCGGTGATCCGTTGGTCTTTATGCAGACGCAGATTCACTGGACCGCAAGTCCCGTACACGGCTTCCTGGATAACGTCATTCGTTTGGTCACACTGGAACCAGTTCGAGCCGTCTACAATTCCGCAGATCCGGGGTATTGGGGCCGCGTGCCGCCCCACGACCATCCCTTGTTGAACCTGCAGTTTGCGAACCCGATCTTCTTTGGAGTCACGGTCATTCTGTTGGTCCTTGGTATTCGCCGCCGATGGATTAACGCTGGGGAACTGATGCTGGCCGCCGGATTACTGGGCATTGCGATTTGGTTTCAGGGCGTTCGCGCAAACATGATGTCACAGGCTCGATATGCGTCTGTCGTGTATCCGGTGTACATGGTGCTGGGGCACCTATTAAGCCGTGTTCCACCGATGGTTGCTGCGCTGTTGTGTGCATGCAGTGCTGTGATGCTGGCCGCCTACACGGCGATGTTCAGTGCTTGGTATTTCTTCTATTGATTTCACCGGCTGGAGCAAGGCAATGGAAACGCAAGTCACTTCTGTACATGCTGACGTTGGTCCGGACCATTGGTGGTTTGCCGGACGACGTGAAATTCTGAATGCGGTGGCCAAGGAATGTCTGGCTGAAAAGCCATCGGCCACGGTCGTCGATCTGGGGTGCTCCGTCGGACCCAATTCGCTGCTGGCCTGCGACGAATGGACTTATGTTGGAGTCGACCCCAGCGAACACGCGATTGCGCTGGCGCGTGCGGCCTACCCGAAGCATCAGTTCATCGCGGGAACCGTTGGCTGCCCGTCCGTCGACGAAAAACTGGCTGCAGCCGACTTGGTGCTGCTGACCGATGTTCTTGAGCATGTTGAGGATGACAGGCAGTTGCTGCGGGAGGCGCTCGACCGCATGTCACCGGGAGCCCCAATGATCATCACGGTGCCCGCAGACATGCGGTTGTGGAGTCCCCACGACGAGGCATTGGGGCACTTTCGTCGCTACGATCACGTCAGCTTGGGAGCTCTGCTGAGTGGACCTGTTGCTGATGTCAGACTGCTGTCTGCATTCAATTCTCGACTCTATTTCCCGATTCGGCTGGTGCGTCGACTGAGTCGCTGGAGACGGTCGGCATCGGGCAATGCTGGGACGGACCTCAGAATATTGGGGTCCGTCATGAACTCAATGTTGCGGACCATTTTTGCGGGCGAGCGGCATCGTGTGCTGCGGGCTTTGCGAGACAATGCGAAGGGCGGCTATCGACAGGGAGTCAGCCTGATTTCTGTTGTGAAAAAGAAGCGGCCTGCAGATCGGAATACGAGATCATTCGCAGAAATTTCTGGACACTCACCGGAAGAGCGGCCGTTCCGCTCTGTTACCCCACCACAGACTGCAAGCTCCACGCCGTCCATTCAATCCGAATGCGTGATCGTTGTTCCGTGCTACAACGAAGCGAACCGCATCGATGCCGATCAATTTATCGATTTCAGTTTTGGCCACCCTGAAATTCAGTTTTTGTTTGTGGACGATGGCAGTCGCGACGGGACACGAAAGCTGCTGCACGAATTGGTGCGATGTCTCGGACCGCAGGGGGAAGTCCTAGCGCTGGACAAAAACGTTGGCAAGGCGGAAGCCGTCCGGCAGGGCATGTTACGTGTCACTGATCGCGGAGCGGAATTCGCAGGTTACTGGGACGCCGATTTGGCGACACCGCTGGCAACCATTGTTGAGTTTCTGGAGTTGCTGCAGGTTCGAACACAGACGCAGATTGTGATGGGGTCTCGAGTGCGGCTGCTGGGCAGGACAGTGGAAAGATCCGGACTACGACACTATGCCGGTCGGTGTTTTGCGACGGCAGCGTCTGTTTGTTTGCGATTGCCCGTTTATGATACGCAGTGTGGAGCCAAGCTGTTCAGAGTGAATGAGCGGACGAGCGATCTGTTTGCTCAGCCGTTTCGTTCCAAGTGGATTTTCGATGTGGAATTGCTGGCTCGATTTGTGCGTTGTGCATCATCAGATCAGCAACTGGTTCAGGAAATTGTGGAATTTCCGATTCGATCGTGGCATGACGTGGCTGGTTCGAAACTGCGACTGCGGGATTTCGTCCAAGCCGCGGCTGAGCTTTGTCGAATCGGCTGGATGTATCGTGGTGTTGCTGGCCCCAAGGGCGTCAAGGGTACAGGTGGAGGCGGTCCAGCACCGCAGAATTCCCGTGGTCCCACGTCGAATACGGGCGATGTGACTTACGAAGTTCTCAGGCCGGAATCTGCCGTTGCTCCGGCAATCGCAGTGTCAGTCGTTGCGGGGCGAAATCGGCGAGGATTTACTTTGATTGAACTGTTGGTGTCGATCGCCGTCATCGCCATCCTGATCGCTCTGTTGCTGCCCGCTGTTCAAAGTGCTCGTGAAGCTGCACGGCGCATGCAGTGCAAGAACCATCTGAAGCAACTGGCATTGGGCCTGCACAACTACCACGATAGTCACCGTTCTTTGCCCGTGAATATGGGGCCGTGGTCCATTCCCGCCAGTCCGTGGACTCCCATGAATGGTAAGGGCTGGATCGTCAGTGTCCTGCCCTATCTGGACCAGAAGCCTCTGTATGATTCCTTTACGGAGCATTTTTCCGGCGACTTTTTCGCAGGCGACGGACTCAAGAGTGCTGGCTGCAGGCCGCTGATGCAGACGCAGCTGTCCTTCTTGAAATGTCCATCAGACGGATCGGTCGAAGGGTTACACGACACGTTTTTTCAATGGGAAGGGATCGAGGTTGCAGCGACAAGTTACAAAGGGGTTCTTGGCGACACGCAGGTTGGTGGAGCAGCGTCGATTCATGACGGGTCGCTGCCCGATTGTCACGACACCGGACACTGCAATGGATTATTTTATCGAGCCTCTTATCGCAGCGCGGAACGGTTTAGAAATGTGACGGATGGCCTGAGCCAGACATTGATGATCGGCGAGGATCTTCCTGCGCAGAATGACCATTCTGCGGCCTATTATTCGAACGGTGACTGGGCCAGTTGCCATGTTCTGCTGAATTGGTTTCCCGACACTCCGCAGGACTGGCCCAATGTCGTTTCGTTTCGAAGTCGGCATACCGGTGGAGCTCAGTTTGCGATGGCGGATGGTTCGGTTCACTTCCTGTCCGAAACGATGGACCACGGTTTGTACCGTGCCTTGAGCACCAAGAATGGCGGTGAGGTGGCTTCGCTGCCGTAGTTCTGATGCC
>JBDNHJ010000087.1:0-7381 GCA_041688835.1 Fuerstiella sp.
AAACATATCACCGCGCCTTTGACGGTCGGAGTCATCCAGGTCGATAGTCGCAGGGGAGATTCAAAATCAGAGCTCATCAAGAACCGTTCCATGAAAAGGAGAACCGGAGATTGTGATTGGCGATGTGCTATCGGTAATGGTGAGCCAGACAACAGCTCACGTAGGCGACGAAAATCAGGACAACCGGGGTCACGAATGACATGGGAAAGAAGGTGCGAGCCAGGACCCAAACGCCAACGAACAACATTGCCGTCGCAGCGACAGCCAGGGAATTGGCAAACTTCGTAGCCGAAGGGGATTTCCGCAACGTCGCAACCGCGAATGATGCCTGCCACGTGGAAGCGATTCCTGTGGCCCCGGCCATCAAAACGAAGAGCAAGCCGCCCTGACCACATAGCCAGCGAAACGACAGCCACATGCAGACGCCGCTCAGAACCGTCGCCATCACCGCAAATGCGCGGGCCTGCCATGGTTGAACAGATTCGTGTGAGCCGTTTACGAAGCCCCGACGTCGTTTTTCTTCTTCGCGAATCTCAACCGCTCCCCAGCCACTCAGGACGAACGGGCCAATAATCACAGCGGGGTCGAAATCAATCGTCGGTACGTCGCGCACTTCAACCCTGGACCAATCTGCAACGGCGATGTCACGTTCCGCAATTCGTTCGCGAACGATCTGTCCATCGATGACTTCAACAAACGGGTACAGCCATTCCGGAATCGCCTCAATGAGTCGCTGGACCTGTAGAGGCATCACGACCGAGCTGTTTTCAATGCTGGTTCGAATGGCATTGATCAAGTCGTGCTGATGGCGGGCAAGACGAATCTTATGCGGCACCGTGTGACTGGTCGTGGTTCGTTGCGTTCTGGTAAAGGGTATGAATTCGTCATCGTCATCGTGCCACGTCGAAAACTCGCTTGTTTCTGCGGCCCCCTGAACGACAACATGACGGAAGAAATGATATCGGCAGCAGTGATTGGGTAGCCATTCCACGAGTCCACACAATTCCTGATCGACCAGACGTGCCAGCATTGCAAAAAACTGCTTCGTGAATTTGGCAACTTCTCCGGTCAGCGACTCCTGCAACCTGGGAGTATAAATCTCCGGTGCCTGCGACAAGAGTTTTGCACTGGCAATACTCATCGCCGAATCCCACTCAGCGGTGGCCGCGGACATCATCTTATCCAGCTTTTCCTTTAGCGTGGCATCCCGCGCTTCAACATGAGTCGAACCGGCCTCTTGGCGAAATTCCAGATTCGCCTGACATGCCTGTCGAACAACATTCTGGACATCATCGCGAAACCGATTTAGCAGTTGCAGACTTTCGGTATAGGCACTGACGACCGTTTCACGATCTGCGTTTTTCGTCTGTGGAACGGTCAACCAGGGAAGGCGATCCCGGATGGCACGTGAAAACACTTCCAGCAGATTCTCCTCAGATTGTTGAGTTTGAATTTGCTGAACGGGCTCGGTTTCCGAATCGTTGGACCGTACCGGCAACTGAGGATATCGGCGCCCGAAACACTCAAGCCGAATGGCATGGGCTCCGTGTCGCGAGAAAGCAGTGATGTAGAATCAACCATTTTGCAGTCACCTCGACATTGCGCTGGAACGATGAAGGAACAACTCGCCGCTCGAATATTACTCAGGTAAGTCCTGCTTTTCCCACAAATATCCCACCTGGAAAAATGGACTTCAGGAAATTTAGGAACCGCCGAATCAAACCCGACGTCAGGGTTCGTCGTGCGATGTTTCCTTGCCGCATTTCCCTTTGGCCGCCGCAAGGCGGCCAAAGGGAACCCGCACGCAGCGACAGCGAAGTGTGGGGGCGGAGCGTCCAGCGGAGCCGAACGGATTGCAGGCTGCCCCAGCAGCATCAATCCGGTGCTCACGCCAAGTGAGCACGGCGGGCGTTCAGCCCGCAAGCCGCACCGGCCCCAGCTGGTCGGCGCTGCCCGTTCAGGGCGGAGTTTGTTCAGTGGCGTTGCCATTGAACGAACTCCCTGGAGCCGACTGTCCCTGCGATTTTCGCAGGGGCGATCAAGGGGAAGGCAGAAGCAGTTTTGTGGGAAAGAAAATTTCGACCGCCTGGAGTGGGCGGGACAATCGTGCGGACGGAGGGAACGCTCCGTCGAAAAAAAACAGGTGCCCGCCTAGGATCAGGGTTCGGAGTTCTGTTGAGGAACAGGGCTTCGAACCGGGCCCCCGGATAAAGGCCCTGCACCGTGACTCGGTTCAGGACGCTGTCTGCCGCGACGACGACTCAGATCACTTTCTGGTTGTCGAAGAATCCCACAACACACATTTTGGGTATTTCGCCATAGCGTTGACACTGAGGTTTTCGATTCACTCGTTTCTGTTCAATCAGGGAACGTTTGTCTTCAATCCTATTCCACGTCGCCGGGAACGTTTTCGTTGAGCCATGTGGCGAGCGCATGTTCGACAATATCCTGCTGACTAAATACCTCGGCTCCCGCCAGCTGACGTTCCAGTGACGCGCGCTTTAGTGCGCCGGCAATTTCCGGTCGCAGACGGACGGTAATTGGGATGAGCCCGACTGGCTGGAATGTTCTTGTTCCCACGGAAGGTTTCATTCCCGCATTCGACTTCCGTTCCTGTGTTACAAATTCTCGGACCGCCTCTGGATCGGCATTGAGAACCGGTTTGATTGCCGTGGTCAGTGATCTTCGTTCTGCCATACTTTTTCTGTTCGACTCCTGTTAATTACGATTTACTATTGGCTCGGACGGGTACCAATAAATTTCTTTCCGCCACATTCGGAAATAGCTCCTGAAACAGTCGTTGTATTTCCGTCGCCGCTCCCTTGGCGTGATAACCCATATTCCAGACAAACGTGGCCTGCCCCGGCGCATCCGCATACGCCTGCCTCAGCGTGATCGGAGTTTCAGCGATCGTCAGCCCCAGCCCGGCTGCCGCTTCTCGCATGTCTCGCGTCAGTCGATATTCACGACCCACCATGCTGAGTACAGCGATCACATCCGGCGGGCCTTTGCGAATTGCCTGAGCCTGACGCACGAACGACGTATTCTTGTCGAGAGCTCGAGCTTCAAACATACTGGCTTTGCAGGGAAGTATTGCCAGAGCGGCCCACATCAACAGAGCGCGACTGGTTTCGGTTTGACTGCCAGGACCATCGGCAATCACGAATTCGGCTTCCTGAGCCAGCGACGGAAGTTCATCCAGAACGGCGTCGGCATTGGCAAGCCGTACGACCTGAAGTTCAGGCAAGGCTTCTGTAATCCATTCGCTGGACGATTGTTGTGTATCACAGTCGGCAAGGATCACAGTTCGACCATGACCTGCAAGCCAGCCAGCAAGATTGCCAGCCAGCGTCGACTTACCGACTCCTCCTTTCGAATTCACCAATGAAATAATCATGCTGACAATAAAACACGATTGCAGGTCAGCTGGCAAGCACTTTTTTTGCCGCTTCCTGCAGGTCCTCGTTGCCGCAAGGAACCACGCGGCTCGGCCTGACCAGTGACGAGATAACAATGAACAACCCGTCGGAGCAGCGATGACGTTTACCGATATCGATTGCCGGTTGGCGGATATCCTTGTCCGCAGAAAAGATCGACAAGCCAGCTTGCTGGCCAGCACGAATGCAGATTTTTCTTGCGCAAATACGTGGAACCTGAGATGTTCCGACTCGGGATAACAGGGAAGGCAGTTGCCGGGTTCGACGTGAGGCATGTCAGTCTGTGGGACACTCGTGGATTACCGGACAATGAGACACCTTCGGCAATCGGAATCACCGTGAAATGAAACACAGTTTACCGGACATCGAAACATGTTTTGAGGCCCGATTACCGGACATTGAAACACTTTTTCCGGTGGCAAGTGCCTGAAACGACTGGCGATTTTGCACCCCCTAATTTGTTATTTAAATAGATAAACAACAACAGGAACGGGTTGTTGTGCAATGTGAAAAGTGTGTGAAAGAAAACTCATCAGAGACCAGCAGCCAGAATACACAACGCAGTCCAATGGACTACGCCGTGGACGAAATGAACCTCGCCGAGTTTCCGCTGGCAGCGATTTCCGATCGATTTCTTGATGGAACCAAGACCGTTGTGCTGAAAGATACCGTCTTTGATCGAGATCAAAATAAGTATCTTCCCCGACGCCTAACCTTATCCGGGTCTGACCGCTACGGCCTGCCCACATCCAAAGATGACGACGTTCTGCTGGCCTGCATTCAGCTCAGCCGCCTGAATGATTTTGCAACGCGGGAAGTGTCCTTCAGCCGGTATGAAATTTTGCGACTGCTGGGCTGGGCTGATGAGACTCGCAATTACGATCGAGTCGCCACGTCACTGCGACGCTGGAAGGGCCTGTCGATCTTCTCCGATCGAGCGTTCTACGATCACGAACAGAAGAGCTGGGTGAATCGGGATTTTGGTGTGTTCGACAATCTGGTGATTTACCGCCGCGAGGTCATTCAGGGAAAGGCAGCTCCCGGATGTTCGCGGTTCGTTTGGAACGAAGTACTATTTCGCAGCTTTCAGTCGGGATATCTGAAACAGCTGGATTGGAATCTGTACTGCCGCCTGACCAGTCCCGTGGCGAAGCGGCTGTATCGGTTTCTCGACAAACGCTTTTATCACAGCAATCGCGTGGAAATCGATCTGCAGGAACTGGGACTCAGAAAAGTACGTCTGGCCACCAACTACAACACCGCTCAAATGAAACGAACGTTGCTGAAGGGGATTGAAGAACTGGAACGCGTTTGGGGACTGAAGTCATGCTTACCGGAAAACCGTTTCCGCAAAGACGGCCACGCGAAATGGAGCGTGATCTTCGAACGCCGAGCGAAACGCAACCGCACGACCATTCCACCCGCAATCGAATCCGCCATCACCGCAGAATCCTCGTCCCCAATTCTGCAACCAGCCTTCAACCCGCAGAATCTGGAACGCGAACTGGTCAAACGCGGCATCGGCCCCGCGTCCGCTGAGGAACTCTCATTGTCGCAACCATCGAACCGAATTCGCGAGATGCTGGAACTCTACGACTGGTACAACAACCGAGGCCAGCCCCGCGGCCCCGGATTTCTGGTGCAATCCATCAGGAATCCCTCCGCCATCGCATTACCACCTGGCTTTGAAAGTTCCGTCCAGCAACACCAACGCCAGCAGGCCAAAGAAGCTCAAAAACAAGCGGAGGCGGACGTTCGCACCAAGCGAGAACGTCTCGCACTCCGAAAACAAAATTCCCGACAGCGGGCGTTTATCGCGTTCTGGGAAGCCATGTCGCCAAGCGAACAGGACGCCTTCGAAACGGAAGCTCTTGAAAATACCAACGTGATGAAGAAACGACTCTACCTCGAAGCCAGCGGAAAAGGTGGCAAGGCATTCGAGGTCTACCGCCAGATGATCCTATTGGATCAGTTCGAACGAAGTCACGGGTTGGTGATCCACGCCGAACCTAAGACAAACAAAACACAGAAATCCTGATCGACGACAATGCGTTATTGGCGTCACGAAATAAATTGTTGACGATTGATTTAATGCGTTGTACACTTTCAAGACGTACAACAAGGAGTATGTTATGCCCAGAGAAGCCGTGAGTGAGAACAGTCGAGTCGCCCTGCGAATTCGTTCAGAAGACAAAGCGGTCATTATGCGTGCCGTCGCTTTGTCGCAGACGGACATGACGGATTTCATTCTTCGCACGGCATTGCGAGAAGCTCATTCCGTCATCGAAGAACATGAGCAAATCAAGCTGACCAAACGCGACAGCCGCCTTGTCCTAGATGCGCTTGAAAAGCCGCCAGCACCGAATGCGAAGCTTCGAAAAGCGGCTCGTGCGCTTCCGAAAATCATATGAGCGATCAGGAATGGCATGAGGCCCCGATCTCAAAGAAGCATGATCGAACCTCGTTTGACTGCGGTGAACCGGCATTGAACGAATTCCTGCAACAACACGCGCGAAAGAGCCACGAGCGGGGCGCTTCAAAAACGTTTCTGGCGGTCTCTAACTCAGACAACAAATCCATTCGTGGATTTTACAGCCTCAGTCCCGCTTCACTGGAATATGCCCGCGTTCCAGAAACGGTGCGAAAGGGACTGGCCCGCCACGATGTTCCCGTGTTTCGTTTGGCAAGGTTGGCGGTTGATCAACATTATCAGGGCCAGGGACTGGGTGGTCAATTGATTCTTGCCGCCGGACGACGTTGTCTGCTGGCGGCGACGGAAGTTGGCGGCGTCGCACTCCTGATAGACGCCAAGTCCACTCGGGCAGCGAAATGGTATGCGTCATACGGAGCCATCGCGCTCAAGGACGCTCCTTTGACTCTTGTGTTGCCACTGGCAACTCTGGCATCTGCACTTGAAGCGGCCAGGAAGCTCTGACGTCCCACAGTCTCCGTCTATGCTGCTTCGTACAGAACCGTCTGAGCGTTGAAGTCGTTGCTTTCCTGCAAGCTGGCTTGCTGGTCAGCAATCCAGTCGTCGGCTTCCTAGATTAAGGGTTGTAACTCGTCGGGATTTTGGACGAAAAAGGGCATCGATTTCCGAAATCGTTGCCAAGTAAGGACGTCGAGAAAAACTTGACGAAACGCGGAGAATCAAAATCTCTAAACAAGTATTCTATTCAGCAACCATTCGTAACGCATCGCAGTCGGAGATTGCCAACCGTGTCAGACCGAAAGAAACCCGAGCGAAATATTCTTGATGTCGTCCGTGACAGAGTTGCGGAGGATGGGCGAGACCAAACGTACTTTCGCAACATCGCCGATGTGATGCGGGAATTGCTCAGTATTCCCCCAGACGAAATCGTCGAGTTGATGAGCGAGTCCCCATATCGGGCATCCGCAGACTGGTACGGTTCGCAGTGGAAGTATTGGCAAGACGCCGCAATGGAGACCGCAAGGTATGAACGCCCCGCACGCCACATCAAGCCGCAATGATGAATAACAATACTGTCGTTGTGCGTTTTCCCTAGAATTGTCTCTGCTTGCTCCGGAGACGCTCGTGACTCATGACGGTTCGTCCGCAGTCAGTTGGGGGCAATCGCTTCACTGTCGGTCGCTGCTTATCTTTTCGATCAAATCGATTACACAGTTTGCGTATTTCCCGGCTAGCACCGCATGGTTGTTCGGGCTTTGTGAACTTGACCTTATCGCGCGAGCTTCGTGTTGCCTACAATCCACATCGGGGTTCGTTGCAGCCATGTATAGGTATACAGTCAGGCGGGATCTGTGTTGTCGATCCGAGTTATTAAAGGTAACCGTTCACGGCAGTAAATTGGTAGTTCGCAATTCGAGCAAATTGTTTCTATTGCGTGGATGGAAGACAAGGACGTCATCATCACTGATTTGCGTGCGTTCGTAGAGTCGCTGAGGGCTGAGGTCAAGTCACT
>JBDNHJ010000088.1:0-4596 GCA_041688835.1 Fuerstiella sp.
AATTCGTTGCCACAGGATCGGCCGTCCAAGCGATCGTGTCGGGCACAGTCGAAACCAGTCCAGAAGCCGACGTAATTTCTGGCTTGCCGGGCGTTGCCGTGCCCCCGGAGAATTTCACGGCGGAACTCCAGCTGCCGGTTTGCAACACGTTGCGGCCACGCACCCACACGCGATAGCTTTTTCCAGTTTCCAGCTGTACTGGCAATTCATAGCTGGTGCCCGTTGACCAGTCTTCACGCGTGAAAAGTTCTCCGCCGACTTCGCCCACCCAGATGTCGTAATGCGTGGCGTCATTGGCGGCTTCCCAGCTAAATGTGACTGCCAGTTCGTTTTCCGCAGACGGTGTGACCACCACGCCGGTGGGCGTCGCCGGTTGTGCCAGTCCGACATAGAAGACGAAGCCTTCACTGGCGTCGCCCACAACACTGCCTGTTCGAGGGCTGACGGTTGCGAGGTATTGACCGTCTGGCAACGCTTCGGCAACGGTGAACGATGTTCCGCTGATGGAATCTGCCGCCACCACGTTGGCCGTCTGGATCACATCGGGAAAGCGATCGTCTAGACGACTGATTCGCAGGTCGTAACTGTCCGCCGTGCTGCTTGCGGTCCATGTGATGGTGGGAGTGGACGTGGTGACTTCTGTGGGGCCGGTCACGGCAAACCCAGACAACACGACGTCGAACGTTGACGTCGCTTCGTTGCCCTGTAAGTCTGTCGCAGTGATGCTGATCGAGACGGTGCCTGCTTGGCTGGCTCCCAGTTCTGTGGCCATCAGAGTCAGCTGGCCATCGACGATATTGATCGTCACCACATCTGTCGACGTTGTGGTGTACTGCAGTTCGGGCACGATGCTGGTGTCCGCAAACAGCAGGTTTTCCCGAGCAATCGCAGCGGCGTTGGGGTCGAGATTCACCACTGGAAGTTCTCCGAAAGCTCCACCGGCGTTGGCGATTTCGACAGCCATCAGTTCATCAACCACCGTCATGCCATCGAACAGCACGTGCGCGAAAGCGGTGAAGCCGCCGTTTTGACCGTCCAGAATTTCCTGATTGTCTGCGACGCTAATAAACCATTGTGATGTGGCACTGTCGGGGTTTCCGGCCAGCTTGGCCATCGCAATTGTGCCGCGTGTGTTGACGGGATCTCCAACGTTCATTCCGCCCAGTTCTGGATCAAACCAGTTGTCAAACTCATTCACAACATTGCCGTTATTGACGACACTCACCACATTCTCAGCACCGGCAGGAAAGGCAAACCCACCGCCCTGCAGTACGAAGCCCGGCGCGGACCGGTGGAAAAACATGTCGTCGTAGTTTCCGCCGGCAATCAAATCCAAAAAGTTGGCGGCTGTGTTCGGCGTGATCTGGTCGTAGGTTTCGATGTAGAACGAACCCAACGCGGTTTCGACTTTCACCAGACTGCCGGTCAGAGCGGTGTCGTCGAAGTGTTGCGTCAGATCGACCGCGACGCTGTCGCCAGTGCCAAAAAGGTGAACGCTGGGAATTTCTTCCACCACCGTCGCACTTAACAACAAACGTGGTTCGAGTGCATCGAGTAACGCAAGGGATGGCCGAGTTGCCCGTCTGCGGCGTTGATGCTTGGACGAAACTTGCGTGATGGCGCGTGCGATGCGCGTGAGAGAACGCATCCATTGAGTGATTAACATAGCGACTGGCAACTGATGAGGTTGAAGACGAGCGGCAACTGAGCATCACCGGGAAGGGCCTTGATTGTCGCACATTTTGCAGAAGTCAAGCAAGACGTCTGTGCAGCCCCTGTCTTTCAGCATTTTGAGCTCGTATAACCGCGTGGGTATCACCCCGCGTTATGGCTGCTGAGGCGTGGTGTGCGCACATCTTCACGCATTGCACTGTGAGGCGGACGAGCGAACCATTGCAAAAACAGGCGAGTTGGTGCGGCATTGTCAGTTTTTACGCCAGTCCCTTTGGCTCACCCTTGCTGTTTGGTAACGGGCGTCGGTATTGGTAGCATGTTTTGTCGTTCAGTATCGTTCTCTTCGGTGGAGAACGGCGACGTAAGGTCTTCCGATGTCGGTCACGAATCATACACCAACGCTTCAATTTCCAAACATCCATCTCCATGGCGTGCTTGTTGCCGTCGCGGGAATCCTAGGATGCTACGCCGCAGGTCTGCTGCCAACGCTGGGCGTTCCTGCGAACTCAACGGTTCGCTTACTGGCCCTCGGATTCTTTCTTATCGGTGGTGCTGCAGGCTTTCCGGCGCTCGTGGTCAAATCCTATGTCGATCGGCGATGGTCTGTGATTGCATACGGCATTCCTGTCGTCGCGTTAGTGGCCTATGCAGCGTTGGAACTTGTCGGATTGGGGACGTAGTGCCGCTCGACAATTTCGGACTTGGTGCCGGCGTTGATTTCCGTTAGATCGAGATCCGGCTGACTTGTCGGGCCAGCGTTACGACCGCAGTTCTGCGAATACGAGGCAGGCGTTATGGCCGCCGAAGCCGAAGCTGTTGGTCAATGCGCTGGTGATCTGCATGTCTCGTGCTTCGTGGGGCACGTAGTCGAGGTCGCAGCCTTCGCCGGGAGTGTCCAAGTTGATTGTCGGTGGGGCCGTGTTGCTCATGATCGCCTGAATGCAGAAGACAGCTTCCACACCGCCTGAACCGCCCAGCAGATGACCTAGCTGACTTTTGGTACTGGACACTGCCACGCTGTCCGCGTGCGACCCGAACACACTGCGGATCGCACGCGATTCCGCTTTGTCGCCCAGCGGCGTGCTTGTTCCGTGAGCGTTAATATAATCGATCGTGTCCGGTGCAGCTTTCGCATCCGACAGTGCCAGATCCATGGCCTTGGCCGCACCACGCCCCTGTTCGTCGGGGGCCGTCATGTGCGTGCCGTCGGACGTCATCCCATAGCCCACAAGTTCCGCCAAAATCGTGGCACCTCGCTGCTTCGCGAATTCCAATTCCTCAAGTACCAAAACGCCAGCGCCTTCGGCCATCACAAAACCATCCCGATCCTGATCGAATGGACGGCTGGCCGCGGCTGGATCTTCGTTGCGAACGGACAGGGCGTTCATGCGGGCAAAACCCGCGATGCCCATCGGCGTCATCGGAGCCTCTGTGCCTCCGGTGACCATCACATCTGCCATTCCGAGCTGTATCAATCGAAAGGCATTGCCAATCGAATGTGTGGCCGACGCGCAGGCCGTGGCAATCGCGAGGCTTGGTCCCTTTAGCCCCCAATGCACCGACACATTGCCCGCTGCGGCATTCAGCATCAGCTTGGGGATCATGAACGCAGAAATGCGTTCCGGGCCACGGTCGAACAGCCGCGAATGCTGGTCTTCAATTTCGTCCAGACCGCCAATTCCACTGCCGATGATCACACCACTGCGGTAGGGATCACTGGCGGAAAAATCGAGCCCCGATTGAGCAATGGCTTTGTGTGATGCCACGAGTGCAAACTGAGCAAAGCGGTCCATGCGGCGCATGGACTTGCTATCCAGCTGCATGTGAGAGAGCAGGTCGAAGTCTTTGATCTCGCCACCAAAGCGGACCCGAAACTCAGAGCAGTCAAAACGCTGGACCGCCGCTATCCCACTCTGACCATTGCAGATTTGAGCCCATACATCAGGTACGTCGAGCCCCAATGAGGTGACGACCGACGTACCTGTGACAACAACTCTGCGCTGCGACATGTATCAGGACTTTTCCTCGATGTACGAAATCACATCGCCCACGCTTTTGATTTTGTCGTAGTCTTCGTCGGGAATCTTGATGTCGAACTCATCTTCCAGAGCCATCACCAGTTCCACGATATCCAGCGAATCAGCCTTCAGATCGTCGACAAAAGAACTCTCACGGCTAATATCATCCTTCGGGGTGTCCAGCTGATCGCTGACAATACCGATTACTTTTTCTTCTACGGACACTGAGATTACCTCCGATGTGTTGTCTGGTGGGCATCCAGCAGGTGGAGCTCCAAGCCAGACGTATTAAACTTGTACCATGATTCAGCCATTGTGGACGGGTTACCCAATCGTGCAACGCTGTTATCTGCGGAGATATATCGGGTTTCAGAATACGTGTAAACCCGATCAGCCCAAGTCGTTAGGGGTTTCTTCAATCGAGCCAATCATTCTGGCCGAGAACTCAGAGTTTGCCGTGCCATTGCCCATCGCTTCCTGGTGCAAAGAATCTTGCTGCCAAAATGCAACAGTCAGCAAATTTACGGTCCCGACAGGGCAACGCCGTTCAGGTTTCAGAGTCGGAATTCGTGAGCGGCACGGCGGCTAGCCCGGATATTTCATGCGTTTGGTATGAAAGTTGAGCTCTGGGTCTGCGTCTGGCGCGAAATCCTGGAGTGCGTTATTGGTTGGGATTCTTGACAACACCCACTCGCCGCCCCAAGGCTTTCTCGATGACAGAGTGTAATTCGACAGGCAGTTCTCGACCAGTGTTCGGACGACCGGGGCGGCAGGCCGTTGACGTGGATTTCAAGGGAGGCACCATCACGACCGATGCCGGGCTTCTGCTGCTGAGGGAAGTCGATCGCAAGCTCGACCTGATCCGTCGCATTGACAAAGCGATTCCTGATCCTCGCGACCAACG
>JBDNHJ010000089.1:0-24554 GCA_041688835.1 Fuerstiella sp.
CTCAATGGGAAAACACGTACAACCGTCGGATCGGCCAGCCACCCATTCACCCGAAAAAGCTCAGATCAAAGACATTCATCGGCAGATGATTCGCGTGGCTGTCGGCATGGGAGCCGCTCAGCTTTCGAAAACCGATCTCGATGCCCGCATTCTTCCGAGCAAAGAAGGCGGCTACGCTCCGAACGCGGGAGGCCCGCAGGCTCGATTCGAGCTGCCGCTCGGAACACCGAACTCCTGTCGACTCTGCGAACTCACGAAATGATTTGTTGGTACTTCTGCGGCATGGCGGATGATAATGAAGGAGGCTGAGCCGGATTGGCGCGAGATTGCGTGGTCGGTTGGGCACGTCAACACAGTGCTGTCGTGTCCATGGGTTTTCTTACAGCGACTGGCCGTCGGTGTGGTCGTCAGACAGTGCCAGCTGAATGAAATGAGCCATCAATGCGCCGCGTGAATTTACGTCGTAGTATTGGTAGATGGCACGTACATGAGAATGCACGGTGTGCGGGCTAAGAAACAGAGTTTCCGCCACTTCCTTTTCGGATTTGCCCGTCAGCAGGACTCGCAGCACCCGCAGTTGAGCTTCCGTGAGCGATTCCAGCGACATGTCGATGGTATCAATGCCGATCGGATCTTCGGTGGGGGTGCCGTCCGTTGTTCCATTGGTTTCTCCATTGGGAGTCGTCGGGCGGTCGATCAGGACGTCGGTCGAAACTTCGACACTGGTGTCTTCCACCACGTCCAGCATCACTTTGCCCAACTGCAACGTATCACTGATCTGAAATGTGGCTTCCGAAACCTTGTTGCCGTTGACGAACGTGCCATTGCTGCTGCCGAGATCTCGCACCCAAAATTTGTCGCCAGCGGACCAGATTTCAGCATGCCGTCGAGACACGCTTTCGTGCAGCAGCTGAATCGGACACTCGCTGAGCCGTCCGATCTGCTGCCGAGAAGTGCTGACCGTGTGAGACCAAATGGATCGAGCAACACCTCGAAGTGACAACCAAACGCCGCTCATATTAGGTTGCTCTGTCCTTGATCAATTCGATGTCGTTTCTTTTGCGGCTGCAAGTCCGCCAAACCCAGTGTTATCGATCGCTGCCGCAAATGTCACCCGTAAACACGATAATTTGTTGAACTTCAGTGGTGTGAGAGCAGGGAAATCCGCACGTTCGGACCTCACTGCGGACGAACGCACACACGAAAGGTGGACCAGAATCACCTGTTCAGGTGACGCGAGGATGGGGGCCATCGATCATGATGCCAACACGCATGTGCGTTTGTTCGCAGAATGAACGTGTTCAAACTCAGCATTCCGGAGTCCGTTAGCGGGCCATCTCTGGGGTGCTGGGTTTGTTTTTTTGGCTTATTACTAACGCGGCAGAATATACGTCATCGCTCGGCCTTGGATCAGGCAGTGCGTTCCCGCTGCGGATTCCGACACTGGCTGTTGTCGCCCATCTGGCCATTTCACCGTCCATCGGGCAGATTGGCCCTGAACGGCAAACCGCACAACCCGTTCGTTGCTGCTTTGGTAGCCGTCGCCAGCGGTCAGCCAGCGAGTCTGCTGAGTCGGACCAGTCTGATTCACCGTTGCAAGCGTCTCCGCTGAAGTGTCAGCTTCGACCACCGCTCCAATCGGAATTCGTGGCGACGTTGTCCCCACCAGCTGTATTGTCACGGTGGGATTCAACGCCGGTGTCTGGTTGCTGATCAAGGCGATCGGTCGATCCAAATGCCCCACCACAAAATCGCAGCGCCCCTCGCCGTCCCAATCTAGCGTTGCCACGGCGCGTCCGAGTGCGGGGGTTCGAAAGAATGCTGAGCGAGGCTGCACATGTTGAAACACGCCGTCTGCCGTGTTCAGGAAAATTTGCGGCAGCATGCGATACGGTTGTCCTTCGTGAGTGAAATCGTCGAGGTGTCCGTTCGCAACAATCACGTCCAGTCGACCGTCGTTTTGGATGTCCAAAAACTGGCAGCCGAACCCCAATTGTGCGTAACCGGGACCAGCCAGTCCGACCGGCGAAGTGGCGTCTGAAAAACTGGCAGCCTGCTGCCGATAGAAGGTGTTCTGTTCGGCGTAATAATTGGCCACGAACAGATCCAGCAGGCCATCATGGTCGATGTCGCCACTGGCAATTCCCATGCTGCCTTGGCTTTGACCGTAGAGGTCAAACGCCACGCCAACCGTGGCGGCAATTTCGTGAAAACCGTCCGCACGATTGTCGTTGGGATCAGTCACAAACAGCTGATTGGCCGATTCATCGTTGGCAACATAGATCTGGTTGCCAGTGCCTGTGGAAAATTCCCCGACCAACGCCCCCACCAACAACCCCATTCCACGCCCTTCGGTGCCGACCGGGAAATCGGGTGCAGCACTGTAGCCGCCCGCTGCATCGGCAAGTAGCAACCGATCGGCTTCAGCGGAAAAGTCTGTCGGCCCGCAGATACGTTGCAACCCGCTATGGTCACACGTTTTCGTGAAGACATCTGCACCACGCAGATAATTGACGTCGTACAGATCTGGAACGGCGTCTTGATTCAGGTCGGCGATGGCCACGCTGGTTGTCCAAACTTCGCCGCCCGGCGTCATGTCGGTGGCGATGAATGTGCCGTCTCCCTGATTTGTCAGCAACCGATTCACGCCCACGTTGGCCACGTAGATGTCGTCGAATCCATCCTGATTTACGTCCCCCACCGCCACGCCCTGACCGTAGCGGGTTTCATCCAGCCCGGCGGCTAATTCAGCAGGCGCGAAACTCTGACCGCGTCGATTCCGGTACAGGGCGTCGCCTTCGTTTGGGCCGGTTTGCACACGTTGATCCAATTCGCCGCCCTGAGTCAAATACAGGTCGGGCCAGCTATCACCGTCGAAATCCACCACGCCGACACCGCCGCCCGTCCACTGATGCATCTTCAATCCCTGTTGCTCCGACGATCGCCCGTTGTTGTATTGAAAGTTCAGCCCCACTGCTGCCGCGATGTCGTTCAGCTGCACCGCGTCAGCTACGAGCTTCTGCGGCGTTCGCGGTGTGGCCAGCAACTGTTCCTTCAAAATCTGATCCACATCGACATCAGCCAAATCGTCGATCGGATGTGTCCAATTCGTCAGCGGCGGTTCTTGAGCCAGCTTGGTCCACGCACGCGCTTCGGCCGTCCGACCAATTTCCGTCAGCTCCGTGGCCAGCACAGAAATCCGATCCGCGTCCTGCGGCGACACTTCGGCCTGCGTTGCCAGACGTTCGATGTTCTGCAATCGTCGAAACAAGTCGAAGAATCGATCAGCCAGCGGCGATTCGTGGAGTCGCAATGAATTCGCCAGCGCGTGAATGGCGGCGGAGTTCCAGCGATCCATTCGCACGGCGGACACTAAACAAGCTTGATGCAATTCGGAGCGGTCGGTTTTTTGAGCCCATTCGGCGGTGACCAACCAAGCGGCGGGTGAAGCGACCGGTCGTTCATGAATTCTGTGGACCCGGTTCGTGATTTCGTCGGTTCGAACGTCCGCTGAATCACTGATCAGAGCCAACGCCAGCTGCCAGCATTGCAGACGCTGTGACGGTTCTGGGATCCGAGCATCCGCGTCGTCCAGCAAGAACTGAATCTGCACCGCGTTCCGACGACGTTCGGCCAAACGCAACAATCCGATCAGGGGCATTTCGTCGTCAGGGTTGAAGTTCAACAGTCGGTCCAGTTGATTGCCGGAAATTCGCCCGCGCCCGTTTCTGGCCAACAACGCCAGCTCAAACAATTCCGCAGACCGTTGCTGCAGCAGCACGCTGGCTTGCTGCACCGCCTGAAATTCAAAGCCACATTCGCTCAGCGTCTGGCACAACCACCGCCGAGCGATCAGTTCATCGGGAACGTGTTCCAGAATCGTCTGCAACACCGAACACGAATCCGTGACGCGCCCCAATCGCTTCAGGATTCTGGCCTTGGACCGCCACGCCTGAATCTGCTGAGCGTTGTCAAATTTCGGCGGAAGTTGGTCAAGAAACGTCAGCGCCAGCGCCGGATCTTCGCCACGTTCAGCAGCCTCGGCACCGATCAGCAGACTGGCTTCATCGCCCGGAGTTTGTAGCAGTTGCCGCTGAGCAGACTCGACCGCCGCCGGATAGTCGTTCCGCCCGATCGCTAGGTGTGCGGCGTCTCGATGAGTGGTCGGACTGTCGGCAGTGAAGAAGAATTTTAAACAGAAAATCACCAACACGAGGGCGGTTGCGATCAACAGAATCGAACATTTCAGACTCCTGCGGTCAGCTTGGTGTGTTGAAAAGGAAGTTTTGACGAGCGTCTTTCCCCGTGTCTTGTTGGTGTTTTGCCTATTCCCATTCGATGGTGGCCGGCGGCTTCGAACTGACGTCATAGACCACTCGGTTGATGCCGCGAACGGAGTTGATAATTCTGGTCGAAATCTGCGCCAACACGTCATGCGGAAACGGAAACCAATCCGCTGTCATAAACTCTTCGCTTTCGACAGCCCGAATCGCGGCCACGTTTTCATACGTGCGGTCGTCGCCCATCACGCCCACAGACTGCACGGGCAGCAGTACCACAAACGCCTGCTGAATGTCGCGGTACAGGCCAGCTTTGTGCAGCTCATCAATTAAGATTGCATCGGCTTCGCGAATGATTTGCAAGCGGTCTTCCGTGACTTCTCCCAGACACCGAACCGCCAGTCCGGGGCCCGGAAACGGATGTCGCCAAACCATTTCTTCCGGCAGTCCCAATTCGACTCCCATGCGACGAACTTCGTCCTTAAACAGATCTCGCAGCGGTTCGATCAGTTCGAAGCCGAGTTCAGCAGGCAGGCCTCCAACATTGTGATGCGATTTGATGGTCGCGGCCGGCCCGTCTGGATCGGCACCGCTTTCGATCACATCGGGATACAGAGTTCCTTGAGCCAGATATTTGGCGTTGGGAATCGACTTGGCTTCTTCACGAAAGCATTCGATAAAGACGCGGCCGATGATCTTGCGTTTCAGTTGCGGGTCCGCGACGCCTGCGAGCTCGTCCAGAAACTGTTCGCGAGCGTCCACAACGTGCAGGTCGGTCTTGAAGTGTTCCGTAAAGTGTTGCTTGACTTGGTCACGTTCGCCCTTCCTGAGCAGACCGTTGTCGACAAAAATGCAGGACAGCTGATCGCCAATAGCTTCGGAAATCAGCGCGGCCACGACGGACGAATCGACTCCGCCTGACAGCCCGCAAATCACTTGGTCTGTACCGACGGTGTCACGAATGATCTGCTTCTGTTGTTCGATCAGTGAACTGATTTTCCACGACCCTGAGCACCCGCAAATGTTTTTCACGAAGTTCCCCAGCAGCTTGCCGCCGTGCTGGGTGTGAGTGACTTCCGGATGGAATTGAATGCCGTAGATCTTTTTTCCGGGATGCTGAATGGCGGCGTTGGGGCAGGTCGCAGTGGAGGCGATGGTTTCGAAACCTTCAATCACGTGGCGAATCTGATCGCCGTGACTCATCCACGCCGTAAATGTTTCTGGAATGCCTTCCAACAGCGCGCCAGCGTTGGAGACCGAACACGGGGCTCGCCCGAATTCTCGAGAATCTGCCGGCAGGATTTCCCCCCCCAGCGTGTGGCAGGTGAGCTGCATGCCGTAGCAAATTCCCAGTATCGGAATCCCCAGCTCGAAGACGCCAGGGTCGATTCGAGGTGCGTTTTGTCCGTACACGCTGGCCGGACCGCCAGACAAAATCAGGCCTTTGGGGTTCAGTTCACAAATTCTGTCCGCCGTCAGATCGTTCCGCACGATCTGGCAAAACACGTTTTGATCGCGCACACGCCGGGCGATCAGCTGAGCGGTCTGAGAACCGAAGTCCATGACCAGAATCGTATCCTGCTCAAAAGCAGAATCGGCAGAAGCGGCGGCCGTGTCGTCACTGGCCGAGTTTGAAGCTGTCATGTGATGAATCGCTGGCGGCGAACGCAGAGTGCAAATTGCAGGGTGCGAACGCCGAATCCTTGACTGGACCGGAATGGGAAAGGGCGAAGGATAACAAAGCAGCAGGGTTTCTCAACGCTGCTGTGACTCGATTGTGGCATGATCGGCTGAGGCCCCACTGGCACTCGCTTCGGGGCATTCGACGATCAGTCGCGGCGGGACAGCATCTGGAGAACGCGGTTTATACCGCGTGCGGGGACGCATGAGCCATCCATCGTTTCACCCGTGGTCGCAGTCCAGGCCGGAAAACCTAGTCTGCGACTACGGGGTAAACCTCAAGAATGTCTCATCTTGCCCCGCCCCCATTTTCCTGCCGAAAGTACAAATCGACAGCCAGTAAGCGTATCTCTGTGCGGGATAACACTTCCTCGAACCAGCCTCCAACCGGAAACAGCCCAGAGCGATTGGCCAAACGTTGTGGATGCGAACGTTTTTCCCACACAATCCACACGGTCGGCAAACCCACCCTGCATTCCTCAAGCTACCGTATTTGACTGACAAATGTCTGTTTGGCACGCTTGACTTTGACGATTGGAAAAACTGAACACGGTCAACACACGCTCAGGAACGTCCCGCCTAACAGTTAGTCAGGCACGGCATATAATTCAGGTCAGACCCGTTGTTCTGCCCCCCTGCACGAAAATGTAGAGACCACGGAATTGAACCGAATCAAGAACACGGAGGAGAATTCATATGCTGGTGCTATCACGTCAACGCGACGAAACAATTGTTATTGGTGATTCCATTCGAATCACGATCGTAGAAGTCCGTGGCGACAAAGTTCGGCTCGGCATAGAAGCGCCTCGAGATGTCACTGTCCACCGACAGGAGATTTACGACGCAATCAAACGGGAACTGGACGGCGCAGACTCAACCGAAAGCTAGTCTGCTGTCTTCCCCCCGATCACGATAGTCATCACAGGCCCGCTCGCTTGAGCGGGCCTGTGTTGCTTTCATGCGCCGCCCATGCGGGACCAACACCCAAGACATCTGACACAATCGTCGGGAATCTGATACGCTTCCGACTGTCTTGGAATACGATCGGTGAGTCTCAAGCAGTGGCGGTATGTCAGATCCTGAAAGCAGTTCACGCAGTCCGTACGTTCATTCTGCGGGGCAGTCTCCGGCAGCCGTTGCCACTGAAACGCCAAACGCCAAATTGTCGGCCAGTCCCGTGTTTGCGGGCGTCATCAGCACGCAGTTTTTGGGGGCGTTCAACGACAACTTCTTCAAACAGATGGTGTTGCTGAAGTGTGTCGAACTGGCCGCCGGCGGAAGCAGCGACTTGCAGGGACTGGCGCTAGCCGCGTTCGCTCTGCCATTTGTTTTACTGTCTGGCACCGGTGGCTACGTGTCCGACCGGTTTTCCAAACGCACGGTCATCGTGTGGTGCAAGGTGGCCGAAGTTTTCGTGATGGGCGCGGCCCTGCTGGTGCTGTTGCCGGGCATGCCCACCGGCTCCAATCAGCTGTATCTGTTGATCTTGGTGCTGGCGTTGATGGGGGCTCAGAGTGCAATTTTTGGGCCGTCAAAATATGGCATTCTGCCCGAACTCTTTGCCGGTCGTTCACTGCTGCCTGCCAACGGCGCCATTCAGATGACCACATTTTTGGCGATTATCTTTGGCATGGCTGGAGCCGGAATTGCGTTGGACAGTCTGGATAATTCTCTATGGATGTGCAGCGCAATCGCGGTGGGTATCGCGGTAATCGGCACGTTTACGGCCTTGTTGATCCGTAAAACGCCAGTTGCCGAACCCGACTTGCGACTGAAGCTGAGTAACGCATTCATCCCCGGAGAAATTTGGGTGCTGCTGCGTCAACAGCCGAAACTTGGCACAGCTCTGTTGGTGATGATGATGTTCTGGTTCGTCGGTGGAGTTGCTCAGCCAGCGGTGAACACGCTGGGCGGCAGCGTGCTGATGTTGAGCAAAACGCGAACCAGTTTGATGGCAGCCTCCATCGGCGTCGGCATCGCGCTGGGTTGCGCGGTCGCGGGCTTTGCCAACAAAAGTGGCAACGCCGATGGTTCGCGCTGGACAACTCGCGGCAGCTGGATGATCGTACTGTCCCTGCTGTTCATCGCGCTACTCAGCAGCGGATTGGTTGGACGTCCGACGCCCAGCGCCGATCAACTGCATGGTATTGTTAAGAGTCTGCTGGATGCGGACGCGATTGAGTGGCTACTCCGATTCAGTATGCTGTGCTTGGGTGTGTCCGCTGGAATTTTTGTGGTGCCCGTGCAGGTGTATATTCAAGAAGCTCCACCCGCAGACCAAAAAGGCCGGTTGATTGGAGCCATGAACGTGATCACTTGGGTCGGGATTTTGCTGTCTGCCGGATTTATTTTCATGATGGGGATGATCACCAGTACTTTAAGTGAAATGGATGGCGGAACAGACTATCATTTTCTGGTGTTTGTTGTCTTGGCGGTCATGATGGCTCCCGTGGCACGATGCTACCGACTACCAGCGAGGCCGACAACGGATCTGAAATCTGAAATCTGAAATCTGAAATCTGAAATCTGAAATCTGAAATCTGAAATCTGAAATGAACCCACTCCAGCACAATGGTCTCCAGACAACTCGCCGGCAGCTGTTGAGTTCCGCCGGGACGGGCGTTGGCACGGCGGCGCTCGCGGCGCTACTGAACTCGGACCTGCGTTCTTCCGTCCAAGCAGCGGATCGTGTTCCGTCGCTGGCAGGGCAGCTGGGAGTTTCGTCGAGGCAACCGCATTTCAGCCCGAAGATCAAGAACATCATTTATCTGTTTCAAAACGGAGCCCCGACGCACGTCGACTTATTCGATGAAAAGCCGCAGTTGGCAAAGTTGCACGGGCAACCGATTCCGGATGGCTTTGTCGACGGCAAACGTTTCAGCACCATGACTGGCAACGCGTCTGGAAAATTGATGCTGGCTCCGATCGAACCTTTCCGGCAACACGGAGTATGCGGTGCCCCGGTCAGTGCTTTGATGCCGCATACGGCCAGCATTGTGGACAAGCTGTGCTTCATCAAAAGCATGCACACCGATCACGTGAACCACGCGCCCGCGATTCAGTTTTTGCTAAGCGGATCGCAGATACCGGGCCGACCAACTCTGGGTGCGTGGCTGAACTACGGACTGGGCAACGAAGCCGATGACCTCCCCGCGTTTGTGGTGATGACGTCCATCAGCAAAGGCACCAGCTGCGGGCAGATCTTTTACGACTTCTACTGGGGCAGTGGTTTTCTGCCATCGCGATATCAAGGCGTCAAATTCCGCAGTGGCGGCGATCCGGTGCTGTATCTGTCAAACCCCAAAGGCGTGACTCGGCAAATGCGACGGGGCTGGCTGGATGACCTCGCGGAACTGAATCAGATGAAGTTCGAACAGCATCGAGACCCAGAAATCGCCACTCGAATCGCGCAGTACGAAATGGGGTTCAAGATGCAGGCCAGCGTACCAGAACTCACGGACCTGTCGGGCGAATCAAAGCAAACGCTGGAAATGTACGGCCCCGATGTCAACGAACGTGGCACGTTCGCCCACAACTGCCTGCTGGCTCGACGACTTGTCGAACGTGGAACGCGCTGCGTGCAACTGATGCACGCTGGCTGGGATCAGCACAACAGCCTGACCACGGAACTTTACAATCAATGCCGCGATACCGATCAGGCTTCCGCAGCGCTGGTGCGCGACCTCGAACAACGCGGCTTGTTGGACGAGACGTTAGTGGTTTGGGGTGGTGAATTCGGTCGGACCCCGTTTCTGCAGGGCGACATTAACAATCGCGTTCGATGGGGGCGCGACCACCATCCCTATGCGTTTACCGTGTGGATGGCAGGCGGCGGCATCAAACCGGGCTTCACGTACGGCGCTTCCGACGAACTCGGAATCAACGTGGCCGAAAACGGCGTGCATGTTCACGATCTCCAGGCAACGATCCTGCATCTGATGGGGATCGACCACGAACGCCTAACCTATCGCTTTCAGGGACGTCAATTCCGTTTAACAGACGTTCACGGCGAAGTGATTGAAGCGATTCTTAGCTGACGTACCAGTGCCCGCGTTCGCTGCTCAGTCGTCCAATCCCCATTTGCCGTCCCACGCCACGAATCCTTCAATCGCAGCGTATTCAGCCAAGCCCAGCGTATCGTACGATCGAGCCGTATTGGCGTTTCGTGCTTCGGCCCGCTGCCAAAATTCACGCATGTCCGGACCAGGAAACAAGGCTCGGTCTTTTTGTGATTCGTGCTTGAAAATCGCTTGGCGTTTGCGTTCCACTTCCATGGGGCTTAACGGCACGGCGATTTCGATCTGATGAATGGGCCATTCTTGCCATGCACCGCGATACAACAACACTTGGCTTTCTGCAAACCAATCGTCGTTGCGGCAGATGTCGCAGGCTTTGATGATCGCCTTTAGGCAGGTGCGATGAGTTCCATGCGGATCAGACAGGTCGCCGGCCGCATAAATTTGATGCGGCTTTTGACTCCGCAGTAAGTCCACAATGATTTGAATATCTTCGTCTCCAAGCGGCTTCTTTTTGACTCGCCCGGTTTCGTAGAACGGCATGTTCAGAAAATGAGTTTTTTCATTGGGAACGCCCACACATCGGGCTCCAGCGCGAGCTTCTCCTCGGCGAATGATGGCCTTCAGTTTCTGCACTTCTTCACTGTCGACCTGCCCTGGCTGTTTGTTTTTCAGGCACTCATCGATTTGACCTTCGAGCGAATTAATCTGTTCGGTGCCAATGTCGAAAGCCGTACAAAATTCGGCCGCAAATTCGGCGAAACGAATCGCGTCTTCATCGAAGACGGCAATATTGCCGGAGGTCTGATAAGCAATGTGAACATCATGCCCCTGATCCGCCAGTCGAATCAACGTACCGCCCATCGAAATCACGTCGTCATCTGGATGCGGCGAAAAACAGATGATCCGTTTGGGGAAAATGTGGTCGAATTTTCCGGGACGGTCACCGGGCCGTTTTGCAGAATCGGGCTTGCCGGCGGGCCAGCCCACAATTGTGCCCTGCAGATAACGAAACACGTCCAAGTTAATTTCGTAGGCGGAACCATATTCTGCCAGCAGACTTTGCAGACCTTCTTCGTTGTATTCGGCGTCCGTCAATTTCAGCACGGCCTTGTTCATTTTTTCGGCCAGCCAAATCACAGCTCGGCGAATAAGTTCCGGCGTCCATTCGACAGTATCCACCATCCACGGAAATCGGCTGCGCGTCAGGCCGCTGGCAGCAGCCGGGTCCAACAATACCTCGACATTACGATGCTCCTGCAGATACGTCGCGGGCACCAGGGGCGACGGTTCGCCTTCCACCGTGCGGGCCACGATCGGCCCCTTGTTTTCGCCAAACGCCAAGATGTAGATCTTCCACGCGTTCAGGATCGTGCCGACGCCCATGGTGATGGCTCGGCGAGGCACATTTTCGGCACCAAAGAAATCGCTGGCGGCGTCCGTACGGGTGACGGTGTCGAGCGTGATCAGTCGCGTGCGGCTGGTTTCGTCTGAGCCGGGTTCGTTGAAACCGATATGGCCCGTACGGCCGATCCCTAGAATTTGAATATCGACGCCACCGCTTTCCACGATTTTTTCTTCGTAAACGCGGCAGTATTCGGCGACCTGTTCCAGTGGAATCGTGCCGTCCGGGATGTTCACATTCTCTGGGGGGATATCAATGTGGCCGAACAGATGTTCGTTCATGAATCGCACGTAACTTTGCAATTCTTCCCGTTGCATCGGAAAATATTCGTCCAGATTAAACGTGATGACGTTCTGAAACGAAAGCCCTTCCTGCTGGTGCATGCGGACCAGTTCGGCGTAGATTCCGACCGGAGTCGATCCGGTGGCCAACCCTAAAACGCATGGCTTGCCCTTTTCGGCACGCTCACGGATTAAGGCGGCGATTTGGCTGGCGACATGTTTGGCAGCCAGCGGGGCGTTGGTAAATACTTGACAATTTAGGCGTTCGAGCTTGCTCAGATCCTGAATCGTAGTCATGGGTCGTCTCGGAGAGAATATTCCAGGAAGCGGTTGGGAAGGCTCGATTCTAGCGAATCTCTGCGGTGATTCGATCGAGACGGGCGTCTGGTTCAGAACAATCTTTGCTTCCCACGGGATTTCTTCGATGCTAAGGTTGAACCGGCCATCGCCGGATACAAAACACACCGCTGGAAACACCTGCCAAGGCCTTGAGAAGCCGCATCTCAGCGGCTAACGTGTGGCCCACGCAGTATATCCCGCACGTGTTTTTAGTTGGGCCCAGTGATTAGAGTTGTGGAATGACGACAGAAAAACAGGTTTTCGAATATGAACAGGACGGCGACGTGTTGGTTGTGACCCCCACCGGAAGCCTGATGGAATTCCGCGACTCAGACGTGCGCGAAGCCTACAACGAAACGTACCGCCTGCTCAGCCAAGACGACGTCAGGCATCTGCTGCTCGATTTTTCGAAGCTCAGCTACTTCGCGTCGACGTTTGTTGGCATGCTGATTCGGCTGGCCAAAAAAGCCAGACAAGGTGGTGGCGAAGCGGTGCTGTGCAAGCTGAGCGACAACATGCGAGACATGATGAAGACACTGATGCTGCTGGAAAACACCAAGACCGACTTCTTCTGGGTGCCGTTCAATTCGCGTGAAGAAGCGATTGCCGCACTGCACAAAGATCGTGCACCGCCAGTCGAAGAACCGCCCGCAACGCCACCGCCCGCAGCAGAAGGCGGCGGAGGCTGGGCGAGATTTTCGCAATAGCCACCGCAGCGGGTGGCTCATCATGCTGGCGCAGCCTGCTTGTGTGGCGCAGCCATCGGAAACCTGCCGGGAAGGCGCAAACCACGGCCAGCGTTGTTTGTGAAAAGAACCCGTGAGAGCGGTTTTCCATCGCTAAAGCGACACCGCTGGCCTGAACGGCAAGCGGTGCCACCCGAATTCCGGGGCAACACCACGTTTTTCACACCCCAGCGGAACCAATTACGACATTGACGGGCACAGCACAACTTTCATCGCGTTTGGTTCTCCATCGTACAAACGGCTGAACCAGTCAGGCCCGTCTTCCAGCGGCGCTTTGGCGGTGATCATGTCTTCGACCTTGATCATGCCAGAGGCCAGCAGGTCAACACAAGCTGGGTACTCGCCGGCAGACGCACAGGTGCCGAAGATATTGAGTTCTCGAGTGACCACGGATTGCAGAGGTAATTCGATCGTGGGGGCTAGGTTGCCGACGATGGTGATCGAACCGCCTTTGCGAGTGCAGTCGATCGCTGACTTGATGGTGGCCGTCGCGCCGACGACTTCCAACGCCACATCGGCCCCACGACCATTGGTCAGTTCCAGAACGCGAGCCACTGCGTCTTCTTGGGAAACGTCGATCGTCACATCAGCGCCTAGTTTTTTGGCCACTTCCAGTCGCTGAGCATTCAGGTCGGTGGCGATCACCTGACTGCAGCCTTTGCGCTTGATCGCCTGAATGGCCAACAGTCCGATCATTCCGCTGCCCACAACGACAGCTGTATCGCCGAGCATCACTGGGGTCCGGTTGGCGGCATGCACGGCGACGGAAACCGCTTCGATCAGGGCCGCATGTTCGAACGGCAACGACGCGGGCAGCTGGCAACAAATTCTCGCCGGCACGCTGACGTATTCTGCAAAGCAGCCATACCGACGATAGTCCGCACAGCTCACGCCCAGCACCATGCGGTTGTCACACAGATTCGGGCGACCGCCCAGGCAGTAACGGCACTTCCCACACCAGACGGTGGAATCAAACGTGATCCGGTCGCCTTCACTAAATCCGACCACATCGCGACCCACCGCCGTCACGATTCCCGCCGCTTCATGCCCCATCACCAACGGCGGCACGCGTCGACCGCTGCTGCCGTCCCAGCCATGAATATCGCTGCCGCAGATTCCGCAGGCTTGCACTTGCACCAGCACGTCGTCCGGGCCAATGTTCGGAGTCGGGATGTCTGTGAGTTCTAGTTTCTTGTATTCAGAAAGAAGGAGTGCCTTCACGTGGAACCTATCCAAAATTCAGTACAGAGGAGTGATGAAACCGGCATTCTATCGCCCCCTGATTCCACAGCAAGCGGCTAGCCAGTATGCTGCAGCGACTGGGCTCGGAACTAGGCTCGGAACTGGGCTTAGACATGACCCAAAACGCTGGAGATCGTGAACGCCAATGCATCAAAATCGACGACAAATGTTGCTGAAATCTGTCGCAGCCGCGCTGGTGCCAGCTTTCGGCAGCCAATCGAAGGCGCACGAACACGCCACCGCTGAAGTGACTCGCATCGCCACGAATACCTACCCGTGGCTGACGTTCGCTCGACGTGCGCAGCAGACGTTCGAGCCACACACGGAGCCGCTACTAAGCGGTGTCCTTCCGGCAGGCGTGCAATCGCTGGAATTTGTCGCGGGCGGTGGATGGGACGGTGGGGTCGGTCAGGCGTCACAGCTTACGCTGACACCGGGAGTGTCCGGCAGCCCGCTTAATGCTCGTCAAACGGGCCGTCCCCGAATTGTTCGGCGGCTTCCAGCTGATCGCAGAGATCAACAAGCTGATTCTGCCATGCCCCGCTTTGCATGCCGTTGATGGAAGTACACATGTCTCCAATCAGGCGTTCGAGTTCGAAGCTGTCCATCGGCACGAATTCGATATCACGACTCGTTTCGCAGACTTTCAGGGCCTGTTCAATCTGTGCGAAGGGATATCCATGTTGCATCAGGAGAGAGCGTTCTTCAGGTGTCAGTTGAATGTCAATCAGCTCTCGATCCATCAGTGACAACCTCCTTCGTGACCGACCAATCACTGGTTGGCTTAGATGCATTACGCCGCGTCTGAAATCGCTCTGACGTGTTCGCGATAATTCCCAGGCATCCAGCGAGCCGGATGCTTCGTAACGTCCGCCGCATGGAGCTGAAGTTGATTCAGATAATCAAACGCATTGGCGCCGCACAGCTCGCAGTCTGTAAATCAGACTCATAGACATGTCGCCGACGCGGGCTCCATTGCGGATTTTGTCGAACATAGATCACCTTGAAGGCCTCGATGGCGTGTCGACCTTCTTCGGGAAACCGATCATGAATCTGCACAAAGTTTCGACGGCCATGCGCCAAACAGTTTGCCAAGATCGTGTCGAGTTCTTGGGGAAGATTTCTCGCGAGTCCATCACACGCCAGCACCGCCTTGGGCGGCGATACGGGACACTATGTAGAACTATCCGAGGGCGGCCAGACATTCTGCATCGTGGGCAGGGACACCGCACCGATCAAGGGCAAACCGATCCCCGGTTTGCTCGGATGACACGTTCACAACCGATTAGCGAGGATCGAGTGAGCCGACGGCATCGTCCGTTGAAAAGTAGCAAGGCAAACATCGCGATCTGCGGCACGCGTTGGCCCTCGGCCTGCACTTGTTCCAGCACCGTGCAGAGCGCCTCGCGTTCGGCGTGATAGGTGAAAGCGTTCGTCGCATCCAGGATCAACACATCCACGCCTGCATCGGCGAGCATCAGTATCTGCTTGCCGATCACCCACGCATCATCCGGGCGGTCGTAGCCAAAGCGCGGCTCACTCCAGTAATGCGGTGTATGCACAGGTCCCCATGGCGGGGTGCTTGGATTGGCCGCGAGGATTTTCGCGATGTCATGCACCTTCGGATTTCCAAAGGCGGCGTGCCAGTTGAAGTAAAAGATGCCCACCGTGCGAATTGCCTTAGATTCGCCGACTTCCTCCCGCATCGGCAGCACGCGGCCCAGTGCATCCGTGGCCGCCCAAGTGCCTGGCTGGGTGTCGCGAGGTTCGGCGGCGAGAGAAACGGAGGCAAGGAGGAGCGTGAGGCTCATGCATACCAGCGCCGATTGAGCACGATCGGTTGGCATGTGTCTGGTCATTGGTTCTGCCTCCGCGTTTCAAAGTGACCGTCCGACCCCTATGCCCGCTGGCTCGGGATCGGCCAACGGTCTAGCTTCCTAATGTCAGGCAAAAGGATAGCGGACGCGGGTGCCTTCGGCGACCATGCGCAGCGTGACTGGCCAATCGGGCCAAGCATTGAGATCATGTTCGCGGCATGAACTTTCAACGCCCTTGCGATGGGCTGCGATGAAGAAACGGTACTTGGAGTCATTTCGAGTCCTGGAACCTTTTCCTCTTCGCCTGAGGAACATCAAGGGACAAGCTCAGGCGAGCCGCCTACGCTACGATCTTCAAGCAACGCATCGATCGGAATCACGGCCAGCTCGGCGCTGTTGAGATTGCCGCGTCGGCCTCCGTTGTTGGAATAGCCGACGTAGAGTTTCCCGTCATGCTCGATGGCACACGGATAGGAGAGGCTGAGTTGTCCGGCGGACTCGCCGACGGCATCAAGCTCGCTGCGGCGGATGACAAACACTTTCGAGAAAACGTTCTCGCCGGGTCGTGAGACAGCGATGGTCAGCGGTGTGCGTTTGCCACCGTTGTCGCGTGCCGTGGTGCAGACAAGGTAACGTTGCCCCGTGCTCAGGACGCCAGCGGCGGGTTTCGACGTCGCCATCGGCAGGTTGGAAATCTCGGTGGGAGTCCAAGTGCGACCGTAATCTTTGCTGACCGAAACGAGTGCCTGCGCTTCGCTACCGTAGCGGGCAATGCTATAAACGTTGGCACCATCGACAAACAGCGACGATTCGCCCCACATGCGATTGATCTCGTCGGTGACGGGAATGCGGACCATGTCCCACTTGGTAAAATCATCGCCATGACTGATCGCAGCGGCCGCGGGATGGACGCCAGGTTGCTCATATTGCCGGAATGAACCACCGGGCATGATCCAGTTGCCATCCTCCATTTTGACCGGCTGGTTCAAGGCCCAGAATCCGTTCTCGACCACGACACCATGCTTGATCCATTGGTTTGTCGTTTCATCGAGCGAATAGGCGCGGGTGTGGATGTTTTGCAAATGCCCGTAGTAGGCTCCATGAAATGCCCAAAGGGAGCCTTTGTCAGACAGAAAGACACCGTGACTGACGGCTAGATTGTCTTGCTCACCGGCATCAATCACTTGCAGCGGACCCCAAGATTTTCCACCGTCGTTGCTGACGCGATACTGTGCTTCCTCGGTGACGGTGTTTTCGTCGCCCTTGTTGTGACCGATGGACGCATAGAGTTTGCCTTGATGCCAAGCGAGGCCGACACCATGAAGGAAGGTGTAGCCGTCGGCGGGCTTGTCCCACTTTTTGATCACATGAAATTCGACGTCTGCAAGTTCCGAGAGATCGGCGGCTTGGGGCAGTTCGGCCGTTTCATCCCACAGGGGAAAATGCTTGGGCGGCTCGGGGACTTGATGAGTGATGAAGACAGGTTGGTAGTCGGCAGCAATCTCTTCGACCGTCAACGCAAGTGGCTCGTAGCGAACTTCATCCAAAGCACCGCGAAACGCTTGGCGATTGGCTCCCTTGTCCCAAATTCCTCCGACGGTGATCGGTGCTTTTGTAGCGGGAAGTGGCCGCGTCAGGTCCAGGCTGCCGGCCGCTTTGCCATTCAGATAAAGCGTCGCCGTCTGCTTCCCGATCGTGAGCACGACCTGATGCCAATGGCCGGGACGAAGCGGCGCGTCGCTCGAAATCGTCTTCCATCCTGCTTGTTGTAAATGAGCCCGGAGTCGCCCGTCCGCCTCGATCGTGATCCCCCACTGCCGCTCAGCGAGCGAGTAGCGGTTCTTTCCCACGAGCATCTGTTGCCCGGCACCGAGGTCATACGGATTGAACCAGAGTGATACGGTGAAGCCGTTGTCGTCCGCATTGAGAACAGCGCTGTTTTCAAGTTCGATGACGGACCGACCATCGAGGACGAGCGATTTGCCTGCGACGCCTTCCGCCTGAGTCGATGCCCCATAGATCACCAGCGCTTCATTGTCTCCGTTTAACTTCCAATGAGCCGAGCGCGGCTGCGTCGGCACGTCATTGGCCACGCCGTCGGCTTCGGGAGCAAGCGACGCGACTGGGACCACGGCGAGGATCGGCTCAAACCCGCGGGTGTAGCCGACGTAAAGCTTCCCATCATGCTCGTCCGCGCCGGGGTACATCATGCGGCCCTTGGTGTCGAGCTGGAAGATGCGGTTGAATGTTCCTTCGCCAGCGTTTCCGACCGCACGGGTGAGCGGATTGCGATCCTTGACTGTCGTCCCCGCAGCGGGGTTATCATCGCCGCCTTGCGCACCCGACATGATCCAATGACCATCGCCCAGTTTCATCGGCTTCTGAAGTGCCCACAAGCCATCGCCGACGATCTTTCCCTTCGCTTCCCATTGTTCAGTCTTCTCGTCGAGCAAAAACGCTAGGGTATGCACCGCACCGATTTTCCCGGTGAAGGCTCCGTTAAAAGACCGAAGAATAGATGGCTGCGCGTGAAGTGCCGGGCAAAAGATTGCTACGCCAACTAAAAATAGAAAAAGTGGAAGTCGTTGCATGGTGTTCTTACCAAGGTTCGTTCATTCGAGAAGTTTGAACATTGTCGTAGGACGGGCGGCCCGCCTGTCGGAAACAAGAGCAATGGGCGACCTTCGCTTGCTCGCTCACATAAGCCTAAAGAGACTCCTTCATTCTCGCTTCTGTCTCGGCGGAAAGTCGACCGGGGAATCGTTCACTATTCTGGCCAAAAAGAAAAATAATTCGAACATAGTCTGAAAGTCCAAACCAATTTCCCCATGGCAGATCGGTTTCGGCCCCGTTGATTTCAGCAACAGTTTTTCCTGACGCACGCAGCTTCAAATACCGAATTGCATCGGCCTAGAGAATCCGGTTGGCCTCTTCGACTCATGTGTTCTCATCCAGCGCCGCCATGCTTCTCCCCCAACCCCCGGCTATCCAGCTCTGGAGTGGCTCTTCAGGCCGCCCAATTGCCATTCGCCATTGCGGGAATGATGCAGCTGAGCTTGCTCGCGAGCCATGGCAACCACGTTTTCGCAATCGAGGAAACTGCTGGGGTCACTGCACTTGAGGATGTTGTGGGCGAATTGGCAACGATTGTTATTGAAGGAGGCTGAGCCGGATTAGCGCGAGTTTGCGTGGTCCATTGGGCACGTCAACAAAGTGCTACGTTCCCATGGTTTTCTTCGCGAGGTTGGTGATTTGAACGTCCGTATGCAGAATTCGCGTGCTGCGGTTGAAGGTCGTGTTGCTGTACGTGATGTCGACCAGTGGCGTGATGTCGTTGAACAGCTCGTAATCCAAGGCCATTGAATCCGGGGCACTATCCACGGTCACGTAGCTGTTGCTGCAGATCAGCAACCCTGCTGGTCAGTTCTGCGAGCGATAGCGGATGAAGCTCCGAAGACGGCGTTTCCGGTATTCCCAACAACTGCTGATACACCTTGATCTGGCCCAGAACTTCGCCTTCTTCTCGGCCTTTATCGCGACCTTCTTCGCGACCTTCTTCGCGACCTTCTTCGCGACCTTGCATTCTCGCGGCGATCATTCGGGCTTCTTCGTCATGCAGAAATTTGATGCGTGCTTCATAGAACTGGCGTTCTTCAGGACTTCGGGAAATCATATTCAGCACTCCAACCGCTTCTTCGAATTCAGGATCGCCAAGCTTTCGGATCAGATCGCCAGCTTCAGCGTGTTCCGCATGTTTCAGAAAGTATAACCACTTTTCGATCGCAGAGCAGCCGGATATTTCTGCTTTTGATCGCTCAAACTTCGGCAATTCCAACGTGTGGAAGATCAGATCATCCGTGAAGACCAGCGGCTGCTGATCACATCGCAGCCGAAAACTCAGATGGTATTCGGGTGTTTTCCGGTAAAGCACACGATTCAAAACGCAAATACTGATCGACGGACGAAGATCAAAATACCGATCTCCGGCATTCAACTGACGCACGTAGTTCAATGCGTTGTAAAAGGTCAGCCGTTTCGGAAGATCGACAGGCAGCGTCGTCTGCATTTCGACATTGAACCGATTACCCTGCTCATCCCGAGCCAGCACGTCCAAAATCACCAACTTGTCTTCCGCGAAGTCTTTTCCCTGAATCGGGTTCAGAATTTCGACCCACGTGATGGGATGTGGCGGATTCAGAATGGCGTTCAGGAAATGAATCGTAATTCGCGTGTGTTCAGGACTGCCGAAGATCAGCTTGAATGCAAAGTCGACTTTAGGATCGATGCCCAGATTCATGGCGGTCTCCGACGTGGAACTCTGAGGTTGAGAAATAAACACCAAGCCCAACCGTATCAGTTTCGGCTACGGAAGTCATGGAGGACGGCATGAACATTCTTCTGCAACCTTGGCAGGTGTTGCTGATATTCTTGGCAGAGTTTATCCATCGAGCGTTGGCGAATGTTGGCCACAACGTTTCGGGAAACTGCTGGGCACGACAGCACTTGAGGATATTGTGGGCGAATTGGCAACGATTGTTATTGAAGAAGCTGAGCCGGATTGGCGCGAGATTGCGTGGTCCTTGGGGCGCGTCAACAAAGTGCTGTCCCCATGGGTTGTCCTGCGTTCAGACGAACATCTGCTGCAGCCGGTCTTGCCTAAAGGTGTGAGTTTCTGTGATCTGGATGCCGGAATGGATTTTCAACCACAGATATCACAGATGAACACAGATAAGCACCCATGCACGCGGTTAAACGAGTTTTGTACGAAAACTTAGACATGGGGGCTTAGATGTGCTCTCGGGTGGGTACGAGTTTGGGCGTTCTGGAGCCCGATGATCCTAGGTGCTTGATTTGTTCAGCGTTATTGGGAATCGAGTGCGCAGACTTCGGACATGAAACTGAACTCAAGAGTCATCTTCGATTCCCCAGAGTCTCTGAAATCCGTTCGAGAACGGATCGAAGGCTTCATGGCTGCCAGCGAAGAAGGTTCCACAGGAATTCGAATCACTTCTGAGGGCATGGAATTGAGCATCGACGCCACCTCGCCCGTCGGCGAACGCCGTCTCGAAACAGCCGTGCGCACCATTCGTTCCGACCAAGGAACTCAGCTGCCCTGACACCTCCGACGCTTTGCACCTCAACGGTTTTCGCGGTCAAGGTCAATTGGACGACGCACGGCACCGTCGATTGCGGGTGTTTGGGATTGAGGCGATCGATGTGGGATTCTAAACGCTGGCGACGATGGTGGCGCGCAGTGGGCCGGGGTGGCCTTCGATGGTTTTTTGATGGTCCGCGGGGGCTAGGAAATCCTGCAAGGATTCGAACGTCATCCAGTCTGTTGAACGCTGTTCCTGAATTGATGTTGGACTAACATCGATCACGCGCACATCTCGAAAACCGGTTCTCTTTAACCAGAGTTTCAGCATGGGCACTGAAGGGATGAACCACACGTTGCGCATTTTGGCGTAGCGGCCTTGAGGCACCAGGACGGTTTCTTCCGTCGAATCGACGACCAACGTTTCCAACACCAACTGCCCGCCTGGACGCAGTGTGCCGGCCAGTGACTGCAGGTGATCAATCGGGCTGGTGCGATGATACAGAACTCCCATCGAAAACGTCACATCAAACGCATTCAGTCGCGGCGGCAGACAGTCGTCTCCCACAGGCAACACATAGTTTGGCAGTTCCGATCCTAGGCAACGCTTGATGGCTTCGTGTTGCATCACGTACAACAAAAACGGATCTAGGCCAACGACAGGTTTCGCCCCAGCCAGCAACATTCGCCAACCGAAGTAGCCGTTTCCGCTGCCCACATCCAGCACGCTGCGGTCGCGGAGTTCGATGTGAGCTTGCAGGCGTTCCCATTTCCAGTCGGAATGCCATTCCGTATCGATGTGAATGCCGAACAGTTCGAACGGCCCTTTTCGCCATGGGTGAAACTTCTGCAGCGTGGCGGTCAATTCCGCCGGATTCGGCAGTTCACCATCGCACGTGGCGGTCACACGCCCATCGATCACGCTCAGGTTTGGGCTCAACGAAGCACGGCCGGTCGGAAGTTCGCCCCACGCAGCTTTCCAATCGTCCAGATTTCCATGTCCCGTGATAGAAATGGCTTGGTGGCAACGTACCTTCAGATCAGCGGCCCACGCAGAAAATCCTGCTGTGGAAAGGTCTGTGAACAGTGAGTCGTAGTCGAACAGGCAGGCGGACATGAAACACGCAATCGGGACAGACGGGCGGTGGGAGCGGGCGTTTTAGTGCGAACCTTCAACGGTTGCCAGTGAGTCCGCTGAATCCAGCACCGACCGGCGAAAGCCCGAATCAGTTGCGAGTGGAATTGCGAGGTGAATTGCGTGTGACTGCCTGCTAAGCTGCCATCCATCCATCCATCCATATCAAATTTTCGAACGGCCGAGTCACGAATGCTTACCGCTCATCAGATCGATCTGACCGTCGTCGCGCTGTACCTGATTGCAGTCACGGTCATTGGCTGTCTCATGTCCCGCAAGACTCAGACAGCGACCGAGTTTATGTCGGCGGGCGGAAGCTTGCCTGGCTGGGTGGTTGGCCTGTCGATCGTTGGCACGTTTGTCAGCAGCATTAGCTTTATCGCCAACCCTGGAAAGTCGTTCAGCGGCAACTGGAATCCCTTCGTGTTTTCGTTGTCGCTGCCCTATGCGGCGCTGGTGGCGACGGTGTTTTTTGTGCCGTTCTTTCGCAACGGAACCAGCCTGTCTGCGTATGAGCATCTGGAGAAACGCTTTGGAGCGTGGGCCAGACTGTACGCGGCCCTCTTTAATGTGCTGTACCACGTGGGGAGGATCGGCACAATTTTGTTCGGCGTGTCGCTGGGAGCGGCCGCTCTGCTGGACCTACCCATCGAAGCCATCATTGTGTGTCTTGGTGTGTTGGTGATTGTGTACACGTTGCTGGGCGGTATCGAAGCCGTGATTTGGACGGACGTTGTGCAGAGCGTGATTCTGATCTGCGGCATGCTGATCTGCGCCGGGGTGCTGATTTTGAATGTCGACGGTGGCATCATGGGAATCATCGCGGGAGCTCAATCGACAACGACCAACAAGCTGTCACTGGGCAGTCTGGCCGTGGACTTTTCGATCCCCTCTTTTTGGACGGTGCTTGTCTTTGGTTTCGTGATCAACCTGCAAAACTTTGCTGCCGACCAAACCTATGTGCAGCGTTATTTTACGGCGGATTCCGAACAAAATGCCAAGCGCAGTGTGTGGATCGGTGCCATCGCGTATCTGCCGATTTCTGCCGTCCTGTTTTTCATCGGAACGGCGTTGTATGTGTTTTACGGCAGCACCGGCACGCTGCCTGCGGGAACTCAGGCCGATGGAGTGCTGCCGTATTTTATCATGACGGAACTCCCGACCGGGGTGGCCGGTTTGTTGGTGGCGGCGATTTTGGCGGCTGCCATGAGCACCGTGGATTCGTCATTGAACAGCTCCGCCACACTGCTGTTGTGTGATGTGCGAAATCGATTTTTAACGACACGGCGAGACGACGCGGCTGATCTGTTGTTTCTAAGAATCGCCACAGTCGCGCTGGGCATCGCGGGCATTGTGGCAGCGCTGGCGATGATCGGCGTCAAGCAGATCCTCGACGTGTGGTGGCAGATTTCCGGAGTGCTCAGCGGCGGGACTTTGGGATTGATTCTGCTGGCCCGCTTCACACGGGCGACGGGCGGACGCGGGGCCGGCATCGGCGTGCTGGCGGGCGTGGTTTCGATGAGCGCCATTGTGATCGCTCATCTGCAAAATCCGCCCGACTGGCTGGTGCCACTGCGCGATTCGCTCAGCGGTGTCACAGACTATCTGCATCCGCTGATGGCCATTGTGCTGGGCACAGCCATGGTCGTGGTGTGTGGAGTCTTGTTTTCAAAACGCGCTGCGACGTAAAGTGACGTCGGAAGTTTAACAAGTGGACAGTCGAGGCTGCGGCTGAGGTTGGCGGGTTGGCGAAATGTAGCTCGGTGGTCTCCACCGTGATTTCTCGGCGGAGACCGCCGAGCAACAGAATCAGCCGTGAACGCAGCGCCTGCCGATCTTAGCGGTTACTCGTCAGTCGATGTTGGTAGTTGAGCGAAGCGACTGCGATACAGAAGGTGCTGCAAGATATTCGCTCTTTTCAACATGGGGTCATCGCACTTCAGTCGATTGCGTTTTCCGCGGCGTGTGGCGGCGACGATCGTACCATCGTCGTCGACCGCTTCGACAATCCAGAACTTATCGATGGTGTAGGCATAGGTGTCACCATTCGGCGCCGGATGCACGTTCTCGGCACGCGGTCCCGGATGAGTGCTGTGTTTCGTTTTGCGATAGATGACAAGGTCACCGGGTGTGAAGGTTTGTCTCATGTTGCATTTCTTCCCTGACTCTGGTCCAAGTCCCGCATCCTGCGACTCAGACATAACGTGATCTGTTTGATTTTAATCCTCAACCGAATCAAGCAGCCTACAGAAAGTTGGCCGCTTCGACGCTCGCCAAGCCTCCGAACAACGGTGGCGCGTTTCGTACGACTGGAGTCATACCTTGATCCTACGCCTGTTGGCAAGGTTTTTTGACGTCCTTTCTGGCGGATCGGGGCTGAATTCTTCAAAGACACGGCCGTTGGGGGTGATCCAGCGACTCATAAGCACTGATCCATGACGAGTGGTCTGTGACGTTTAAGGATCGGGGCTCTTCATTTGTAGCTCGGCGGTCTCCGCCGAGAAATCACGGTGGAGAC
>JBDNHJ010000090.1:0-23212 GCA_041688835.1 Fuerstiella sp.
AATGAGTAAGATCGTAGCTGCGGTTGAGCAGTTCAATCAGCTGTTCCGCTTCCGCTCCATCCACCAGACCGGCGTGTTGAGCGAGTCGTTTCGCGGACGATGCTGATCGAGAAATTAACAACACTGCTTCCAGTCGCCCCAATCGCTCAGACCGCACAAGCTGGCCCGTGGACTGGACCTGAGAAGTATCAACAGTCGCGCGCAGCTGAAACAGCGGAGCCGTCCGAAACGCACACTTGCGAAATTCTAGGCCCGGTGGGGAATCAGCGTGCAGCGTTCGCTGGACTGGCCCCCATGCTGCGGAACCAGTGAACTGATTCGGCAACCAGCTCATCGGCCAGTTTCCCAGTCACTTACCTGCTGAATGACGTCTCGAGCCGCCGCAGTCTGTGACAGAGCGATCGACTCGAATCGATAGCTTGTTTTGCCGCGATCCGGTTCAAAGAAGGCCACGAAGCCGACCATCTGATTGCCCGGTGTAAACCAAAGTGTCCGAGTCGCTCCCATTTTTTCCAGTTGAGACATCAAGGGGGCGAGGTTCTTACCCGACCCTTGCGACGGTTGCTGAGGCATGGTCGATTTTGTGGGCGAGGGTTCGGCTTGGACGGTGGTCAACGGGTCATCGAACACTTCGCGAAACAATGCGTCTTGGTCATCGTCCGCGTTGGTTGAGCTTTCGGATTCATCCACGAACAGGCCGAATTCCTCGAAATCGTCCATGTCTGCACCGAATTCGGGCGCATCATGCTCGGCATCTGCTGTTGCTGGATGATCTGATGCCGACAGCAATTGACTGGCCCAGCCTTCCTTGAGGTTGGCTGGTTTCAGCATTGCGACTGTTGGCACCACGATCAGTGGCAACATCATGATGAATGTTGTGAGTGGCCCGCTGCGTGAAGATTCCATTCCGTATTCCACGTCAAAATTCGGAGATTTCTTCTCCGCTGAAGTAGAGATTGGCAGTAATTGCCGAAGTCTAGGGACAACCGAAAAACGCCACAATCTCAGTTTCTGCGACCCATGTTTGGGCCGGTTTGCGGGCGGGACAAGCCCATTTTTCGACCGATATGGAAAGTGAGGTCTGGTTTGCTGGCTCTGGTTCCCTAAAATGCTGGCCAGACAGATCTCCACAATCTCCTTTGACTGCCGTATTGCTGAGCCCTCCATCAACGAGCTCATGAAAAGTCGGACAGAATGACCATGCAGAATATTCAACAAAAAATTGTCGTCGTCCTTCTTTTGGCAGGCGTCGTGGCGTGCCAGTCGGCGAGTGCGGACGAAGCGGCCGAAAAAGAGCATCCGCTGCAACCGGCGATTCGATATGCCGAGGCTTGCTTAGAAAAAGTGCTGGCATTACCCGGCTATGAAGCCACGTTTATCAAACGCGAGGTCGTGGGCAAAAGTACCGTGTCTCACAAGATGAAGATCAAGATCCGGCACGAACCATTTAGTGTCTACCTGTACTTCGAAAACCCGCATACAGGTCGGGAAGTAATTTACGTCGATGGCCGCAACAACGGCAAGCTAATCGCCCATGAAGCTGGCCTGTTAAGCTTTGCTGGTGCGATGGAATTGGTGCCCACCGAATCGATCGCGATGAACGAAAATCGCTACCCCATTACAAAAGCTGGCATTGCGAACACATTGCAAATCATGATCCGTCAGTGGCAGGAAGAGGCCAAATACGGAGAAACGGAAGTGAAGTATTTCAAGGATGCCAAGCTGGACAACATGACATGCAACATCATCGAAAGCAGTCATCCACAACCACGAAAACAATTCAATAATCACAAAGTCCGATTGTGGATCGACAATGCCACAGGAATTCCCGTGCGAATGCAAAAATTCGGATTCCCTCGACGGCCCAACGAACAGCCGCCGCTTCTGGAAGATTATTCGTTTCTGAATCTGAAAACAGACGTCCGCCTGACGGATGCTGACTTCGACCGCAACAATCGAAAATACAGTTTCTGATGCGGTCGGCTGTGCAGTCGCAAAACGCTGCTGCTTCTTGGAAGTATTTCCCATCAATTCTCAGCAGCAATATCCGTGAAAGTTCATTCATCGCCCGCCGACGTTCGGGCGCTCATTCAGCACGCTCGTCGACAGGGTGCTGTGGTCGGCGTGGTGCCCACAATGGGGGCGTTGCACGCCGGTCATGTCAGCTTGGTACAGGCGGCTCGTAAAGATTGCGACTACGTTGTTGCAACGGTGTTCGTCAATCCAACTCAGTTTGGTCCCCACGAAGACTTCGATCGCTATCCGCGGACACTCGACGAAGACTTGCAAAAATGCGAGGCGGCTGGTGCCGACCTTGTGTTGACTCCAGCCACATCGCAAATGTACCTGCCCGATGCCGAATCTGACGTTCGCGTCACGGGACTGACACGCAAGCTGGAAGGCGCACGCCGGCCGGGGCATTTCGATGGAGTGACAACAATCGTCGCCAAACTGTTCAATATGACTGTGCCGGATAAAGCCTACTTTGGTCAGAAAGACTACCAGCAGCAATTGGTCATTCGGAGAATGGTGATGGATCTGAATTGGGGCATCGAAATCGTCACTTGCCCCATTATCCGCGAAACAGACGGACTGGCCATGAGCAGCCGGAATCGCTACTTGTCAGCGGAAGATCGTCCGCGATCTCTGGTGCTATGGCGATCGTTAAAACTGGCCGAACAGCTAGCCGCTGCCGGAAGTCGGCCCGCCGAAATCGCGGCTCGGATGACTCAGTTGATCCAAGTGGAAGACGGGGTTGAGCTGGACTATGCGGTGGTTGTGGATCGCTGCACTCTGGACCCCGCCGTGGCTAATGCGGAAACCGGCGTGGCATTACTGGCCGCAAAGCTTGGAAAAACCCGGCTTATCGACAATCAGGAACTGCGATTTCTGTAATCGGCGTATTTCAGATACATTCCCAGCATGAGAAAAGTTCTTCTGAGAATCATGTTCGACCAGCCGTGGCGACTGCAGTCCGTTGGCAACGAGCTGCATGTCGGTTACGGATGGATCATCGCGTTGCTGCTGTCCATCATCGCAATCTCGCTGTTAGTCGTTTGGCGAATGACAAAAGATCGCGGCCAAGTCACCGCCGCGCTGTGTACTTGGGGACTGCTTCCGGCTGGTTTGCTAATTCTATCCGTCACGAAATTACCCATTGTGGAAACCGGCGTTCCGCTGTTTGGCTACGGCTTGATGTTGGCCATTGGCTTCGGGACGGCAACCTACTTTGCCGGTCGTCGAGCGGCGACGGTGGGGATCAATCCTGACGTGATTTGGGACATGACCATGTGGTTGCTGATTCCCGGCATCATAGGTGCCAGAATTACCTACCTATTGCAGTATGGTCATCGTGTTTTTGCCGAAGCCAGCAGCGTTGCCGCCGTTTTGAAAGCAACGATAGCATTGTGGGATGGCGGCATTGTGTTTTACGGTGGAGTCATCGGTGGCATCGTGGGACTGTGGATCTACTGTCGCCAACACAAAATTCGCCCGTTGCTGATGGCCGACGTGATCATTCCGTCGCTGTTTATCGGACTGGGCTTTGGTCGGATTGGTTGTTTCCTGTATGGCTGCTGCTTTGGAGCCGCATGTGATCTGCCATGGGCCGTTCACTTTCCGCGTGACAGCATGACATTTGAATCACTGTCCGCACGTTCTGCCGCGACCGGCGAGAAGCTGATTGAAGCCGATGGTGTGCCGATCGCAGTCCAAGACATTGCCGGCACAGCGTCCGATTCTGTACTGACCACAATCGCCCTGCATCCGACTCAGGTCTACAGTTCGGTGCTGGCGTTTCTGCTGGCAGCCCTGTTGATTTGGTTCTTCCGTCGTCGCCCCTTCGATGGGGCCGTCATGGCGCTGGGCTGGATTCTGTATCCCGTCACACGCTTTGCGTTAGAAATCATTCGTGACGACGAAGGCGGTCGCATGGGCACGGGGCTCACGTTTTCTCAACTCATGAGCATCGGCTTGTTCGTCTTTGGCTGCGTCATCATGTGGTGGTTACAACGCCAAAGTACCGCAGCGAATCAGAAGGCGTCCACGAACGCCGCTAAAGATTCCTAGCGAAGAGAAACGATTGCGTTCCGTTCCTCCACTGTCCCCCGCCGATTTTCCATCGGTGGAGAAATGTTTTTGCACTACACTCGTGAGCGGTACGGCACTAGCCGCCGACTTTGCCAGCGATTTTCAGCACGTTACCGGCGGCTAGCGCTGTGCCGCTCACGAAATCGACAGCTTGATCAATTCGGTGGAGAAACAACAGATCGGTGGGCTCACGGATCATTTGCGAATTGATGGCAGATCCTGTTGAATACCGCTTCGGCTGACTCACACGACGCTCCTGTCTTCTTGAGCCACGTCGAATTCCTCTTCAACCAGTTCGCAACACCCGTCGCTGGCCACGTCACGTTGGATTCTCTTTCCGACCTTCAGCTCATTCAACAATCCATCAATGGCAGCCACGAAGCGTTCGACGCTCTCGTTCGTCGCTATCAGGATCGGCTTGTCCACAGTCTCGAACACGCGCTGAATTCTCGCGAAGACGCCTTGGACGCCGCTCAGCAGGCGTTCGTTTCGGCTTGGCAAAAGCTGGCAGCGTTCCGGCAGGATGCCGCGTTTTACTCGTGGCTGTACCGCATCGCGATGAATGCCGCCATCAGTCGGCGGCGAAAGTTACGACTGCCGACAACTTCACTGGACCGCCACGCGGAAGCGTCCGGGTTGGACCCTGAGGACAAAAACGAGGATGCTGATCCGCAACGGCAACTGGTGAGTTCCGAACACGTTCAGCTGGTTCAGGAAGCACTCAGTCAGCTGGCCGAAGAATTCCGCCAACCACTGATTTTGAAGGAAATCGACGGCCTGCCCTACGAAGAAATCGCAACGATTCTGGACATTCCCATCGGCACGGTTCGCAGCCGAATCTTCCGGGCTCGGCGAGAAATGACGGAACGCTTAACTCGCATCCTAGGCGACGAGTAGAAGCCGCAACGGTGCGCTGACACGTTACGCAATGATGTCGTGAACAACGCGCCCGTGGACGTCGGTCAGCCGGAAGTCGCGACCGGAAAAACGATACGTCAAACGCTCATGGTCAATTCCCATTAGGTGTAGGATTGTGGCATGCAGGTCATGGACATGGATACGGTTTTCGACGGCGTCCATCCCAAAATCATCTGTGGCTCCGTACATCATGCCGCCCCGCACGCCGCCACCGGCTAACAGCATCGAAAATCCCGTGTGGTGGTGATCTCGCCCGGCTTTTTTGAGATTTTCTTTTCCTTGAGCATAAGGCGTGCGGCCGAATTCCCCGCCCCAGATCACCAGCGTGTCTTCCAGTAACCCCCGCTGCTTCAGATCAGCAATCAACGCCGCTGAGGCTTGGTCGCTGTAGCTGCACAGTTTGCGATGACGATTGTCGTTGTCCGCATGAGTGTCCCAAGGCTGTTTGCCTTTGTCGACGTCATGCACCTGAACAAACCGCACACCGCGTTCGACTAATCGCCTCGCCAACAATGCTCCTTTGCCAAACACGCTGTCGCCGTAAGCTTGTTGAACATGCTGAGGCTCATTCGCAATATCGAACGCATCTTGCGCTTCGCGTTGCATCGAAAATGCCAGCTCCATAGCATGAATCTGTGATTCCAAAACGGCGTCACCTTCGCGCAGTGCGGCGTGTCGGCGGTTGAAAGCTTGCAGTAAATCTAGTTGCTCACGCTGCTGCGGTCGCGTCAGCTGGGGGTGGTTCAGATTCGCAATCAGTTTGTCGACCGACATGTCGCGCGTATCCAGTCGCGTCGCCTGATGTTCCCCCGGCAGAAAGCTGCTCGACCACAGTTGTGGTCCCACAACTGGCATGCCGGGGCAGAGTGTCACAAACGCGGGCAAATTTTGATTTTCGTTCCCCAGTCCATAAGACGCCCACGATCCCAAACAAGGACGAATGGGCTGTTGATTTCCGCAGTTCATCATCAGCAAACCAGGTTCATGATTGGGGACATCTGTGTGCATCGAACGCAAGACGCACAGTTCATCCGCCACTTTGCTCATGTGCGGAAACAGTTCACTCATCACCACGCCGCTTTGCCCATGCGGCCCAAAACGAAACGGTGATGGCTTGTAACCGGCTCCCTTGGAAGGCTTGTATAACTTGCCTGTCGGTTGCGAACCGGCATGTTGAGCCAATTTGGGTTTCGGATCAAACGTATCAACGTGCGACGGTGCGCCGTTCATGAAGAGGAAGATCACACGTTTGGCCTTGGCGGCAAAATGCGACATTGCACCTAGGTCGAGACCACGATTCGTTTGCGGGGCTGCGGAAGACAGCATCCGGTCCTGCAGGGCTGCGGCCAGTCCGATTGTGCCAAAGCCGGCACCGGCACGCGATAGCATTTCACGACGACTGAACAAATGACTGCTCCTGAAATAGGCCTGTTCGTAGTAGTCTGCGGTCTAGTCCACAAACTGCAATTCGTTTGATGAAATCAATGTCTGAGCGAATTGTTCCCAGCGTGACAGATGCTGTTCCGACGTTTCTTCGCCCAGAAATGACAACGCCAAGTCCAGCTCTGCATCCGAGACATCCCGTCCGAACACCACGTTGAACGCAGATCTGACGCACTGCTCATTCGATGAAGCGGCATTTAAACAACGTTCCGCCAGATACTTCGACTGTTCGACCATAAACGGACTGTTCATCAGAAACATTTTTTGCAGTGGCGTGGTTGTTCTGACACGATTTCCGGAATGCACATTGGGGTCCGGGAAATCGAACGTGGCCAACAACGGATTCAGATCCAGGCGGCTGATACGGCTATAAACCGTGCGACGCTGTTCGCCGGACACCAGTGGGTCGATCGATTGACCACCGACACCGACATCCAGCTGTCCACAAACGCTCAGCACGGTGTCCCGCCATGTTTCGACACTCAAACGTTGCCGATTCATCCGGGACAACAGTCTGTTTTCGGGATCCACTTCGGCCGCACTTGAGCCAGCACTTGAGTCCTTAGTTAGGCTCGCGGAACTGCTTTGTTGCCATGTGACAGATAACAGGATTTCGCGACACAGCCACTTCACTGACCAGCCCTGATCCATAAACCGCACGGCCAAATCATCCAATAGCTGCGGATGAGTCGGTCGACTTCCAAGCTCACCGAAGTTGCTGCGAGTCGTCACCAATGCCTGTCCGAATAGTTCTCCCCAAACTCGATTCACGATGACTCGCGCGGTCAGCGGGTTGCGACGATCTGCGATCGATTTGGCCAGTTCCAACCGCCCGCTGCCAGTGGAAAAATGCACAGGCTCGCTCGTCAAGACAGCTGGGAATCCTCGGGGAACGATGTCACCTTTGTTTTCCGCGTTGCCCCGAATCTGCACGGGGATATTCTGCGGCTGTGAAATGTCACGCACGATGTGCAGCGCGTCTTTCGGCTCTTTGGCATGACCTTTTTTGTCTGTGGTTCGTTCGTCGTCCAGCGGATGGTTGAACATCTCAGTGCCCGCAAACACGCCAGCCAATGCGTAGTAATCTGTCGTCGGAATCGGATCGTATTTGTGGTCATGACAGCGAGCACAGGCGATCGTCAGGCCCAGCAGGCCACGCGTCACAGTGTCCACTTGGTTTTCCCATTCGTCCGCCATCACGGTCGGGTTATTGCGCTGATAGTATTTCGGTCCCAGCCCAATGAAGCCCAGTGCCGCCAAGTTCGCTTCGCTATTCCCATCACTATGGGGTTCCATCTTGTCAGCCGCCAATTGCAGCATCACGAAACGATCATAGGGCATATCCGAATTCAGACTGTTGATCACCCAGTCTCGATACAAGTAGGCGTTGGGATAAAACAGCGATGAGTTCGCGCCGACAATGTGAGCCTGGTCTTCGGCGTACCGGGCGATATCCAGCCACATCCGTGCCCATCGTTCACCGTAATGCGGTGACGCCAGCACGTGATCGACGGCGCGGTTCCACGCGTCTGGTTGTTCGTCGTCAACGTAATTCGCCACATCTTCTGGACTCGGTGGCAGACCGACGACGGTCAGCCATAACCTCCGGATCAAAGTTCCACGATCGGCGGGCGGGTTCATCTTCAACGAATGTTCACGTAGCTTGTGTTCGACGAAGCCATCGATCGGCTGTCCAGATTCCGCGACAGGCGCGGGATGAAGAACGGGTTGTTGAAACGCCCAAAACAAACGTCCGGCTTCGACGTCGATTTCCGCATTCACTTGCGATGGATGGCTGCTGACAGTGTCGCGTGGATCGACCGCTCCTAATTGAATCCACTTTTCAAAGTCCGCGATGACGGCATCCGGCAATTTTCCAGTGGGCGGCATTTCGAACGAATCATATCGCAACGCCGAAATCAGCAGGCTGTTATCGAGGTCTCCCGGCACAATGGCCGGTCCCGATTCGCCGCCACGTCGGGCAGCTTCGCGAGAATCCAGCAACAGTTCGCCCTTCGCCGATTTTGCGTCAGCGGAATGACAGCTGTAACACTTCTCCACCAGCACAGGGCGGATGCGACTCTCGAAAAAATCAGCGTCCTCGCATCGACTGTCAGTCGAGGTAAAACACGCGCAGGCGATAATGGTCAGGCAGAGTCGCATCGGATACGGGCGGTAGGTCGGTGGTGAGACCTGCGGCAACACAGGTCGGTGGGGTCATCAGCGTACCAAAACCGCCGCTCGAAATCCTTAGCCATTTGCCACTTTATTGCCCATCCACTTCATCAAACGGGTCTGATACCAGTATTTTGAATCCGGGCAGAATATCGCCACCGTCAAGGTGAGCATCCAAACCGACGATTTCGACCTTAAAAGGTGAACGATAGACGGCGACATTGCGAGCGTTCGGGTCGACCATCCACACCAATCGGCAGCCACCTTGAAAATACTTTTTGCGCTGCTGAGCCATCTCAGCCATCGTATTTGACGAACTCAGAATTTTCACGGCGATGTCGGGACAGATCGCTGGCACTCGCTCCGATGGCAATCGACCGTCCGGTAAATTCGCTCGCAAAAAGAAGGCCACGTCAGGCGCGCGAACCTGAAATTCTCCCAGCCGGATGAAGCCCTGTTCGCCACTGGTGACTCCCAGCCGACCGTTGTCGGAGGCTAGGCTAATGTATTTTGCAATGCACACTGCAAACAACGATTCGTAAAAGCCCATCGGTCGATCCACTAGAGTTCCGTCTACCAATTCACACACATCACCGCGATCGGTTGCAGCGATCCAATCATCGATGGTGGCCGAGCCTGGCGGAGGATCGGCATGCACGCGATCAGCCGGAATTCCGCCCAGCAAAACAAGATGGTCCGAAAACGTACGTGCGACTGCAGCATTAGGCAACATTAGGCAACATTGACAACCCCTCTCTTCGAAACGCAAAAAGCTTCCGTCCTTCGCCATGAAGTATGCACAATCTTGCAAATATCTCACCATGAAAAACGATGCGAACCCCTCGAACCGTTCGTTCGGCGTCATTGACGAAGGGCTGAAATGGTTTTCGCCCGGATCTTACCCGGACGGACACGCAGCCAAAGCCTTCCCTTGGGCCCGGTACAGTGTCCGAGTGTCTTCCACAATGCGACACAACTCAGCTATGCTGACGTCCGTGCCCTCCATCCCCGCGATATCATCAATTCGCTCGAATGGCGAACGACCAATTGACAATCGTGAACGGTTGACACAGATCGTAGGTCTTGAGGTTGAGCCACTTCGGCAGCAAATCGAAGAGTCGTACCGAGACCGGCTCTATGAAATCCCCGCAGAGTTTCCTTCCATGAATAGACGACTGATCATTACTTTTCTGATCCTGACAGCGGCTGCGTGTGTTGCCGATTCTTGTATTGCAGCAGACAAGCTGACGGTGGATTCTGACTTCGAAGGCGCATCGGTGCGCGTGTTGGAAATCGACGAAGTGGCGCGGAGTATCAGCTTTATGCCGGGCGGAGATCCCGAACGTGGCTGGCCGTGCTGGTGGTACTTTCGCATTGATGGAGTCACGCCCGGCGAATCGATCACGTTGCGACTGCACGGTTCAATCGCGGCCATCGGAAAGCAGAAACCATTGTCCGCCGCATGGGCCATGCCCGCTCAGGCCACGTGGTCGATCGACGGAAAAACGTGGCAGCACACAGACAACGGCCAGCGTCAGGATGAGTGGATGGTCTACACTGTGACACCGGCCGCTGATTTTGTTTATGTGGCGTGGGGTCCGCCTTACACGCCGTCAACGTCTGAAAAATTCGTCCAAGATGTCAGCCGCAAATCTCCGCATGCGACAGCGGCTGAACTTTGTCGCTCTCGACAAGGCCGCGCGGTGCCGATGTTGCACGTGCGGGAGGGTGACCGCAAGACTTCTGAACGCTTTGGGATCTGGATTCAGGCTCGGCAGCACGCATGGGAATGTGGATCAAGCTGGGTGGCTCAAGGCTTTGGTGAATGGCTGGTCAGCGACGATGAAGACGCGGCCTGGCTGCGACAGCATGCGGAAATTTTCATCGTTCCGATTATGGACATTGACAACACGGCGACGGGCAACGGCGGCAAGAACGCACTCCCCCATGATCACAATCGTGACTGGTCTGAAATGCCGCAATGGAACGAAGTGCTCGCCGCGCAAAAGAACGTGCAGTCGCTGATCGACGAAAACCGGATGGATGTGTTTCTGGATCTGCACAATCCGGCTCCTGGAGACCCGACGTTCTTCTACATTCTGCCGAACGAATTGCTGACGGAACCAATGCTGAGTCTTCGCAATCGCTTCATTGATCTGGCCTACGCAAGAATCAGCAAGATCAGGCCCATGATTCCGATGAGCAATAAACCCAAGGTGACAGGACCGAAGTACCATCCGCTGTGGAAGCAAATCAGTTCCAACTGGGTTAGCATGCACGGAAACTCACACACTGTGAGTCTGTGCTTAGAAACGATTTGGAATTCAAAGAACAGTACAACCACAGGCTACCGCGCCGTCGGCAGAAGTCTGGGGGCCGCAGTTCAAGACTACCTCGCCGAACGAATGAACAGTCATTGACTTTGCGAGCACCACGAATTCCGCATCAACAACAAGTCCCCTGAACAGACATCGCCCATGCCCGCAATCGATAGACGGCAGATACGATTCTTGTTTCTTGTGCTGTTCCTTTCGAGCAACAGCGTGATTGCCCAGGAACCCAAGACGCTCGTCGCTTTTGGCGATTCCACGACCGCAAAACGTGGCGATTTGAAAATCTACGCCGGAAGCCTGCAACGCGAATTGACTCAGCAGGGACTACCGATCCGCGTGGTGAACGCGGGAGTTGGCGGGCACAATACCGATCATGCTCGTGCCCGCTTTGCAGCGGATGTGCTTGACCACAATCCGGACATCGTCGTCATCCAGTTCGGAATCAACGATGCCGCTGTTGACGTTTGGAAAGATCCTCCTGCGAATAAATCGCGTGTTTCTTTGGAACGCTACGTTGAGAATCTGCGTCACTTCGTGAGCACGCTGAAGGCTCGCAAAGTGCAAGTCATTCTCATGACGCCGAACCCGCTGCGGTGGACGCCAAAGATGCGTGAGATGTATGGCAAGCCGCCGTACCTTCCCGGGGAACCAAACGGATTCAACATCAAGCTCCAAGAATATGCTGAAGCGGTCAGGCGGATGGCCAAATCCGAAGACGTGCCGTTGATCGACGTCTATCACGGCTTCGAAGACTACGCAAAGACGCACGGCAACAGCGTCGACGACCTGTTGCTGGATGGCATTCATCCCAACGAACGTGGGCATCGCCTCGTCGCCGATCAGTTGATTGCAGAATTGCTGCAGCAGGAAACGGCGAACCGTCTTGCTCCGAACCCCAACATTGAAATCAGAGTTATTGACAACCCTGAAGCTTTGAGTCTCAGCCACGCGTCACAGTGGCAGAACGTCGCGCAGGCGGAACTGTTGACGGACATGACACGCTGCACACCCGCAGATGCTTTGTCGAAGCGTCGCGCGCATGCAAAGTGGAAAGTGTTCGAGTACGAAACAGCGGAGTTCTCCGGAAAGTGCGTGTCGGTCGGTCGTGAATCGTCGGCACCGGATCTCACGCTGAAACTCGGCAAACAGGGCTGGCACGCCGTCTATGTTGGACTCAGCACCATCACTGACCTCGTGCAGCCCGCGAAGAACAACCTTGAAGTGAAGTTAACAAAAGATCCGGCTTACACGCGTCTCAGCAATCGGCTCGATTTGGCGTCGCCGCGTCGCGACGTGCTGGAGGAAATCTTTCTGGGTGTTGCAAATCTGACAGAAAACGATCTGCACGTTTCCACGGTCTATGAAATGCCAGCGAGAATTCACTATGTAAAGACGATCCCGCTAACCGAAACGGAAGTCGCCGCCGCAATCGCGGATCGCGAACAAAAAGCGACCAAGACTTCGGTCGCGACTTTCGACGGGTTCACCTGGATTCATCCGTTTCGTCCGCAGAATAGAGCGGACCTTGCAGCAACATTTTCCGCCTATCGCGACAGCGATTTTAAGACGTGGTGGTTTCAGGTTGGCGGAGCCGATCTTGTGCATCACCCAACCAAAGTCGGCAACCTGATGGGAGCACACCTCGACACCTTCTCGCGCACAGTGGATCGCGAATATGTCGAATCCGTTCGGCACCTGCACAAGCAGGGAATTGATCCGCTGCGAGTGGCTGTTGAGGAAGCTCATGCGCAGGACGCAGAAATTCTGATCTGCCTGCGAGCCGCCGGTTGGAAAGGAGCGCCGCCGTGGGAAGAGTTCTTCATGAGCGAGTTCTACGAAGCTCACCCGGAATGGCGATGCGTTGACTACGACGGAACGCCGACGATGCACATGAGTTACGCTGCTGAAGAAGTTCAGGACCATCTACTGGAGGTCTACCGCGAAGTGCTGCAACGTGATCCCGACGGAGCAGGATTTATGTTTCATCGCGGCATGCCCATGCTGCTGTGGGAAGAACCATTCTGTCAACGGTTCATCAAAAAGTTCGGCCAAGATCCGCGGAAGCTGGCGGAAGACGATCCTCGAGTTTACGAAATGCGCGCGGAAATCGTGACGGGGTTCATGCGAAAAATTCGAACGTTGCTGGATGAAACAGCGAAGAAGCAGGGAAACCCGAACCGTCGATTAAAACTGGCCGTCACAACATTCGCCACTGCTGCCGACAACAAAAAATTCGGTCTCGATGTGGAAACGTGGATTCAGGAGCAGATGATTGATCAAATCGGCATCGCCTGGTTTGCCTACTACACCAGTGGACTGAAAACGAAATCAGGCGACACCACTTATTACGCCCGCATCACCGCAGGTACCGATGTGAAAATCTACCCTTTCTATGTTGGCTGGAAAATGAACAGTGCGTCAGACTTGCTAAGCAAAGTCGCTGGCGACTACCACGATGCAGCAGACGGGATCGCCATGTGGGACCCCAATCAATTCGTCGAATGGCAAAGCGGCAGGAATCCCTATTGGCCACTCGTCTCCAAACTGGGACATCGCAAAAAAATCCACGACGGGTCGCTGCTGTACAAACCCGTCGCCACTCCACTGACACGTCTGGGCAACAATCACTACAGCCGCTGGTATCCCAACACCGGATTTTAATGCCCGAACCTACGAGTCTTGCGATCAATGGTCAAGGCTTGAAACACTCATTCAGATCGCGATAAGGTATATTTTCATGAGTAACACCCAAGTTTCAGCGTTGGTCTGCCTGTTGTTCTTCGTCTCTGTTTCTGTGTCTGTCGCGGCAGACGAACGAGAGCCGCAAATAGAAACGTTACAACCCGGCGTGACGCTTTCACTTGTTGCGGAACACCCTGAGCTCGCCACCCCGACCGGCATCGACGTCGACGATCAGGGTCGCGTCTGGGTGGTGGCGACTCACACGCATTTTCGCCCCGATGATTACGTCGGCCCGGAACATGACGAAATTCTGATCTTCACCGACAAAGACGGCGACGGAACAATGGAAGGGCGGGCACTGTTTTATAACGCCACCGATGCAACCATGGATCTGGAACTTGGTGCAGACGGCTGGGTGTATCTTGCTGAGCGTGACAGAATCATTCGTATCAAAGACTCGGACGGCGATGGCAAAGCAGACATCGAGCAGCATGTCGCGACGCTCGAAACGGAAGCCAACTATCCGCACAACGGCCTTGAGGGACTGGCGTGGCATCCCGACGGGACTCTTGTGTTTGGGATCGGTGAAAACTTCGCCAAGCCGTGGACGCTGACAGGCACAGACGGCACTGCCATCAGCGGAACCGGAGAAGGCGGCATCTTTCGCTGTTCGCCCGATGGCAAGAACTTGCGCCGGATCGCTCAGGGATTTTGGAACCCTTTCGGGATTTGCGTGCGATCGGACGGCGTGATCTTCGCCGCTGAGAACGATCCCGGCGAACGGCCACCGTGCCGTCTGCTGCACATCGTCGAAGGCGGCGATTACGGCTATCAACGAAGGTATGGCTCTGAAGCTCATCACCCGTTTGTTGGCTGGAATGGTGAGCTTCGCGGAACCTTGCCCATGGTTCATCCATCAGGCGAAGCTCCCTGCGGCGTTATGCCAATCGGCAACGGTCTACTCGTCCCCTCGTGGAGCGATCATCGCATCGACTTTTTTCGCCTGCGTGCAAAGGGTGCCAGCTTCGAAGCCGACCGAATGCCGCTGGTGCAGGGCGGCCGCTATTTTCGCCCCAGTTGTATCGCCAGTGCCGACGATCACTCAGACGGCAATCGTTCAACACGCACCTGGTATCTCAGCGACTGGGTTGATGGTCGCTATGACGCACATGGATTCGGTCGGCTGTGGAAACTCGAAATCGACCTGAACCAAGCCCACTGGGTCGGCGACCTCACCCTCGAACCGCTCACAAAGAATGCTCAACGAGCCGCCCAATTGAGCGATCCGAAGCTAACGCACAACCGCAGCGAACTGCTGCGACTCGCTCAGCAAGAAGATCCGTTCCTCGCGCGAGCCGCATTGCTTGCGTTGGCGCGAGACGCGTCAAAGTGGACGCCGGATATCGTCGCCGCATTGTCGGCGGGCGATCGCGTCCAAGCGGTTCTGGCGCTGAAACTGTCTGCAGCGTCACCAGAGGTTTGGGTGCAGACTTTTCTGAACGACGAAAACGCGGACGTGCAGTTTGAAACCTTGCGGTGGATCGCGGACGCAGGTTTGACTTCATTTCTGCCAGACGTTGAAAAGTTCCTGAACCGCAGCGATTTGGATTACCAGCGATTCGAAGCCGCAATTGCGACGTGGAATACGCTCAACGGAAAGTCGGAAGATGGAATTCGCAATCCGGAATTACTGCTCGCCAAAGTCAACGATAACAAGAGCGCCGCCAGTCTCAGAGCTTACGCATTGCGATTGCTGCCGAACCAATCACGATCGGCCCCCCAAGACGGCGTCTCACCTGTTCGAGCTTTCTCAAAGGGGCTCACGTTAGAGATCCTGCAGCAACTGTTGTCAGTTGATGATGAAGTGCTGTCACTGGAAGCCGTGCGCACACTGGCAGGAAATCCGGCTGTCTCACAAAAAGTGCTGGTCACGATCGCCGCAGATCACACGCAAAGTTCAATGCTGCGGACCGAAGCCGTTGCGGGGTTGGCCGACGTAGCCAGTCAGCACACCGAGCTGCTGTTCCAGTTAGCAGATGACGCTCAGCGAGCAGTCCGCGAAGAGGCGCTGCGATGTCTACGCAGCGAAACTCACTCCGTTGAACAGATTCGCCAACTCAAAGAAATGGCATCTCGTCATCCAGAATCGGCAGACCTGTTTCAGGCTGTTCTGAATCCTCAAACACTCAACAGCAATCGACCAGCCATGACTGACACACCGGCCTGGCTGGCAGCGCTGCAGACGGTCGCGGGCGAACCAGATCCGGACAGCGGTCGTCGCATCTTCCATCATACTCGCGTGGGACAATGTGCGCGGTGTCATCGGCACAACGGACGAGGTAACGTTGTCGGTCCTGATCTCAGTCGAGTGAACAAACGGAATGACCGAACATGGCTGCTGCAGTCGATTCTTGAACCAAGCCGTCAGATGGCTCCGGAGTACCTGCCGCGGACCATTGTGCTGAACAGTGGAAAGACCTTTACCGGCATTCGGCTTCGGTCGTATACAAAAGAGACGCTGCGTGACGCCAATGGTCAGAATCGCACATTCGACCGCAACGACATTGAATCGATGATGGAGGCTACCGTGTCGTTTATGCCGCAGGATATCGTGAACACCCTGACACTTCGTGAGGTCCGCGACCTGATCGCGTTTTTAGAAGACAGCGGTTCTGCTAACTGATTGGAACTGTCTGTCAAACACGCATTCCGTCGCCGTGGTTATGTTGAGTTGGCTCGTGCGTTTTTTGAGAGTATCGTATTGGCGACCTTCCAACGCATTCCGGAGATAAAGAGATGCTCAAGTCGATTTTCCGCATCGTTTGTATTGCCTCGTTGACGATCACGTCGCCAGTCGTTTACGCTCAGAGTCTGTCAGTCGGCGTTGCTGAAGCGGATATTACCCCGCCGATCGGTTTTCCGATGGCTGGGTATTATCACGAACGCTTGGCGGAAGGTCAGCGCGATCCGCTCAAAGCAAAAGCCGTTGTGCTGCGCCAGGGTGATGTGTCCGCGGCCTTTGTGGTCGCTGACCTGACAGGAATTGCTCGCGATCTGTACGAAGAAGTGACGCGGAAAGCGTCAAAGGAAACTGGCATTCCCGAAACACATATTGTCCTGAGTGCGACGCATTCGCATACGGCTCCCGATTACAGTGGGCATTTGTATCGATTCCTTAAAGACGATGCCGATCCCGCCACACAGAATTCGTACCCTTCGAAGCTGATCGACGCGTGCGTCGACGCACTCATTCAAGCGAACAAAACGGCGCGGCCGGTGACGGTTGACGCTGGTGCCGCTCAACAAGCAACGCCAGTGGCCTTCAATCGCCGTTTTGTCATGCAGGATGGCAGCGTCAAAACCTGGCAGAACTATTCCAATTCGCAGGTCGTGCGTGCCGCAGGTCCGATTGATCCTGAAGTTGGGCTGTTAAGAATCAAGTCTGCCGACAACGGACAGACACTGGGAGTTGTCAGTAACTTCGCCCTGCACCTGGATACCGTCGGCGGAACAAAATGGAGTGGCGACTATCCGTATTACATCGAACAGAGTCTGCGAAAAGAATTCGGCGATGAGACGATTTCCGTTTTCGGGCTGGGTTGCTGTGGAGACATCAATCACTCTGACCCCAACGGCAAGGACCGCAACCAGACCGACTTCATCGGCAACTCAATTGCGGAAACAATCGGCAATGCCCTTCCGCAACTGAAACCGGTCGACGCGACTCGGCTTCAAGTGCGTTCCAGCACAGTCAACCTGCCGATGCAGGAAGTCACACAACAGGATCTGAAGCGTGCGGAAGAATTGATTCCGATCGCCCGAGCCGGTGGCCAAGTTGCCTTCTTCGATTTAGTGCCTGCGTATAAAGCGGTTGTGCTGGATCAGTTGCAGAACAAAGAACCTCGAACAGCTTGCGATGATCTATTGAGCTGGGGGTTGTCCCATTCGTGGCGCGGGATCGGAGAAACTCTGCCGGTCGAAGTCACCACGATCACGATCGGTCACGAGGTGGCGATTGTGTTTCTGCCGGGTGAGGTCTTTGTGGAACTCGGGCTGGCGATTAAGCAGGCGTCTCCGTATGCCACGACGATGATCTTTGAGTTATCGAACTGTGTGGAAACAATGTACATCCCCACTCGCGCGGCGTATGCGGGCGGCAGTTACGAAGTGACGAACTCAGCCGTGCAACCGGGTTCCGGCGAAATGCTGGTGGAAGCTGCGCTGAAACTGCTGCGCCAGTCGGCATCGGTGGAATAAGCTTACTCCTGCGGCCTGTGCGTTTGATTCACACACGGCTTCCGACCCGATCTGCGACCACGGGTTAAACGATTGACGGCTTATGCGTCACCGCACGCGGTCTACCGTCGAAGCACTACTCCGTATCCGGCACCGGGGGTTCTGCTTCGGAGAAGGCCGCAATCAGCTCATCCATCACTGCAGTGCCATCTTCCTCTTTGGCGTCCAGTGGCCAATAGGCGTCGTGCTGGTCGACGATGCGCAAGTGTCCCTTGTGCAGGTAGCTCAGCATCTTGATCAGTTTCACATCACGATAGCGAAACACGGCGTAACCATCTTCCAGATGAATGTTCTCAATCTTCCAGCTCAACGCGCGCAGATTCAGTTCTCTCAGCCGCAACATACGCTTGGCGGGCGATGGTACCGGGCCGAAGCGGTCGCGCAGTTCTTCTTCGAGTTCCGTCAGTTTGACCAAGGAATTCGCTTGAGACAATCGGCGGTAGATTTCGATCTTCAACTTCTGTTCTGGAACATAGCGGTCCGGCAGATACACGGAAACCGGCAGTTCGATCTTCACATGACTTTGATACCGCAACGGCTGTTTCTTTAACGTGCGAACCGCGTTCTCAAGCAACTGGCAATACAGTTCATAACCCACCGCAGCGATGTTGCCGCTCTGTTCGGTCCCCAGAATATTTCCTGCACCGCGGATTTCTAAGTCACGCATCGCAATCCGAAATCCGGCTCCCAGTTCGCTGTATTCTTCGATGGCTTTCAGACGTTTCGTCGCCTTGGTGGTGACGACGCGTCCTTCTTCCAACATCAGATAACAGTACGCTCGATGACGATCTCGACCCACACGTCCCCGCAGCTGATGCAGGTCCGCCAGACCATAGATGTCCGCTTGATGAATGATCATCGTGTTCGCATTCGGGATATCTAGGCCGCTTTCGATGATGGTTGTGGCCAGCAGGATGTCTGCCTTGCCAGCCACGAAATCCAGCATCGCGATTTCGAGTTCGTCCGGCGACATTTGGCCGTGCGCAATGACCACAGTCGCTTCCGGCACGATCTGTCGCAGGCGTGCGGCGATCTGCTTGATGTCGTGGACGCGATTGTGAACAAAATAAACTTGGCCCCCGCGATTCAGCTCACGAATGATCGAACTGCGGACCAGTGATTCATCGAAACGCCCCACGCGAGTTTCGATCGGCATGCGGTCTCGCGGCGGCGTCGTCAGGCTGCTGATGTCTCGAATGCCCAACAGCGACATATGCAGCGTGCGAGGAATCGGAGTGGCGGTCAGCGTCAGAATGTCCACTTCCAAGCGAAAGTGTTTCAGACGGTCCTTAACCTTCACGCCGAACTTCTGCTCTTCGTCGATGATCAGCAGTCCAAGGTTGTGGAATTTGACATCCTTCGACACTAGGCGATGCGTGCCGATCACGATGTCGATTTTTCCAGCGGCCAGCTTTTCGATGATCTTTTTCTGCTCAGCCGCAGTCCTAAACCGCGACAACATTTCGATGTTGACCGGGAACTCCGCCATCCGCTGACTGAACGTGCGAAAGTGCTGTTCTGCCAGCACGGTTGTGGGCACCAGCACAGCCACTTGGCGGCCATTGTCGACCGCCTTAAACACCGCTCGCATGGCGACTTCGGTTTTGCCGAAGCCCACGTCGCCACAGATCAGGCGGTCCATCGGCCGGCCACGTTCCATGTCTTCTTTGAAGTCAGAAATCGCGGTCACTTGGTCGACGGTGGCCGTAAACGGAAACGCTTGTTCGAATTCCTGCTGCATCTGCGAATCCGCACGGCACTGCAAACCCGGCTTCGAATTGCGTTCGGCCTGTAGTGTCAGCATGTCGGCGGCCATGTCCGTGACCGCTTCCGCCACTTTGCCTTTTTTCTTCTCCCATGATGTTCCACCGAACTTCGAAAGTTCGGGCATCGATTTCGCCGGCCCGATATACTTCTGAACCAGATGAATCAGTCCAGCCGGAACGTACACAATCAATTGATCGCGAAATTCCAGCAGCAGGTGTTCTGCTTTCTCCCCGTCCTTGTCCATCAAAGCCATGCCACGGTACTTGGCAATGCCTTGAGTCAAATGGACGACGAGGTCACCGTCTTTCAGGTCGAGGAAGTTGTCGATCGCGCGGGAGTCCGTCGATCGGCGGCGCGATTTGACGCGTCGAGCCTGCGAACGTGAAAACAGTTCGTTGTCGCTGATGACAACCAGGCCTCGATCGACTAACCGAAACCCTTTGCTGACTCGCCCCACGCACAGGTTCACTCGTTGAGACAGATTCAGACTCTCCGCTGCGTCTGTTTCCGCGATCAGTTCTGTCAGACGCTGCAGTTCGCCGTCGTTGTGACACGACAGCAGAACTTTGTCGTCTGGACCCAAACACTCGGCCAGATCAGTCAGTGCATCGCGGCCCGTACTGCTGAAGCGATCCACCGATTCGATTTTCAGGTGGCACGACGTTTCGTAACTGTCTGCACCCAAAGCGTCGATTGTCACCGAAGGGAAATCGGTCAGACGCCCCAGCGTTGCATCAACGCCGAACATGCCGATCGGGTTGGCCAGTCGCTGCAAATACAGTTTGCCTTCGCTGACCGCCTGAGCCAAATCGCTGAAGACGACGATCGTGTTTTTGGGCAGCGAATCCAGCAACGATTCCGTCGCCTGGGCAATGGCGTTATGCGGACGCAGGCTGTCACCGGGTTGCGGTTTTTCCTGAGCCTTCACAGGCTTGGTGGCAGTCAGCGCGACTGTTTCTAAGTCTGCCAGCCGGCGCTGAGTTTCGACGTCGAATGAACGAATGGACTCGACTTCGTCGCCGAACAATTCGATGCGAATCGGGTCGGATTCCGTCGGTGGAAAGATGTCTAGGATCCCACCGTGAACGCAGAATTCTCCGGCGAGTTCCACAGCTGTGACGCGTTCGAACTTCCGTTCGATCAGCCAGTCCAGCAGCGGTTCCAAAGCCAGTTCGTCACCCACGGCAATTCGGCGTGTGGCGGCTTGAATTTCACTGCGTGCGGGCACGGGCTGTAACAGCGCGGGCAGACAGGTGACGATGATGCCCGTGGAACTTGGCAGAGCAGGGTGCTCGACTTCCGCAGGCTGGCTGGTGTCGACCGAAAAGCTCCACGGATCGGATGCGACGGCCACTGCTGCGGTGTCCGGGGGCGAAACTGTTTCGTTGAGTGTCCGCATGGTGCCCAGTCGAGCCGCAAATACAGCGTCGGTGACGTCATGTTCGTCGGGCAGCGTCTCCCAAGCGGGGAACATCCGCAGGCCGGGGTCGTCGTGGAAGAAGTCGCCCAGCTGTTCGAAAAAGTCATCGATATCGCGGACGCCCGGCACCACAACCAGCAACGTGTGGTTCGGACAATTCTGAGCCAAAGCCGCCACGCTGAGCGCGCAAGACGATCCCCAAGCTCCGTCGATCGCGGCGCTGTTTCCGGAATGCAGAGCCGTCAAGACGTCTGAAAACCCGGCCGCCGCGCCAATCAACGAAGCAAGTTCAGCAAGCGAAACGGGAACCTGCTGAGAAGCTGTGCTCATTGTGCGACGATTGTAGGGCTTGCCCCTGCCGCTGTGAAGCCAGCGGCCACGCGAACTGACGGATCGTTTGACCCGACTCGGAGAGAAGGCTTTTGCCGCCCGCACCTTGCACCGACGGCCTTTTCTGCGAGTTGAGTGAATCGAACACCGGGCCACCGAAATTCGCACTCCACAAGCGCGAAAGTGCCGGAACAGCGCCGGTCGCGGACTGTTCCGGGCAACTTTCTGCTGGCTGAGAACGTTGCATCTTCAGCACGCTTCGCGGAAGCCAATTCCGCGTGCTGACCAGACGGGCTTCACGCACTGACGACTTCCTTGTGGGACGTTTCTTTGACGACAACCTGCGTCACACCACCACCTAATCGCACCGATGCCGGGTCGCCCAATGGTCCGTGTTCCAGTCGTGTGTTGATCCAAGCCGCTGCGATCCACAATGTGGCACCGAACGGAGTATTGTCGGCCATCGAAATCTCGTTGACTGACTTGGTGGTCGTGCCCCACACGGTCCAGTCAGACAGTTGCTGCGGCGGGTGCTCGCCCACGTGAGTATACAATGCCGCGCCGCGAACGGCGGTGGGCTTGCGAGGTCGGCCTTCACGCTGAGCCGAATCGCGCAAGGCGAATTCCACCGTGTTCAGTCGCTGCGAACGATACTCAACCACCGGAAATGTCTTGGGCACCGGATGACGAGTCGGCGACTTGCGAATCGTAATTCCTAACGCTCGACGCTTGGCATCGGTCATGTTGGCCGCCGACTGACAACGATCCACCAACCGGCGAGTCAACGCAGTCAACTCCGTCCGCAGGTCACGCACGTTGGTCACACCAAACGGCGTGCGAGTCACAGGGCTCAGCGACATATCGTAGGCTAACGCAAACGCCGACTGCAACAACGCATAGTCTTCGGCTTCCGAAGGTGTCAGTCCATACTCTGCGGGGTTCTTGCTGATCTCGCTGGAAAAATCCCGGCAAAAATCATTGAACCCATTCAGGGTCGAAGGCAGGTAAGTCTTGGTCATCGTGAAAGTTTCCTCTACATAACAATCTTTGTTTCGGCTTCCACAAGTCAGTGTTGCTGCTTGCCTCCGCCGACTTGCAGAAGCGTTCCGCAAGCAAACAACCCTGGGTCGCCGTATGGAACTCGTCCACCGAACAAGTGGCAAAAAAGCGGGATACAAGGACAAACCCCCCGTTCAACAATTCGGGTCGCACCGATCAAGGATCGCTAAGTACAGCTCTGGAGCGCTCTACTTCCGCTCTGGTGCGCCCCACTTCCGTTCTGGAACGCTCCACTTCCGTTCTGGAGCGCTCTACTTCCGGGCTGGAGCGCTCTACTTCCGTTCTGGAGCGCTCTACTTCCGCGCTGGAGCGCTCTACTTCCGCTCTGGAGCGCTCCACTTCCGTTCTGGAGCACTCCACTTCCGTTCTGGAGCGCTCTACTTCCGCTCTGGAGCGCTCTACTTCCGCTCTGGAGCGCTCTACTTCCGCGCTGGAGCGCTCCACTTCCGCGCTGGAGCGCTCCACTTCCGCTCTGGAGCGCTCCACTTCCGTTCTGGAGCGCTCCACTTCCGCTCTGGAGCGCTCCACTTCCGCTCTGGATCGCTCCGCTTCTCGGCAAATCGAACCAGAACGGCACCAGCCCACTGGCATTCACTTTGTGCAGCCGCGCCTGTTTTGGTCGCCACCCCACAACAACCGCGTTCCCAATTCCCCCACCAACACCCCATCGGCCTCAAGCCATCCCTTCAATCTTCAATCT
>JBDNHJ010000091.1:0-23962 GCA_041688835.1 Fuerstiella sp.
GGTGCTGGAGCCTGCGACATATCGAATCGGACAACGGGCTTCGGGTCGTAAATTGGAAATCGATTGTCCGCAATGATGCCACCGGGGCAATCACACGGGCAGGCGATACATCCGGTACCCGAACTATGAATCGAACCGCTGTCATGAAACACAAAGTGGGGCGTCCATGGTTTGATCACTTCGCGGTCTCCAACTTTCACCATTTCGGTGCAAAAGTCTTGATAGGGTTTTTCGACCCACGAGCCGTCAGCCTCTTTCCAGAACACCGACAGCACAACAGGGTCGCCCTGTAGATAATCTTCGGGCTTGGTGTCCGCCGTTAGACCGCTACGTTTACGACCTTCCTGAATGCTGTAGTGAACCTTCGGCTGGCAACCCAGCTTCATCAGCCCATCGGACACTTTTTCTGTGTCCACGTCGACCAAGAACACAAAGTACGCCGCCATCTTGGCATCGCCGCCAGCCGCCGTGGCACATCCCGCAAACGCCTGCACGCGTTCTCCGAATTCATTGATGCAGGGTTTGCCATCGGGAAACTGAATCTTGGCCGACAGAATGACTTCTCGACCGCTTTCGTCCACGACCACAGTGCCCGGAGCAGGCAGCTGTTTCGCAGGTGCTTCGGCAGCGATGACGGTTTCTGAAACAACGGCGCTGAGTAACAGTGCAAGCGGCCCAGCATAAAAATGGTGAGACATAGCGATGATCCAGTGGGGAAAAAAGGAACGTGGGGAACTGTTACGAATGGCCTGACTGCTGCGCGAAGATGGCGGCACAGAACAAGCAGAAGCAGCCAGCGTTGGAGACTTTGAGGAACGATCAAAGTTCACATTCGGAAGATGGTCCAGACGTTGGCGAATATCGGACACACTTCAGTTGGCCTAAGCGGGCACGCCGCTACAGCGGCAGTCGTCAGGTGAAGCCTCCGCGAAGGCGTCGCGGAGCAGCGACGGATTGTGATTCGACTGGGTGCATTTGCTGCAGTCTAAGCGGACTGCGACTTGTGCTCAAGCAGCAGCCGAGGTCATTCCTTACGGAATATCGACAGCATCGAAACTCGTGAGCGGCACGGCGCTAGCCGCCGGCTTTGCCAGCGTTTTTCAGTGCGTTGTCGGCGGCTAGCGCCGTGCCGCTCACCTCGATGGCTTTCAGGCTTCTGCACGCCCCGAAGACTGTCAAACGTAGTGCAGAAGCCTGTTTCCATTGGGCTTCGCCTAGGCTGTTAAAAATTCGATGTTGACCATGGTCCATGACGGATTGGTTTTGGAGGATTTTTATTCCTCGTTTTCGCCCAGCGGGCGACATCTCCCTTGCCGGTGGCGTGAGCCACCAGAAAACACAAGGCTGGAGGCTGGGGGCTGTCGCCCTCCGGGCTGGATGTTTCGCATTCTTCCCGGTGGCTGACGCCGCCGGCAGTGGATGTGTCGGCCACCGGCCTGAGTCCTAGATTTTCGCACCGAACAAAAATTGTGCAAATCAATTCCCTTTGCAAGATCAGTTTTTTAACAGCCTAGGGTAAACCCAGAGGCGAATGGATACGATATTCGCGCTGGCAACACCAATTTTTCACCGTCCAGCATTGGGCATCCGACTCAAACGCTGAGAGATCCGGCAACAAATCTTCTGCAGGAATTGACAACGAACAATGACCCCCGAAAGAGAACCGTCTGTGACCAACACTGCTGACTGCTACGACGTACCCCAGTACTGGGATCTAGCGTTCGATGAAGACACTCAGGACGAAGCCACCTTTATTGAAGCGGCGGCAGCGAAGTATTGTAACTTTCCATTGCAATCGCTGTACGAACCGGGCTGCGGCGGCGGGCGGCTGGTTATGGAGATGTCTCGCCGAGGCTACGCTGTGCAAGGAATTGATCTGAGTCATGCGTCTGTTGCCTATGCAAATTCTCGGCTGTCGGCAGAACAGTTGCCGCAAGGCGTGACCGTAGCCGACATGCGGACACACCGCATGAGCCCGACTGTTGATCTGGCGTATTGCCTTGTTAACACGTTTCGCCATCTGCTGACGGAAGAAGACGCGGTGTTGCATTTGCAGTCGGTGGCGGCGTCGTTGAAAGTCGGCGGATTGTATTTGCTGGGACTGCACATGTTGCCACCAGACGCGGATGAAGAAGACGAAGAACAGTGGTCGGTCACCCAAGGGCAAACCACCGTGAACATGCGATTGGATGCCGGCGACTGCGATCGCGAACTGCGATTGGAGACGCTCCGGTTTCAAATGGAAGTGTTCGATCCGCAACACCCAGAACCGTCACAGTTCGCTTCTGATTATCGAATGCGGATTTACGAAGCAGACCAGATGTTGTCACTGCTGAACAAGGTGCCGGAGTTGCAGCTGCTGGATGTCTACGATTTCTGGTACGACATCGACGAGCCTCAGGTGTTTTCTGACGAAATGGGTGACACCGTGTTCGTGCTTCAACGGCAGAACGGTGCCTAATCGCAGCAGGACGATGCTGGTGTGTCGTGGGGACGTGGCCAATAATTCCTTGCGCTATTACGCGCAGGGCGTCAGCCCCGGACGTCGACAGCAAGCGAGCTGTTAGAAACGTGGTGTTGACACGGAATTGGGTATGCGCAAGTTTTGACCCCCGTCACTGGGGTGGCAGCGCTTGCCGTTCAGGCTAGCGGTGTCGCTTTAGCGATCGGAAACCGCTCTCGCGGGTTCTTTTGACAAACGACATTTGCCGTGGCTTGCTCGTTCCAGAACGGTTTCCGATGGCTACGCCACACAAGCAGGCTGCGCTAGCATCAGCCACCCGCCGGGCAACGCCGTTAAGGATTTTCGCAAGGGAAGATATTGGGGAAATATAAATTGCCATCTGCGACTCAAGCCCGAAGGGGCTGACACAGCCTCTGCCGGGGCCATCAGGCCCCGGTGATTCCTAAGAGTCGCGGAAAGGCCCGAAGGGGCCGACACAGCAATGAATGTTTCGTGCATTTCAGTCGCCCCTCCGGGCCTTTTTGGCATGGTGCAGGGCCTTCCGGTGGCTCACGCCACCGGCAGAGGCTGTGTCGGCCTTCTAGGCCTGAATCGCGTTCTCATCTTTTCAGCGCTCGATGTTTTTGCGGCCCACAATCCTTAACGGCGTTGCCCGCCGGGACGGAAGAATTCGAACAGCCCGTGGCCTTAGCTAAGTTGCCTCAAAGCAATTGCGGCGTGGCGGATTTTATCCCTCGCGGATTCACTCAGGCCAGACAATAGTGGCAAATGCGGCCCCGTGACGGCAATGTCCGAAAGTTCAACAGCGTCATGCAGAACTCGGATGGGGTGCATGTCATTTCGCAGATCTTCGAGACCCAAGAACTGCTGCCTGATGTCTTCTGCCAAGTCATAGTCTTTGTTGATGATTGCTGCCAACATTTTCTGCGACAACGCGGGGTTGACGCACACACAGCCCGACGTGTAGCCACTGAGCCGGAATTTTGTCAGATGAACCATGGCCGGTTGTTCGCCGATCCCGCTGCAGATCTTCTGGGGGTCAACGCGATCAACCAATCGTTCCAAAAACTCATCTTCAGAAGGATCTTCGCGAACGATGGCGTACTTAATGAACGAAACCAAGCCGTCATCCATTAACTCAGCAGCACCTTCGGGGCTGATATACCCTTCCTCCTTGATGTACAACACAGCCGGTCGATTGATGGCTTCCACAAAGTGGCGAAAGCCTGTCATCAAGCCGGGTTCGGTCATCACGGCCGTCGTTGGCAAGACCATGACGGTCGGGTAGTCCGTGTGCTTCAGAATATCGGCCTGATCCAGCATTGTGCCGTACGCCGGGCCGGCAGATGGGATGATGGCCGTTGAATCCGCAGCGACATCCTGCAGCATCTCCAAGAGTGCCCCGTATTCGCTGGGACGCGTGTGATACAGATTGGCGTTACCGCCGTACAGCAGCATCGAAACACCACCGGATTCAATATGCTGAATGATCTTCGCGTTGTTCTGGCGGCAGATCTGTAGCTGAGCGTCACGTGCTAACGGAGGGACCGCAAGAACGGACCGCGAAAACTGTTCGGGCGTAATCGGAGCTGTTTGCATGTTCGCATTCCGGAGTAAAAAAATTGAGTGTCTATTCGTTGGAAGGTGTGTTTTAGCCGCCGTTGGGACCAATGACCACCGTCAAAGGTTGTGGGCGGTGACGATTGTTCACCGAATCTTTCCGGCTACAATTGTCGTATGCTGCACCTCCATTCCACATCTTCTGACCGCTGGCTGTCGCAGGTTGATGACAATCTGAACGAGATTCTGATTGACCACGCTCACTGCGAACAAAAAGCGGCCGCAACGGCCATGAACCTGATGTTCGACTACGTTGAAAATCAGGAACTGTGTGCCGAGATGATGTCGATCGTGACTGAGGAGCTGGAGCATTTTCAGATGGTTCTGGAGTTGTTGAGGCAGCGAAGCATCCGATTCTTCAAAACGAAACCGGGAACTTACGGCCGCGAATTAATGAGCTTGGTGCGGCGTCAAGAACCGCACAAAGCAGTTGACCGCTTGCTGGTGGCAGGCCTCATCGAAGCTCGCAGCTGTGAACGTTTTGTGCTGCTGCGTGATCATCTGCAAGACAATCAGTTGAGTGAATTTTATGGCAGCCTGTATGAATCTGAGGCTCGCCATCACGCTGTCTATGTTCGGTTGGCCAAACACTTTGACTCAGAGTCAAACGTCATGTCCCGGTTGGCGGAGTTGGCCGTTCAGGAGGCCGCCATCATTGAGGCGGGCTGCGCTTTACCCCGCATCCACAGCTGAGCCGCGTTTTTCGGGCGAGCCAAGGGGCGGATTCGGCGTCTGTGGATGAGAAAATGCCCCCATATTCCCCAATGTGAATAATAAGCCGCAATATCCTGTTGTGTTCGCTGTTAGCGTCTGCAGAGAATACGTGCATGCGTGAGGATCTTAGAGTAATTTGCCCTTGTCGGTCGAATTTCGCAAGTTCTCGCAGTTCGACGGCTTTGCTGCCGATACCTACATAATGAACGGCAGGGATGTGCCAATGTCGATTGAGCCTGGAGTTATCTAAATGTTGCGACTTCCCAAGCGTTGTGTCTGTTTTGCTGTGATATTCACCTTGGCGATCGCTCCGGTGGCTTCGGCGTTTCAGTCTCTAACGCTACCCGAATCGGATTACGAAAAAGATCCAGAGCCTGCTGCTTCGGATTTGCTAGAAAACGACCCGCCCACCGCTTCGCGGGTCAGAATCGACGCAGGACACATTGGCGGCTTGGTCGGCGATGAATTCGGCGAAAAAATGACGCCCTTGCTGGCGAAGCTGTTCGACGAAAAAGCGGATGATCAAGTTCGTCTCGATGCCGCCAGCGAATTGCAGCAACTGACATCGGGCCTTGATCGAGGCACGCGAGCTCAGGATTCGGCCGCTCGGCAAATTGGTCGTCGGGTTCGTTTGGCGATGGCTGGTATTTCGGCGCTGAAGTCCAGCAATGCGGACGCCGCCACGCGAACTTTGGTCAACGACATGCTGGTACGCACGGCGATTGACTACGAAAACGGCAACCGCACGGCTCACACCGAAATCGCCCGCCGACACTACGACGAAATTCGAAGGTCACACCCGATGATCTACACCAGCATTCAACCCGTGTTTATGCAGGATTACTTCAACTATAACCTGCATTTCGTTGTTTCTGAAGGACTGTTGTCGCGAATCGTTTCGGACTACCGAACTGAATCCGGCACTATCGCAGAATGCATTCTGGGGGCGTGGGTCACAGGAACTCAGTCAACAGACACACTGGTCCGTGCCGACATCAAACCATCGCAGAATAGTGCGATGTTTAATCTGATTGTTGACGGTCGCACAATGTCAAACACGCGTGGCACAAAGTCACCAGCCGTTGTCTACACGCACGGCAATATGTCTTTCAATATCGTCAAGCCAACTTACTTCGACGGACAGCGATTTACCAGCGGGGCGGCCAATATGGACGTTCACGCCAACAACCAACTGGTCGGGCTATCGACAAAATTCGATCGTATCCCAATTCTGCGAGGAATTGTTCGCAGCATTGCGACGGAAGAAGTGGCCAATAAAAAACAGCAGGGCGAAGCGATTGCCGCCAAGAAGGCCGCCGATGCTGCGTTGCCTCGCTTTGAGGACGAGGTTGGACAGAAGTTTGCGGAAGCGAACAGCAACTTCCAAAACAACCTGTTAGCAAACCTCGAAAGACGAGGCATCGCACCTGGACAATACAGCGCCCGGTCAAGCGAGACGCACATGGCTGTCAGTTCGCGAACCTTCTCTCCATCAGCATTGGCTGCACCGGCTCCCCCTGAAACACCTGCTCCAAGCCGTGGCGTTTCTGTTCAGATGCACGAATCAGCCCTGAACGCGGCTATCGACAGCCTTGAGTTTTCGGGGCGGATGAGTGTTTCGGAAGTGATCGGAAAGATCGAAGAGGCTCTGACAGAGTTCACCAAGAGGGATGTGAGTTTTCGCGATCCTGCGGTGACGGCTGAAGACAAAACGGACTTTGACTTTCCGGAAAAAGACGGCATTCGTGTTCGCTTCGAAGAAGATCAAGTCGTGTTTGTGCTGCGGACGGGTTTCTACCTAAAGGACAAAGACGATCGCAAAATTCCGCGACACAGCTTTGAGATTCCTGTGGGCATGGAACTCCGCGACGGCGAATTGGTTCTGATTCCGCCCGCGACAGACACCAAGGGGATCTTGTCTATCAAGCCCAGAGCGATCGAAGGAACTTCTTCACTACGAAACATTATCCAAGCCCGTAGCATTGCCAAAGAACTGCTGGATAAGACCTTCAAAGAGCCGTTGATCGAAGTGGACGCGAACACAGAAGTTGACATGGGCGATGGCACAAAACTGAGACTCCGAGCGACTCGCTTTCAGATGAGTGATGGCTGGGTGACCGCAGTGCTGCAATAAGCTGGTACCGCCGCAGAACGTTAGTCTCGGGCTGTTAAAACCGTGTTGCCAACAGCACACAGGATGTGCGCAAGTTTTGTTCCGCCGCATTCGGGTAGCACATCCGTAGGTTCTGGACGGATGCCACTTGATTTGTCCTTGGCAAAAAGATGGTGGGCAAAAAAATCCCGTGCTCCATCTTTCTGCCCTACATCTTTTTGCCGAAACGCCTTGGCGACCGGAAACCGCTCTGACAGGTTCTTCTCACAAACAACGTTGGCCGTGACTGGCAAGTTCCAGCCCGGTTTCCGATGGCTACCCCGCACAAGCAGGCTGCGCCAGCGTCTGCCATCCTGATGCCACAGATTGCGGAACCAAAACTCCGCCAGAAAGCTCCCCAAGCAACTTGGTCAATACAGCTTTCTAACGGCCCAGCCCGGTCCTACTCAGCCTTCGCAGCTTCGATCTGTTCAATCGACTTCTGTACTGCTTCTTTAAAGCGGTCGCTGTCAGAATTGTTCTGTAGCTTTTTCATTTCTGGCACAAGATCCGCCGCTGGCGGCCCGACCTTCCCCAGCAGAAACACCGCATAGAATTGCAGGCGGCGATCCGCAGAGTTCAATCCATCTTTCAACACCGGAATGGCATCCGGGCCGGCCGTGTCGATTTCCTTGACAGCTCCCCGAGCGGAATCGGTGTCTTCATCTGACGACATCAGCTGGAACAGTTTCGGAATCGCCGGTTGAGCTGCGGCTCCCATGCTTCCCAGTGCGGCCATCGCGTCGCGACGCACCGTCCAGTCGTCGTCGTGCAGAACGTCAATCAGCACAGGCACCGCCTGCGTCTTGTCCTGTTGCAACTGCACAAAACATTTGACCGCCGCAGAACGAATGTCGCTGCGTTCGTGCTTTAACAGCTCAGTCACACGTTCCAGCGCATCCGGTGGCATCTGCTTCAGCGTTCGAGCGGCGATTAGAGCAGCTTGTACCACATCGTCAGAAGAATCCTGCAGCAGTGCCGCCACAGCGCGGGCGATTTCGTCGTCCTGAACTTGACCTGCGGAAATCGCGCCGATCGCACCAACGGCAGCAGCACGGATTTCGTCGTCCTGATCATTCAGCAGTGGCACCAAATCGGACATCGCGCCGGACGCTTTTTCCCCCAAAGACGCGACCGCCGCCGCAGCATTACGACGAACCACGGGCGATGAATCCTGCAATGCCTGCACGATTGAAGGCAATGCTGATTCAGACGCATCCCCCAAGCTGGCCAAACCCGCCATGGCGGATTCCCGGACGGCCGGACTTTCGTCCCGCGTGCCATCCACTAACAGTTTTAGAGATTGTTCCGGCTTCATTTTCACAGATGCCGCAGCCAACAACACAGCCGCACGGACTTCTGGATCTGAATCCGCAGCGACAGCCAACAGTGCGGCCACGATTTCCTCGTTCGCCGTGCCGCTGCGTCCAATCGATGACGCGGCCGACCGACGAACCTCGGCGGATTCGTCCTGCAAACACACGGCCAGCGCGGGCAGCGTTTGCGCTGGAACACGGTCCATGCTGCCGAGTGCCGAAGCAGCGGCGACTCGAATACTGACAGACTTGTCGCTCAACGACGACGTTAAACCTGTGGTCGCATCCGGGCCGATGGCTGCCAGAGCGGCGGAAATTCTGTCGCGCGATTGGTCGACGTCTGCGGCTGCCGTCAACAGCGGCGTCACGGCGGCAGATCCCATACGACTAATGGCTTTGATCGTCACGGCCGCTTCTGTGTCTGAATCGCGTTTGAGTGCTTGGATTAAATCCGGCAGTGAAGCGATGGCAGCGCTGCCCAGCAGGCCTAACCCGAGTGCTCCGGCTGAACGTTGGGCACTGTCGCTGCCGTTCAGCATGCCCAACAATCCACTGACGACACGTTCATCGTCGTGGCCTAAACTTTTTATCGCAAGAATCGCAGCCGCGCGAACGGTGTCACTGTCGTCGGTTAAAGCTCGCAACACCAGATCGATCACTTGATCGCCCGGCAATCCAGACTTCAACAGCGGTTGCAGCACTGCGGCGCGAACATCCACTTCGTCGTCCTGCAGCATGTTCACCAGCGATTTCTGAGTCTCCGAATCAAACGGCCCGAACTCGGTCAAACCACGCGCAGCAGACGCTCTGACGGACGAATGTTGATGGGTCAAACACTTCTGTAGCACGGGGACAGCCGTCGCTCCGAAACCGCTCAGCGATGAGGCAACTTCGCTGGCGAATTCCGGCGAAGCATCGTTCATGAGCGTGGCGATTTCAGGAACGATCGATTCAGCGTCCGGCCCGATCAGCGCCAACGCCTGCACCGCACCGAGACGACGTTTTGCATCTTGATTCTGCAGCGCCGCTTGCAATGCCGGAATTGCGGCCGGCCCAATTTTGGCTAACGCCCAGCGCGCCCGAAATTGAACCTGCTCGTCTCGATCGTTGAGATTTTCAATCAGCGCCGGCGCGGCTGAAACGGCTTCCGATCCGATCCGCGCGATGGCGGTGACGGCTTGCGTCCACACTTGGCGATCGCGATCCTGAAGCACGCCAATTAGTTCTGGCAGTGCCTCAACTGCGGTCGGCCCGACCGCCGACAAAGCATAAGCGGCGTCTCGGCGAACGTTCAGTTCACTCGATTTTAGATCACCCGCCAGCTTGGCAAGATCAACAGCCGATGGATCGTCTGCGGCTGCCAACAGTGGCAGAAAACACAGCAGGCTGGTCAGCACAGATTTCGACATGGGACGCATCCGTTTCGAATCGCGTTTAGAGTGCAAGGCTTGGCAGTTTGCCCGTGCTGTCACCGATGAAGTCAACTGGTGTGCCAAAGTTGTCCAGCATCGACATAAACAGATTACACATCGGCGTTTCTTCAGCAACTCGCAAGTGTCGGCCTGTTTCGATCATGCCATTGCCACCGCCAGCCAGCAACACGGGCAGGTTTTCGTTGTTGTGACGATCGCCATCGCTGATGCCGCTGCCGTAACAGATCGTGGAATGATCTAGCAGGTTCCCATCGCCATCCGGAGTCGCTTTCATTTTTTGCAGCAAGTAGCTGAGCTGTTCGATATGAAAACGATTGATGTCGCGAATCTTGGCCGTCTTTTTCGCGTCTCCACGATGATGGGATAGTTCGTGATGCCCATCGTTGATGTTGATTTGTTTGTAGCTGCGATTACTGCCCGCATCTGCAAACATCATCGTCGAAATTCGCGTGCTGTCCGTCTGAAACGCCAGCACCAGCATGTCGCACATTAAGCGAACGTGATCGCCATAGTTTTTCGGGATGCCCGCCGGAATCGGATAATCGACTTCGGTGTCCATGGCGACGTGTTGTCGATCAGGTTCCATCCGCCGCTCAATTTCACGCACGCCCGTCAGGTACTGATCCAGCTTTTGCTGATCGCTGTGCCCCAGCTTCTTCTGCAAACGATTTGCATCGTCTGACACAAAATCGAGTACGCTTTTGCGAAGCTTTAATCGCAATGCTTGGCTCTTGTCCATTTCTTGAGACTGGCCGTTGGCAAACAAGCGTTCGAAAGTGGATCGGGGATTCACTTCTTTTCCCAGTGGTGTCGCTTCAGAAGACCACGAAATACTGTTGGAGTACGCACAGCTGTAGCCCGAATCGCAACTGCCTGCCCCCCGTCCGGCTTCGCAGCCCAATTGCAAAGACGAAAATCGCGTGGCACGGCCCGCCAATTGCGCGGCCACTTGATCGACGGACACGCCAGACCGAATGTCGGCTCCCGATGTCTTCCGCGGCTGAGCGCCCGTCAGAAACACACTGGCACTCCGCGCGTGATCTCCGGGACCATCGCCGTTGGCGCGGCCTTTGTCGTGAGTCAATCCGCTGATCACCAGCAGGTCGTCTTGTACCGGCTGCAATGGTTTCAGGGTGTAGGGAAGATCGAAGCCGAAGCCTTCCGTTTCTGGAGTCCAGCTGGGCAGATACACGCCATTCGGCACAAAAATATACGCCATGCGACTCGGCGGCACGACTGCCGCAGCGGCTGTATTCGCGGTAGCCAACGATTCGAACCATGGCAAAGTCAGCGACAGCCCAAGGCCACGCAAAGCATTGCGGCGAGAAAATCCACGGCCACTGTGTTGAACTGATTGATTCATGATTGAACTTCCTTTTCAGGGTTGTTGGTTTCTTCGCTCAACGATTTTCACGATCGAACATCCGCAATGCACTACTGGCCGACTTCCATCAGAACAAACGGATCACTCACCACAATCGACATCACCAGCGCACTAAAACGATACTCGTTGTCTTCAAGTTGCTGCACCGCGTCGCTAACCACACAACGATCGTGAGCGATTAGACCTCGCCCAAGTGCGTATGTCAGGAGTTTACCTGCGAGGCATCGGCAGAACGCTGTTTTCTTTTCATCGACCAGAATCTGTAGCATTTCCGTGGCCCCGGTGAACTTTTTGCCACCCGGCAGTTCCGCCGAAGCGTCAATATCAAAGCGACCGTCTTTGTCTCGCCAAGCTCCGACAGCGTCAAAGTTTTCCATCGCGAAGCCCAACGCATCCATCTTCAAATGACAGGCCGCACAGGCGGGATTAGAACGATGTTGTTCCAGTTGCTCTCGCAGCGTTCCGAGAGTTTCCGTGCCTTCTTCCAGTTCAGGGACATTCGGCGGTGGCGGCGGAGGTGGTTCTGCGAGAATGTTTTCCAGAATCCATTTGCCACGTTTCACCGGTGATGTTCGGCTAGGATTGGATGTGAGCATTAAGATGCTGGCGTGGGTTAGAATTCCCCGACGCTGTCCTGTGAGGGCCACTTCGCGAAATTCTTTGCCATTGATGTCTGGAATCCCATAGTGCCGGGCCAGACGTTCGTTGACGAATGTGTAATCCGCATTCAGGACGTCCAGCACGCTGCGATCTTCTCGAATGATCGTGCCGACAAACATTTCGGTTTCGCGATGCATCGCAGCCTGTAGCTCATCGTCGAAGTCGGGAAACGCCTGACGATCCGGCGTCAATCGTGGAATATCTCGCAATTGCAGCCATTGCCCGGCAAAGTTCTTTACCAACGCCTCAGCCCGCGGGTCAGCCAACATGCGCTTGGCTTGTTGCTGCAGGGTGTCTTGATTCGTAAGTTGGCCTTTGTCGGCCAGCTGCAGCAGTTCTGCATCCGGCATGGTGCTCCACAGAAAATACGACAGCCGCGACGCCAATTCGTAATCGGTGAGTTCCAGTATATGTTCGCTGCTGTCGCCCTTGACTTCGCCTTGAGGTTTCCTGCCGGTCTCAACGCGAAACAAAAAATGCGGATTCGTCAGCACGGTGGCAATCACCGTTTCCATAATCTGCTGTGGTGGAGCGTTGTTGTCCCAAGCGAATTTCATCAGATCAAACAATCGCCGTTTTTCGTCGTCGGAAGTCGGACGTCGAAAGGCTTTCGACGCGAATTCTTCAACGTTCCGCCGAGCCGTCTCGACCATCTCCTCTTCGGACTTCGGTTGGTGCGGAAACACCCGCTGGCTGGTCGTATCAGACGCCATCACTTGGGCAGCAATCGCTTCTGCGGTGGTCAGATATTTTTCCAGCAAAACCGGCGAAACCGTCAGCACATCACCAATGTTGTCGAACCCTTCGCCCACATCGTCCGCAGGAAAATCGACTGCGGGTGTGATGTCGAGTCCCGTTAAATCGCGAACCGTGTTGTTGTACTCAGTGCGATTCAGTCTGCGGAGCGTTACGCGACCGGGCTGCTGTTCTGCAAGGCAATCAAAGTTCGTCAGTTCTGTATTCAGCGCTGTGGTTAGCTGTTGAATCTCTTCGACGGAAGGCTGGTGTTCGTCTGCCGGAGGCATCTGATGATCCTTGACCAATCGAATGACCTTCTCCCATAACTCAAACTGATTTTGCACATCCGCAGAATCACCAAAGCCGTCAAGCGCCACAGAGCCTTCCGCGTCGTCGACATTGTGGCACGCGACGCAATGAGTCTCCAAGAATGGGACCACGTTCTTGCGGAAGTGCGTTTCAGCAGCCGGACAGCTGGCAAGCGTCTGCAGAGCGAGCGCCGCAACGGTTGCGAATGTGAGTTTGATGGAAGACATGCTGGTGGGATTTCTATGGGGCGGGACTTGTATTATAACCGCTATGCTGCAATATGCGAGGCGAAAGTTCGCCGCGAACGCCTGTCGGCTGATGATTTCTCATGCATCTCATCAGCGATTCGATAACAACTCCTTTTCAAAGCGTCGTCTTATGTTTCGCCGAACATTTCTTATCTGCATCGTTGCGTGCGTGGCAATTGTCTCGTCTGTGGAAGCCCAAAATTCGGCGGTGCGGTGGTGGGAACCTTATTCCGCCAGCGACGCTTCCGGGCCAGACGTACTCGGCCTGTGGAAATTCGATGGCGATGAAGCGACGTTCGGTCTCGATTCTTCTGCTCACGGTCACAAGTCAACGCGACGCGGAGCCGTGCAAAACAGTGACGGGCGATTCGGCAGTTGCTTGGAAAGTTCGGCCGGTTATCCCGTTGTCGATGAAAGCCACGGTCTGCATATCGCGCAGTCGGCCCTGCTGTCTGCCGGCGGTCCCTTCACGGCGGAAATGTGGATTCGTGGAAAAGGGCTCGACGAATTCCCGCTCACGATGGCACCCGTGTTGCTGGACACGAAATACGTTCCCGGAAACCACACCGGATTTATGCTGTCACTGACCAATGGCAATTCCAATGGAACGCGGCGACTGTCTCTGCAGATCGGAACAGGATCGGAATCGAACAACTGGTATTCCAATCCGTTTCCATTCGAAGCGGGCACGTGGCAACATGTGGCATTCACGTATGACGCCCGTGGTACCGCCGCATTTTTTGTGAACGGAGAATTTCAGGGACAAACGACCGACGCCACCGCGGGACCAATGGCCGTGTCCGTCCGTCCGTTGTCCATCGGTGACCGCATTGGTTCTCTGTATCGCGGCTTTCCGGGCTTCATCGATGAAGTTCGCATCACGCAAGGAATTCGTGAGTTTCGTCCGGTACACTTTGTTCCTGACGTTCAACGCTTCGTTTATGTACGCATGTCGAAAGACGCGACTCTGGCTGCGCAATTCCGAAATCAAACAGGCGCGGAACTCGATGGAGCCATCGTCACGGCGCGGTTGCCGGATGGGTCGACACAACAATTGTCGGTTCCGAACCTTGCGAAGGAAGCCACTCACCCCGTCAGCATTCGCCTCGACACTTCACTCAAGCCCGGCGAATACTTCGCGGAATTCACCGTTGAACTCCCCGAATGGGGCGGAGGCGATGCCGGCTATCGTGCGGTCACAAAAATCCCCTTCGTCATCGTGCCACGACCGTTGCCACAACGAATGCCGGTTGTGATGTGGGGAATCGGCGGGGTTGACGGAGTGATCAAGGAAATTCCCCGTCTGCAAAAAATTGGATTTACGCACTGTCTTGGTCTGCGGTGCGATTTTCAGAAAGTCTGGGACGATGGTGCCGCTGCGCTGCCCGCGTCGGTCGAGGATATTCGTGCCAGTCGAGAAATGTTGAATGCGGCGTTGGAGCACGATGTGAAAATTGTGGCATCGTTGTCTCCCGGGCGGTGGTTGAGAACTGCGGAAGCCGGTAAGCCCTTTTTGCGGATCGATCGGCAGGGCCAGCATTACGGGCGCGAAGATATCAGTGGAGTTTTTCCGGAGGTGCAGGACTTCTGTTTTAACACCGGTGCGGCAATGGGCCGAACTTACGGCGATCATCCGGCATTCGGTTCCGCGCTGCTGCACACAGAAGTACGCGGTGAGTCTCAGGTCTCGTTTCATCCTGTGGAAGTCGAAGCCTATCGCGCAGCCACCGGAAACGAACCGCCGCCTGAAGTCACCATCAAGAATGGCGTGCAATGGCAGAAGCTGGCGGATTTTCCCGCGAATCGCGTCATCGCAGACGACCATCCGATTCTGCAATACCTGCAATGGTTTTGGAAAACCGGAGACGGCTGGAACACCTTGAACACGAAGCTCCACGAAGGACTTCTCGCAAATGTTTCTCATGACAACTTCTGGTCGTTTCACGATCCGGCAGTGCGGGTTCCCAGTATCGGCGGTAGCGGCGGAAAAGCCGACGTGCTGGCACACTGGACCTACAGCTATCCCGATCCGATTCGCATTGGACTCTGCACGGATGAACTCTTCGAGATGTCGCGCGCCAACGGTTTCGATCAGGATGTGATGAAGATGACACAACTGATCTGGTATCGTTCTCAGACAGCCCCCAAAAAATCTTCGCCCGACGCGGATACGTCGCCGTGGGTCGATCAGGATCCCGATGCCGACTATATCACCATCGCGCCCATGCACCTGCGAGAAGCCTTCTGGTGGAAGATCGCGCGACCGATCAAGGGGATCATGTATCACGGTTGGCAGTCGCTGGTGGAAACGGAATCTCCCGGAGCCTACCGCTACACCAATTCGAATACGCAGCAGGAATTGCAACGACTGATCCACGACGTGGTCGAACCGTTGGGGCCCACACTTCTGCAGGTTCCCGATGCGGAATCGGATGTCGTTTTTTTGGAAAGCTTCACCTCGCAGATGTTCGCGCGGCGGGGAACTTATGGCTGGAACCACACTTGGGCGGGCGACATGTATCACGTTTTGATGTACGCGCAACTGCAGCCCCGCGTTTTGTACGAAGAATCACTGCTGGCGGGCGGGCTCAAGGGAGCCAAAGTACTTGTCATGGCGGACTGCGACGTGTTGACAGAATCTGCCGTGGACACAATTCAGGCGTTTCAGAAATCTGGCGGTCTGGTTGTGGGAGACGCCGAAGTTTGTCCGGCGATTCAACCGGACTTCGTGGTTCCTCGCTTATCGCGAAGCAAACAAGCCGATAAAGATCGCGAAGCGCTACACCAATCGGCGAAAGCCCTGCGCGCTTGGCTTGACCCGCGATACGCGCGCGCCGTTGATTCTGCCAACCCGGACGTCGTGACTCGAAGACGAAAATTCGACACCACCGACTACGTATTCGCCGTGAATGATCGGCGTGAATTCGGAACCTATGTCGGCGGCTACGGATTGGTGATGGAAGACGGGCTGCCGTCCGAAACCACAATCAAAATCAACAAACGATCGGGCTACGCTTATGACCTAACAAATAGTCGCTCGCTACCAGTCGATATACATGACGACACAATGTCGATCCCTGTGCGACTGGGACCGTGCGCAGGTCAAATTCTGATGATTACAGAACGCCCGATTCGCGAAGTCACAATCGACGCACCTAAAAGCGTAGATGCGACACAATCCATCACGATTGCAATGGCGGTCACGGACGGCAGCCAGCCGATCAATGCCGTTGTTCCTGTTGATGTAAAAATCGTTGATCCCGAAGGCGTCGAATCTGAATTCACTGGGTACTATGCAGCCACCGACGGACAACTGGCGATTGAATACGATTTTGCGGCCAACGATCGAATCGGTGTCTGGGAAATTCAAGTCAGGGAACTCGCATCGGGACAATCTGCTGCCGCTTACGTCCGACTCAAACCTGCACCCGGCGACAATCTACTTCGCTGACTGATGGCGCTGACCGATGGCGCTGACCGATGGCGCGGATAACCTGTTTCCACTGAACAAGGAACGAGAAACAATGAACTTCAAACTCCGGACCACCGCGATCTTTGCATCATTGATCTTTGCCTGTGCGTCTTTCGCTGCGGCCGATGAATTCCACGCCATCACTGTTTTTCAGAACGGGACCGACGGTTACAAAGTGTTTCGCATTCCGGCCATTATTAAAGCGGCCAATGGAGACCTACTGGCCTTCTGCGAAGCAAGGACCGGTGGCGACGCCAGCCAAATCGATCTGGTTTCCAAACGATCAACCGATGATGGAAAAACCTGGCAGAAGCTGCAGGTGGTTCAGGATCATAACGACTTCCGGTCGCTGTTTCCCAAAGACGCGCCGCCCATCACGGTGGGAAATCCGGCACCGGTGGTCGACCTGTTAGACCCTGAGCATCCCGGACGGATCTGGCTGCCGTTCACTCTGGAAAATGACCGTGTTTTTGTGACCTCCAGCGACGATCACGGAAAAACGTGGACACCGCGGCGTGAGATCACTCAGGACGTGAAACTCGAACCATGGGGTTGGTATGCAACCGGCCCCGTCCATTCCATTCAACTGCAACATGGCAAAGATCGTGGTCGCCTGGTTATTCCCGCTGATCACCGACTCGGTGACGACGGCGCGGATCGTGGAGCCGAAGGCGCTCAGGCGATTCTCAGCGACGACCACGGCAAGACGTGGCGGCTTGGAGCCATCGACGACACCTACGAAGACGATCTGAAGGCCAACGAAACCACGGTCATCGAACTCAACGACGGACGGTTGTATTTCAATACGCGCGATCAAAATGGCAAGGCCACGGGAACTCGCGGAGGAGCCTACAGCAGTGACGGCGGCGAATCCTTCGACGCGGCTCGCACTGCGCCCTACAAATGGTTTTCGCCAGAACCGGCCCCGTTTGATACACCGGTTGTTCAGTGCGCACTGTTTCGCGCCGCATCGACAACCGCAGGCGACACGCAGAATTTGATCCTGTTCTCTGGCCCCGACGAAAGTGGTCCGTCAGGAAAAGGACGCAGTGATCTGCGGCTGCGGTATTCAATCGATGAAACCGCCACGTGGCACGATGGCCCGCTTATTCACGAGGGACCGGCGGCTTACAGCGACATGGTTGGATTGAAACCGGAACGGTTTGGAGTGCTGTTTGAAGCGGGACTCAAAGGCCAAAAAAGCTACGACCGAATTCTGTTCGTCGCTTTCGGCGTTGCTGATCTGCAGTTGCCAACCGTGGTGAAATCGGGGAACGCGAATCCGGCTGCTCCGTTCACAATTGAACGCACAGTGCTGACGCGTGGTTACGACGGGCTGAAGTGTTGGGTTCACGCTCGAGCCGGAATCCTTCCGCCGCCGGACAACCAGTCGTCTCCTGACGTCGTTGTCACGACGCAGCCGCTGATGATTACCGGGTCGGATGTGTTCTATGCCCTGAATTCGACCTTCAGCCGTGATCTCGGCAAGTCTTGGTCGCCGTTGATGCCGCAGGCGACTTTCGAGCGTCAGCGAATTACGGAACGGCAGGAAGAAACGATCTGTGACTTTACGCCAGCGTGGCATGGGGCCACGGGCAAACTGCTGGGCACGGGACAAACGGTTCGATATCAGGACAACAAAGTCATGAAGGTGCGGCCGCGGCACACGGCGTGGTCCGTGTACGATCCGGCCACACATCAATGGAGCCAGCCCCGAAACCTGAAGATGCCCGACGAGGTTAGATTTGAAAACTGCGGAGCGGGAAGCGTGCAACGTTTCGATCTACCGAACGGCGACATTCTGCTGCCCGTCTATTTTAAGGAACCGCAGAAAGCTCAGTACGGCGTGACGGTTTGCCGCTGCAAATTTGATGGCAACGAACTTACGTACCTCGAACACGGAACGGAATTGACGATTGACGTCAAACGCGGCCTCTACGAACCGTCCATCACAAAGTCCGGTGATCGGTTCTTTCTCACGCTTCGCAACGACGACCACGGTTACATTACCAGTAGCGCCGACGGTTTGATGTTCGACGAACCTCGACGCTGGACGTTCGACGACGGCAGTGATCTCGGCAACTACAACACCCAGCAGCACTGGGTGACTCATGATGAGAAACTCTATCTGGTCTACACGCGGAAAGGTGCCGACAACGATCATGTCTTCCGTCATCGCGCTCCGCTGTTTATCGCAGAAGTGGACCCTGACAAACTTCACATCATTCAAAGCACTGAACAGGTGCTCGTCCCGGAACGAGGTGCTCGGCTGGGCAACTTCGGCGTTGCCAAGATCACATCCAACGAAACCTGGGTGGTGGTGACGGAGTGGATGCAGACGTGGGGACCGAATCACGTGATGCCCGTCGACAACAAACACGGCGCTGACAACAGCATTCACATTGCGAAAATCCAATGGCAATGAACCGTCTTGCGGTCAACGAAAGATGGCCTCGAACGGATTCAATTTCCAACCAATCGTCAATACCGTTTAAGCGATACCACCGGCAACCAGATCTGATTCCTTCTGACTCATGTGCGCAGAAAACGTCTTATGAAACTTGCAGGCAAGACAGCAATTGTGACCGGTGCTGGTCGAGGCATCGGCAAAGGCTGCGCGATCGAACTCGCGCGAAACGGTGCCGATATCGTCTTAAACGATCGCCTCGATAGCCCGGATCTGCAGACGACCGCACAAGAAATTCGGGAACTCGGTCGGCAGTGCCACGTCATCGAATCCGACGTATTTTCACGAGCCGGATGCGAACAACTTGTCGCCGAGGCGTTGCGCGTCGTTCCGCAGATCGATATTCTGGTCAGCAACCCCGCCTTTAGTCGTCGCGGGGCGTTTTTGGATTATCCACCGGAGCTGTTTGAGGCCACGATCAATGGCACGCTGACCAGTGGTTATCACATGAGCCAACTGGTGGCACGGCATATGGTGCAGCAACACGTGGCCGGAAAAATCGTGTTCATCTCCAGCGTTCAGGCAGAAATGCCCATGGCACTTTGCTTTGCCTATGGCGCGGCGAAAGCGGGGCTGAATCATATGGCACGTTCGATTGCGGTGGAGCTTGCGAGGCATCGGATTAACGTCAACGTGATCGAACCGGGCTGGATCGATACGCCCGGAGAACACGTCGCCTTCAGTGCTCAGACGATCGAATCGGAAGGTCAGAAACTGCCCTGGAAGAGACTGGGGCTACCTGCAGATATTGGCAAAGCGGCCGCCTTTCTTTCCAGTTCCGACGCCGACTATATCACCGGCACGGTGCTGCCAGTTGACGGACTGTTTTTGCACGCTCACTGCCTGCCAGAAAAACTGGCACCGTTGAAAGATGCGGATTGATGGCGGAGCAGTTGCAATCTCAAGTCATCACCGGACCAACCCCCGGCCCGCATCTGTTGATTACCGGCGGCGTACACGGAGACGAGTTTGAGCCGATCGCGGCGATTCGAAAGTTGCGGGCCGCGATCGGTGAAACGATCCACAGGGGACGAGTCACTCTGGTTCCATGCGTGAATGAAGAAGCGTTTTTACGCGGCAGGCGGTGCGCATCCGATGAACTGGATCTGGCCCGCACGTGCCCTGGTCGTTCTGATGGTTCAATCACAGAACAGACCGCCGCAGCGCTCAGTGAATTGATTCGAGATGCTGATTACTACATCGACCTGCACACCGGTGGTACAGAGTTCGCTATTTTTCCCTTGGCCGGATACGTGCTTCATGCGAACGTCGAAGTCCTGAATGAGCAACGCCACATGGCGAAGGCCTTCAACCTTCCGGTCGTCTGGGGAACGTCACCGAATCTCGAAGGTCGGTCGTTGTCCGTTGCGCGAGACGCTGATGTTCCCGCCATTTATTGCGAATACGGAGGAGCGGCGGTGTGTTCAAGCGACGGCGTGGCTGCGTATGTTCAGGGCTGCCTGAATGTGATGGCGATGCTGGAAATGATCAACGTGGTCACACCGGAATGCCGCATCAGACATACGGTGGAAGATTCACGCTCGGACTCCGGTCACTTGCAGGTTTGCCATCCGTCTGCCGTGGATGGATACTTTGAAGCGGCTGTCGAACTGGGCCAGCATGTCGTCAAAGGATCGCCGTTAGGAACGGTCGTTGGCCTCAGCGACAACTCCGTTCACGTGGTTGACAGCGATCACACCGGAATCGTGCTGCTGCTCCGCACATTTCCGCGCGTTCGCGCCGGCGATTCTGTGGGCGTCGTGATGGAGGTGCCGTTGAGCGATTCAGCGACATGATGATTTGTTCGCGAGGGGGGGTGCGCAAATGGATGGTAGTGAAAGCCGGAAGAATGGCCGGGGTTGGAACGAGGTGTGAGCGAAACCTTGGGGCCGGCTCGCCGGTTGATAATTCCTTCACTTCGTTCGGTCCAGCCCCGGCGACCCAACACGGAATGCCGAAATCCATGAGCGAACCCGTTCGCAAGATATTTTTGCACGTCGTTTGGCTGACGCGCCGCCTTTCGGCAGAATAGACGGCGCGAGAGATCTGACATTAGTTTTCCGAATGGTCCTCAGTGACATTTCGCCAGCCAGAGTTTTTAGCGAATGAACCAAGTTACATGAAACAGATTCTTGTTATTGGCGGTGGATCGATTGGAGAACGACACGTCCGCTGTTTCCAGAGCTCCGGCCGCGCCGACGTTGCATTGTGCGAAATTAGCGACGACCTTCGTACGACAGTCGCGAAACGTTACCAACTGCAGCAGGCGTTTGGTTCAATCGATGAAGCGATGGCCAATTCCGAATTCGACGCCGCTGTGATTTGCACACCCGCTCATCTGCATGTGGCCATGGCGATGAAGCTGGCGGCTCAGGAGTGTGGCATTCTGATTGAAAAACCGTTGAGTATTTCGCTGCAGGGAACAAGCGAACTCATCGCCGAAGTCGCCAGCCGCCAGCTTCCCGTTTCTGTCGCGTACGTGCTGCGGCAACATCCGGGGCTGCAGGCACTGCGAGACTGCGTGCAGCAGCAACGATTCGGTCGCCCCGTGCAAATCACGTACACAGGCGGTCAGTTCTTTCCGCATTATCGACCCGCCTATCGAGAAACCTACTACACCAAACACGAAACCGGCGGCGGCGCCATTCAGGATGCTCTGACTCATAGTGTCAATGCCGCAGAATGGATCGTCGGGCCGGTCACGAAGCTGGTGGCTGATGCGGAACATTGTGTCCTCGACGGCGTCGATGTCGAAGACACTGTGCATTTACTCACGCGACACGCCCACGCAGACACGAAGAACTCTGGCGCAAAGACGATGCCTGTGTTAGGATCGTTCAGCTTGAATCAGCACCAGGCGCCCAATGAATCGACGTGGACCGTCATCTGCGAAAACGGCACGGTTCGATTTGAGTTTCACAACAACCGCTGGCTGTCCTGTGGGGAACCGGGTGCCGACTGGGTTGTCGAAGAACAGTTTCCGATCGAACGCGACGATCTGTTTATTCGTCAGGCGAATCTATTTCTCGACCAACTGGATCACAAAGTTGGTCCCGTCTGTTCACTGGACGAAGCTTTGCAGACGTTGCGTGTTAACATGTCGGCACTGCAGTCCGTGAAATCCGGTGCTTGGGAAATCCTATGAACGAACCCACGATCCAACAACTTTTTGACATGACCGGCCAGACGGTGCTCATCACCGGAGCCACAGGGTTCTTGGGGCAGTCAATGGCGCGCGCTTTTGCAGAAGCGGGGGCGACGGTGGTCGCTGGCAGTCGAGATCTTTCGCGAGCACAAGCTGTCGCGGAAACGCTGCCTGGCGATGGGCCACACTTCGGTGTGGAACTGAATCACATGCTGGAAGATTCCATCCACAGCGGATTTGCAGCGGCTGTCGCGGCGGCTGGACAAGTGGACGTGCTGATCAATAACGGACAGCAGGGACACGCCATGGATGTCACGAACGTGACGGCGGAAGCCTTTACCGAAGACCTTCAAAATGCCACGGGCTACTTTTTACTGGCCAGGCAGCTTCGCGATCATGTGGCATCACGCAATGCGGCGGGGGCGATCGTGATGATCGGTTCGATGTACGGCGTCGTCGGATCGTACCCCGACGCGTACGAAGACATCTGCACCGCCAGCCCTGTGCAGTATCACGCATTAAAGGGCGGCATCATTCATATGACGCGACATCTTGCGGTGTACTGGGCCAAGGATAATGTTCGAGTCAACTGTTTGAGTCCCGGTCCGTTTCCTTCCGACAAAGCACCAGCGGCAATGGTTGAACGACTGGTACAGAAAAGCCCCATGGGCAGAATGGGCCAGCCGGTAGAACTCAAAGGTGCCGCACTGTTATTGGCAAGTCGAGCTGGCAGCTACATCACCGGTCAAAACTTACTTGTTGATGGCGGCTGGACCGCGTGGTAACAACATTCATCAGAAAGAAATCGTCATGAAATACCTTCTGCAATTGACCGCGTTGCTTATCGTCGCCTCGGCCCTGTCGAGTCGCGCGTACTGCGATGAAGCGGACAAAATTGTGCTTTCCGATCAGATTCGTACACGTTGCCTAAAGATTCTTCGCGACGGCATGCAGGGCGAAGAATTTTGGCCAGCCATTCATGCGGCCGAAGGACTAACGCTCGGCGGTCACGGCGACGAAGTGATCAAGTTTTTGACGCCGAAGCTGGCCACAGAAAAAGACGATCAACAACGTTGCGGAATCGCCCGCGAACTGGTCCGCGCGGGTGACAAATCCAAAGCCCAGATCATGCTGAAAATTCTCACCGGCAAAGATCCTCATGGTCACGTGCATGCAGCGGAAAGTCTGTACAAGGTGGTTGAGATCGGTGACGGCAAGGCGATGCGAGCGGCGTTTCAACAAGACGATAACGTCACACAAAAACTGATGGCCGCCGGAGCTCTGGGGCGGTGCGGAAATCCGCAGGCGATGGCGTTTCTGCGAGAATCACTGAATCACGATGATCCGGATGTTCTGCGGATCGCCGTCTGGATTCTGGGCCGCATCGGAAATTCGACCGACATCCCCGCGTTAAAAAAACAACTGCCGCGCTGCGAAGACAAGCTGTTGAAGGCCTATGTCAATCATTCGCTGGCCGCACCTGGTGATGACGACGGGTTAACGGCATTGGCAGCCAATCTAAAAGACGCTGATGCGGCCGTGCGCACGTACGCCGCAACATTCGCCGGTGACGCGCGTGCATTGAGTGTTGCTGATTCGCTGACCGAAATGCTGGACGATGAACATCCCGATGCCGCCTACCGCGCGGCGCAGTCGTTGCTGATGCTGGCAGGCCCGCCGCCACGCGATCCTGCGGAAGAGATTTCTGAACTGCTGTATCCCGCGACTCAGAAACATCCTCGATACACAGAAGGTTCGATCGTCGCTTTGGCGAACGGCAATCTGTTGTTCGCGGTGACTGAATTTCAGGATGACGGCAGTGATTTTGCGAAGGCTCATA
>JBDNHJ010000092.1:0-13909 GCA_041688835.1 Fuerstiella sp.
CCACCTTGTTCCTGTCCGCCACCTTGTTGCTGACCACCACCTTGTTGCTGACCACCACCTTGTTGCTGACCACCACCTTGTTGCTGACCGCCGCCGGGCTGCTGTTCACCGCCGGGTTGTTGTTCGCCACCGGGTTGTTGTTCTCCACCGGGTTGCTGTTCTCCACCGGGTTGTTGTTCAGCGCCGACGTTCATTCCATCGGGATTGGTCGATTCATCTTTCGACTGCCCGTTCGCCTTCGGATCTGTGTTCGGACTGCCACTCATATCGGGCGATGGCCGATCTGCCGCCTGTTGTGCGGGCGTCGGGTCGTTTTGAGACGGATCAGTGTTTGGCTGATTGTTGTTCGCGTTTTCGCTGTCGGCACTCTGGCCAGTTGTCTCGCCCTGATCCCGGAACTTTTCCAGCATCTGTTGCAGGGCTTCGTCATCTGTTGCTGGACTCTGCTGCCGCTCGCGAGACTGCGACTCGCCACCGCCAGCTTCCGAACCAGAACCAGATTTCTGCGGCGTGCCATTTTCTGTTTGTTGTTCTCCAGCACCGTTCTCGCCCGCTCCAGCCGGGGATTCTTCGCCGACTTCCGTCGCGCCATCTTGCTGCATTGCCGGATCGCTGGATGAGCTGCCAGCGCCTTGCGATGGATTGTCTTGGTCCGGCTGTCCGCCAGACGTAGTGTCGTCCTGCGGCTGCATTTCTGGATCGGCTCCATCGGTTTCTGTTGGAGCTTCCTGCGGCGTGCCCTGTGCTGTTTGTGGATCAGTTTGTGGATCGGTTTGCTCTGGGAACTGTTGATCCTGCAGTTCACGATCCTGTTTCAGTCGCTCCTGAACCTTGGCTGGCGTCGTGGGCGATTCGATTCGAAACTTCAACGTTCCTGTGCGTGACTTGTTTCCTAACGGCGGCTTATTGTCGCTGGCTTCAAGGTAATAGTTAACAACGTCACCTTCTTCCAGCTCCAACGGACTCAGGTCAAACTCCCACCGTGCCCGCCATGAACTCTGCAACCCGACGTTCGCACGTGTGGCGTCGTACAGAAATTCTCCGGCGCGAGGTTCGCCGTTGATGTCAAAGTGGAATTTAACAGACCGCAACAGAAAGTCGGGGTCTTCCGCTGCGGCCAGCAATGGGACGATGGCGTTCGCGGGGAGTTTGAGATCTTGAACGGGATCCAGCAATTTGATCACCGGTGGTTTGTCCGGCCGGACTTTTACTGCGTACACGGTTGGGTTGGGGTCTTGACGCCCTTGCTGGTCTTCAACTTCAATCCGATAGAATTTGGGCGAAGAACGATCTTCGCGAATCGGGGGTGTGAATGTTCCGCTGACAGTGTTGCCGCTCACCGTCAGCACCACTTCCTCCGCTGGCGTTGAAAACGAAGGCGTGTCGCTGAACGTTAGCAAGGCCGCAGTCAGCTGCACATTGGATTCCGCCACCAGCGAGACCTCGGTCCCTTCCCACACAATGATATTTCCGTTTTGTGTCTGCTGATCGGGCAGAAGCATGTATTCGGGAAAGCGATAGTCCAGCTGCGTGACATTTGCAGACGGGGGCTGGTCAACAGTCACCGAATACCGTTCCGAAATTGCGTCTCCAGCCACCACACGGTATGAGAAATCTTGCCGGAGCCCACGGTCGGCTTCGCCAACCAATTGAACGCGAAACCGTCCCTCATCTTCCAAGGGCTGCATCGTCATCGGTTCGTCGACGTAGGTTTTGTCAACCGTTGAAAACAGCAGGAGGACTTGTTCGGGCAGATGCCCACCGAGATCCGCCAAGACTTCGAGTTCTTCGCCAGCTGAAATCGTTGTGCTGCCAGGCGTAACTTTCAGAAGTTGGGTTGTGGTCGCGACGGTCGAATGCGACAGTGTTAGCGGCCGCAGCAGGTCCATGGCTTTAGGGCTGAACACGGCATACAGGCAAGTCCCCAGCACAAGGCCGAACAGCATGAATCCAAGATTCATCAGCCACCGCCGATCGATGGCTTCATCCATGTTGACTTCAGTCAGCTGGACGGCCGCACGTTTTTCGAGCGTCCTGCGGATTTCGTCCGATGCTACTCCGCCCGAGGAATTTAGGTCGACCAGACTCAGTAAAGACCCTCGCCGTCCCGTATCTTTCGAATCCAGCATGCGAGCTGCGTACAAAGGGTGAATTTCTTTTTGCCACGGCAGGATCACGTAACGGACGATAATTCCGACAACCAGCAGCAGCACTCCGGCCAACATCGTCGCGCGAGTGAACGAGGAAAAGCCGCCCGCGACCACCCAGTGATCAAGCACGGTGAAGACCAAGACGTAACCGATCAGCAGCACCCCGGCTAGCAGCAGTGCCGTCAGAAGATCGGCCCACTTAATCCGACGACGTGCCACTTGCAACTGGTAGTCGATAAATTCATCGCAGTCCGCATACGCACTCGATGGTTTAGCCGCCGTAGACATCGTTCTACCTCAAAATGACAGTCCCTACCAGCCGTCTTACGCCGCGAAAATCGCGGCCACATTGACAGGAGCTGCACACTGTTTGACTTCGTTCATGGTATTATCGCATCAAAGCAAACTCTGACAAACAATATCGGTAGAAACCCGCCAACTCCTCAACAGGAACGAGACGCTGCACGATTCTCGAACAGAACCGGCTACGTGAAGCCTTTCAAGCCGCAACTGCCTCACTCGTAGCCACCGCCGCTACCCATACCACCCGGTCCCGTAAAGGTTCCGTTTTTCTTGGCATCCCGTTTTGCTCGAGCCGCAGCACGGGACGACAGTTTCTTGCCGGTGGTTCCGCCACCCCCGAAATAACCGCCGACAGCCGAGCTGCCTTCAGCCATGCCGAGGCCCCCGCCGCCCATGTAGCCTCCCTCGGAACTCTCGTCACCGCCGGGTCCGAAGAAACCATCGCCGGCTCCAGCAGCGGCTGTTTTCCAAGCTTCCGTATATTTGTCGAGAATGAATTTGGCTTCCGCTTCATCCATCTTCTCCTGATCGTTGAGGTCTCCAACCGCCCGCAGTCGAATTCCACCATCGCTGTCGATAACGGTGACTTGGCTGGGGATCAAAGTTGCTCCGCGATCCAGCTGGTCCAGAATCGATTTCAGCTCAGGATGGTCACTGGTACTCAACCGCATCATTTCTTCCGCGCTGGCCAGAACGGCATTCGTCCGAACTTCCACGTCACGTTCTTCCACAGCTCTAACAGTCAAGTCGACGACTTCTTGTTTCACACGACCCGCAATAGGCATTCCAGCAGCAACGTTGACTGTGCCCAGCATTGGCATGCCGGTGTCTGTGGTGTCTGTGAAGACAGTCATCTTGACGGACTCCGAACGACCGACTCGCGCGTCCACATCCGCCACGTACATTCGATGCGCTTCCGGAACGAATGCTGGCGGCGTCTGTTCGCTCCAAGCCGACAGTAATGTCGGCAGCGTGCCCAACGACGGGTCTTCGAGTTCATCCAACGGCATGTTGTAGTTCGGGTTCTTCAGTTCCACTCGCACGCGATACTGATAGGTGTAACCGCGTTCGACAGTGAAGTCCATAAACCGGACCAGCAGCAAGCGATTCTCAGCAGTCGCCTTCGTCGCATCCAGCATCTCACGCTCTTGAGCGGACAGTTTGCCGCCGCCGCTGCCACTTTCGTATTGATCGTACATTTCGCCGTAATCCTGCTCAGCACCGTAGCCTGAGCCTCCTGCTCCACCACCACCACTACCGTACATATTCATCGCACCCATATCCGTGGCGCTTTGAACGAAAGGACTGAACCCCTTGGCCTCAACGACAATCGGCGCTTCCGCTTCTTCTTCATCCAGTCGTTCCTGAAGCTGTTGATTGAATTTGTCGATCAGCGTTTTTTCTTTATCGCTGAGCACAAAGTTTTCCAGATCCGGATGAGAAGCGACGGCGGCCGTCCATTCACCGGCCGCTCGCCGTGGCAGTGGCATCGTGATCGTGTTTCTGGTGACGCCGGGATTCACAACATCTCGGTCAATCCCCAACGAATTCTCAAGAATCTCACCCAAGTCTTCTGAAGACAGTGTCTGCCATTCATCCCAGCCATTTTGGTCAGGATTTTTCTGCCGACGTTCCACCTGCAGGTCGGTGTAAAAGATCAGGCTTTGTGATTCCTGCAGCGTCGGGCCCAGATGCAATGCATTTCGCAAAACTCCACGCTGTTCCTGCACGTCAACCACCAGTCGCACGGCCACTCCAGCGGCCACTCGAACGCGCGTCTTTTCAGCCATCATCGCCGCACCGCCGTACTCGCTGTATAGGTCGGTTCCCATACCTCCCATGTAACCACCTTCGTAGCCGCCTTCATAGCCCGCTCCGCCGCCACCGCCAACGCCACCGGCGTAACCTGCGCCGCCGGGACCACCGCCCATTTCCGAAGTCATTGCACCACTAGGATCTCCGCCGCCAAGATAGCCGCCAGCTCCCATGCCAGCTGCTCCCCCGGCGGGTTTGATGCCGTATTTCTTTTGCATCAGAGCTTCCAGAGTTTCTTCCTCCGTCATGTCTTCTGGCTTCTTTTCGGCCGCATCGGTGGTGCTCGTCACTCCGTCGGTTGCCAGGTCTGTTTCTTCTTCCTCTTCCGGTGGCATCGCGATCACGACAATGATTGGATCGGCGAACGGTCGTGTGGGTGGCACAACGGCGACCGCCGATCGTTTCTCGCGAGAACGAATCAGTGACTTATTGAAGGCCACCATCTGATAGTCGGCTGGATTGATTTTGTGTTGTGATTCCGTGGCCGTCAGCGCACGCACATCTTTGATTTCTTTAAAGGCGACCTTTTCTTCTTCAGGCCAGATGTTTTGCTCAATCCTATCTTGAGACTCCTTCGACTTTGCCACCAGTTCTTGAGGATCACGATTGTCCGTAGACCAGTGAGCCGACGAGAGGGCCAGAAAGCCGAACAACGCACAGACGCCAGCCAGAATTTTTTCGCCGTGGTTGATGAGCAGTGATTTCATCTTGTCCATTATGACTCTCCTTCAGCAAAGCAGCAGCAAGGGACTCCTGCGGCCGATCGTCGTTGCGGTTGTGACTAAAGATTCAGTTCGTGATTGACTAAATGCCTGCGGATCGCAGAGCTCTCATTCCGTTGCAGCCGGATTCGCAGCCGGATTGGGATTCGCATCCGCTGGAGTGGCTGCCGCTGGAGTTTCCGTTCCCGGAGTTTCCGTTGGTTCCGTGGTTGGCGGACTGTCCGCCGAGTTTGCAGCTGCCGGGTCGGGGGTCACCGGCTCAGTTGATTCACCCGTGGCCGTGGCTGGAGTGGACCCGTCTGCCGGCTGCCCTTCCATTTCCGTGCCTTCCGAGGCAGTCGTAGTTTCGTCTGTGCCGAGTTCTGGTACGTCGGGAAGGTCGATGCCTTCGGTATCCTGAGCTTCAGTCGCAGAATTCTTTTCGGCGTCTTCGATGGCTTCTTTTTCTTCTTTGCTTTCGTACATCGTCATCAAGCCAGCCACGCGAACTGTGGACAAATTCGGATCGGCCATAGCTGTTGCGAAGAATCCAGACTTACGAGGGTCCGGTCGCTTGGTCTTGTTTTTTTTGCCAGTACCCAAGCCAATGCTTGGTCCACCAAAACCACGGCCGCCTCCGCCGCCAAAGGCTGGTGTCCCACCGAAGGGACTGGCACCTCCGCCGCCAAAGGGAGACGCTCCCATTCCAGTTCCGCCACCGCCACTTCCAGCGCCTTCGTAACCCATTTCCATGCCACCCATTCCACCCATGCCACCCATGCCACCTCCGGCATTCGCGGCGATGGCGGTTCCGAACGTGGCATCGACACGCACGATTTCGACCGGAAAGCTGCTGTTTGTCAGTGCAGCCAACAAAGATGGCACTCGCTGCTGAATCATCCGCACCTGCAGAATAAAGGCGCGAGTCTTATAAGGCAGCTCTTCGGAATCATCGACGTAACGCTTCGTTTCTGCAGCTCCTCCGCCACCACCAAAACCACCGCCGCCACCATCGCTTCCGCCTTCATACATCTCTGACATTCCGCCACCACCCATTCCGCCACCACCCATTCCGCCACCACCCATTCCGCCACCACCCATTCCGCCACCAGCGGCACCGGCTGCTGACGCACCGAATTCTTCGACCAGCAGATCGCCCGCCGAACTGCCTTGGAACGCGGCCCAAGCCCCCGACCCGCCGGCTGTTGCAGCACCGGTGCCGCCCATCATGCCGCCACTTCCGCCTTCATATCCACCACCGCCCATGCCGCCACCGCCCATGCCGCCACTTCCGCCTTCATATCCACCGCCCATGCCGCCACCGAAACCGCCCCCGCCAGCACTGCTGCCGGCTTCAGCATCTGGGTCACCGCCACGCAGTTCCAGACGCTGCAATGATCGGATGGTCGCTTTTTCGATGTTGTCGGCTCCAGCATTCACTTCTGCGATCGCGTCATAGATCGAACGCAATAGCCAGATGTCTTCCTGAGCTTCCCAGATTTCTGGAGACGTGGGTGGGCTGGTTCTCCAGCGGTTCTCGTTCTCCTGAGTGATGCCGCCGTAATTCACTTCGATCAAGCCTTCGCCTTGCAGAAACGGCTTGATGGTTTCTAGCTGTTCGTTGAAGTACCGCCGATACAATTTGGCAAACTCACCACGCACCTCACGTTCAATCGTTCCACCGTATTCGATATCGCTTAGTTCTTTGGAAATCTTTTGCGGGTACACGCGAGAATTCAATTGCTGCTTCCACAACTCAACAGCAGATTCACTATAGGCGATTTCATGGACCGCGTTTTGCTTGATGGCTCCATCCGTCCATCTGCCGTTTGGGACAGCATCGACCGGCTGCTTCGAGCCCTGATAAGACGCCTCCACCTTGGTGTGACCTTCTGCGATCGCTCCAGATAATGCCGAACTGGCGGTCCACCAAGCCCACAACAGCAGGATCAGAGCAAGTCCGAACAGAATCCAGAACATCTGCTTGATGATTGGTTGGAGTTTTTCCATGACTGGTGTACTCGTTGATTGAGACTATTGAACAAAACAAACTGAAGCGATCACACAAACCACTCGACCGAGCAACAAAACAGGCCTAGCCACCTTCATCAGCGGCCGGTTCGGCTGAGGTTTCGCCGCCTTCGACCGCAGGTGGATTCGGTTCACGATCGGACGTCTGAATCGGCACCCACGCAAACTGCACCACGAACTTCGTCATTTCAAACTGACGAATTTCTTCCTTGTCAGACTCCAGCGCGTCCAACGGTGTTAAACCCTTGACCGCACCACCCGGTCCTCCAGCACCGCCGTAACCCGCACCCATCGATGGACCACCAGCGTAACCTCCGGTTTCGTAACCGCCAGCTGAACCGCCGCCAGTCTCCATGGTCATCGTCTCGCCTTCGTAGCCGCCACCAGCACCACCATACATGCCGCCCGTGCCCATTCCGCCTGCCGCAGAACCGGCGCGGGCATTCGGGTCGTAGGTGTACATCGAATCTTCGGCGTAGACGACAACCGGGTGAGAAATCCCCATTTGCCCAATCGGTGTTGATCTGCCATCGCTGCCGGTCAGCTTCCACTGGCGAAGATTTTCGATCAACGTTTGGTAGATGAAGTTCTGACCCAGCAGCCGGAAGTCGTACTTGTCGCGATTGTTGAAAAAGTGATGTCCGGTCAGGGTGACGATATAGCCCGCGCCCGTCGGTGCAGTCTCGCGGTCGTCTTCGTGAAAGCTTTCCGTCATGTTGCCTTCCGTGAGTGCCGTATGCCACTCGCCCACATCGGCCACTCGCTTCTGCACAAAGCTCTCAATGCGCAGTTGGCGCTGCAAAGTCGGGTCGGTGATGTCCAGCGCGTTGGCTTCATCACGTGGCATGCTGTCATTGATCGCCTTGATCAGCTCCATCCACATTTCGCGTTTCTGCAAAGGAGCCGTCAGCTTATCAATCAACGCGATGTTGTTAGCGTGCTCAGTCTTCTGAGCTTCATAGCTGGACGTGTTGGAACCCACTTTACTGGTTAGTGCAGCAATGGCGTCGTGTCCCGGCTTCCACTTCGTCTCGCCTTTGGATTGTGCAACTCGAGCAGACGCGAATGTTGAAATTCCCATAGCCAACATCAACCCGGCGGCCATCCCAACGGCCCACGGCTTTTTGCGGCGAATCACACGTTGCACGGCGATTTCTGGCGGCAGCAGCGTGGTGCGAATTCGAGTCTGCTTTAACGTCTGCAGAGCCAAACCGTATGGCACTGCGAATGTCATGGCGTTGTCGATGAACAACGGATCGCTCAACACTCCATCACCAGCCACACCGTCGTAGTCTTCCAGCTTGATGACTTCGCACTGCAGATTCTGCTGCAAAAACTTCTGCAAACCGGCCATCTTGAAGCCGTTACCGGCACCAATCACACGCTTAATCTTGGCCGATCGATTGACGCTGCCAAAGTAGCCGATCGATCGCTGAATTTCGGTCACGTAGTCATTAAACACCGGACGCATGGCCTGAAAGACCGCCTTGGGGTCAGGGGCCTTGGTGGCATTGCACTTCAGATGTTCGGCCTTGGCAAAGGTCAGCTTCATTTCACGAGTCAAAGCTCGCGTAAAATGGTTGCCGCCGATGGGCACGTTGCGAATCCAGATATTGCGGCCGTTCGATACCATCAACGTGGTGTTGTCGGCTCCCATATCCAGCATGATGTAATAGTCTTCGGCGTCTGGCGGCTCGTCTCCAGAATCCAGCCGATACCCGAGCACGTCATAAGACAGATAGTTATACAGTGCCAGCGGAGCCACCTGCACCAGTTCAATTTCTGCTTTGTGTGCCGTCAGAGGGGCCATCGCGTTGTAGACCAGTTCGCGTTTCATCGCGAACAAGCCGACTTCCGCTTCCAGCATAAAGCCGCTCTCTTCGACTCCGCCGCCAATCGGCTGGTAGTCCCAGCAGACTTCTTCCAACGGAAAGGGAATCTGCTGCTTGGCTTCGTACCTGACGATTTCGGCCACTTTAGAAGGTTCAACCGGTGGCAGTTTGATGAACTTCGCCAGCGAAGTCTGCCCGGGAACGCTAATGCCGATCATGTCTTGGCCGATTTTATTGCGGCCCATAAAGGTCTCAACCGACTGCCGAATCAGCTCCTCAGGAATCGCGTCCGGCTGGCTCAGAATCTTCGGATGCGGAATATAATCGAACGCAACCGCCCGCACCTTCTCGCCCTCAGCTCCGACTCTCAGCTTAATCGCCTTCAAGCCTGCCTGACCGATGTCTATTCCCCATGCACTGCGAGCTTCTGCCATGTCTGCTCCTCTATCAAAATTCGAACAACCGTTCGAAATCGTAAACCAACTGGACCAACCAACCAACCAAGTGTTTCGTCAAGCAAACACTCGGGTTCCTCTTCTGTAGCTCGGCGGTCTCCGCCGAGAAATCACGGTGGAGACCACCGAGCTACATTTTGCCAACCCGCAAACTAAACTATCACGAACCACTAGCGCACGCACTTTTTCTCACCCACAGCCGATTCTCAAGCAAAACTACCTGACTATCCGCCGTATCGTCAACGAATTCAACACTTTATGCAAGTTTCGAATGCTGTTGACATCCCCGAGCATGAACAATCGGAGACAGTGGAACGTTGCGAACACAGGTGTGTTCCACCATTCACCGAATCCAGCCGTTTCAGCAGCAATTCGCCTTTTCCTGACGAACCAGCTGTTTTGCAACGGCGTACTTTTTTGACGACAATCCCTCAGGATGCGTTCCCGGCAACTCGGTTTTTTTCTAAAAACAGCCACAATCCCTGAAATTTCTGCGGCACCCAGCCGTTTCGTTCCTCAAATCTCCCCACCGATCCTTAATCGGTCACCAAATTTTCCGCCCATGACCATCAGTCGAGATTTTCAGGACATTCGAGTCCTCATTCCCGGTTACTCAATCGAGGACCTGCCCACGGACCTCAACGAAGCCAGCGCCGCTTCGTTGCTGAACGCCTTTTCCGTGGCGTGGCACCCTTCCCTTTTGGCTCGGTCAACTTCTTTGCCAGAAGCCTTCCAGGCCGAATCGACCGAGCTGCCCACCGGACAGCATTTCATTTTCGTGCCCCAGTGCAGCGAAGACTGGCTGGCCCATGATTGGCAGCAGCAGCTTTCGGACACCATGAGCCTCACGTTTCGCGCGTGCAGCGAACGAAACGAGTGGCTGTCGGCCATCCACACACACTTCGGCGACGATCTGGCACAACTGCCCGACGACCTGCTGCAGGACTTTTTCGCTCTGGGAACGAATCACCTGCTGGTCACTTGGCTCAGCCGCCGCATGCACCACTTTGTCGAACCAGATCGACATCTATTAGCGGCAGAAGCATTCTCGGCAGCCACGGCGGCACTGGCCGGCGACACCGAAACAGCGCGCCAACATCTGCGGCGTTGCTTCGAATGCCTGCTGGATTGCCGCGAACAGTTTCATCCCACCGACTGTTTTCTGCTGGATATCTGTTTGCCATCCGATCAGACAACAGCCGACGAAATCGCTGAACTGCTGCACGCTGGTTTCCCGCTCAGCTTGATCTGTAGCGGTGAAGAACTGCAGGCCTATTGCCAAGCGAACGATTCGCTGAGCGACCAATTGGCCGCCAGTGTGAGTTCCCACAATCTGACAATCTTGGCAGGCCAGCAGCACGAACTCCGCACGTCACTGGGATCGCTCAGTGCAGTCTACGGTGATATCGAATCCAGTCGTCAAACACTGCACGCAACTGCGCCCAGCGCCGATTTGCACTGGGCACGCCGACGTTTTGGCATGACCAGTTCCACGCCAGCGGTCCTCGGCCTGTTCGGCGCGGCGTCCGCGTTGCACATTGTGCTCGACGATGGCATCTATCCGGATCGCGAATTCGGCCAGCTAGAATGGCAGGCCGCCGACGGTTCAACAGTGGCCGCCGTGTCGCGGATTCCCATGGCCATCGACGGCTCGTCGTCGTTCTTGCGGTTTGTGGATCGCTTTACAGAAAGCCTGCAAGAAGATTCCACGGCCGTCATTCTGCTGGCTCGCCTGCCGAAACTACAAACACCATGGCTGAATGACCTCAAGCGCGCCGCGCAGTACGCGCCGGTGCTGGGCCGCTTCACCACGATGTCGGACTTCATCGAACAGACGCGAGGCCAGGCGTCGCCGACGAAGTTCAGCGAAGGCGAATACCTGAGTCCCTACTTAATTCAGTCATCCGTTTTGAAAACGGAAGCACCGATTTCTTCGCCCGCTGCGTTGCATTCCGCACACTGCCAACTGGAAGCCGCCGCGTTCGCAGAATCTATCGCCGCCGTGTTAAAGCCCCGAGACGCGATCGGATCAGACCTGCAAGACGCAGAAGACCGACTGGGTTGTGAAGAAGGTCGCCGGCTGTCGTTCGATACCACTCCAGCAGATACGCCCGCCGCTCAGGCCGCGCGACTGACTGCCGTTGCCACTGACCTCGGCGCTTCAGCAGATGCAGCCGTCGACAGAATCCTAGCAGCCGTACCAGCAATCGAACAAAACGTTGCGGGACTCTTCCTCACCAACACACTGCCTTGGAATCGAACCATCACCGCCCCTTGGCCAGGCAAGGCGAAGCTACCAGCGGCCAACGATTGTATTGCGTCCAGTTGGAAACAGGACTCCGTGACTCAGCTGGTCGTCGATCTTCCGGCGGGAGGATTTGTATGGTTGCATGAAGCCTGCGGTTCCAGCAAGCCGATCACGCCGACCAGCAAAACGGGCAAGCCGTTGGCCGAACCGTTGCTGTTGAGAAACCAATTCTTCGAAGTGCAGTTGAGTGACAAAACGGGCGGCGTTGCGGGCGTCGTCTATCATGGCACACGCGCCAACCGTGTCAGTCAGCAAGTCGCGTTTCGATACGAACAATCGAAAACCGTGACCGTGGAGGACGACGAAGTCACGCTGGCCTACGCTGCTTCACGGCTTGTTTCTACGCGAATCATTTCCAGCGGCCCGTGGCACGGCAGTGTGGAGACCACGTGTGAAATTGCCGATGTCGCGACTGGCTCGGTGCTTGCAAAATATCGTCAGACAACATCTGTCGAACGCAACTCGCCGCAGTTCAACATCCGCATCGAATTCGATGACCTGCCGGAACCTCCCGTCGGCAATCCATGGATGACATACTTCGCCGTGCGGATGGCATGGGACAACGAAGCCGCGTCGATTGTTCGGAGCTGCCTAGGCCAAGCCGCCGGATTTCGCATGGAACGCTTCGAAGCTCCCGACTATGTCGAAATCTCAGATCATGATTCTCGGTTATTGATTCTGCCACACGGACGCCCCTACCATCGCCGGAGCGGCCGTCGCATGCTGGACAGCCTGCTGATTGTCGAAGGCGAAGACGCGCGCAAGTTCGATCTCACACTCGAATTCGATCAACCTTATCCCATGCGGGCGGCGACGGAAATTCTCAGCCCACCGCTGATCAAATCCACCACCGGAAAGATTCCAGCGGCGGCCGCATCGGCCTGGATTGTCGGTTTGTCTGCCAAGAACATCGTGGCCGCCAGAACACGTGTCGTTGCAAATTCAAGCGACGATCCCGCTTCAGTGACTTCGGCAACCTCGGTCATCATGCTGCTACAAGAAACCGAAGGCCGTTCGGCGTCGTGCCTCGTCAAGACCGCTCGACCGCCCAAGTCCGCAAGAATTCGACTGGCTGCAGGCGAAACCGTGTTGGAATTGCCAGTCACCGCGAACGGCGTTGCCGTGGAGTTTTCACGCTTTCAATTGAAGCAAGTCGAACTGACGTTCTGAATTGAACCGCTACGCCGTTTCCGTTGCGGTCGATTTTCGCCGCTTGCCGAGCATCAGCCCCACGATCATTCCGATGATCCCCAGAACGGCGGCGGCAATCTTCATGATTCTGCCCTGCGCGTTGAGGACTGGGTTGTCAAAGAGATTGGAGGAATGCGGAGGGCGGCAATCTTCCATCCTTCCGAGTCTTCCGAGTCTTCCGAGGACAAAACGAATGCTGAGCTGCCGCATATTGAACGTGATTTGGCTCGCCCTGTAGTTAGGATCAAACGGCAACCGTTTGGCTCTGTCGCCAAGATCCGTTAGTTCGTCGCAGCGTGTACAGCATCGAATTGCTGAGGAATGCCGCCCTCGATCCTACTCCCATTCACTGGTACCAAAGTCCAGACTTGAAGCGTTTTCCGATACCGCTCGCTTCAATTGATCGGACGCTCCTTCTGGGAATTCTGCATTGATTTCAACTGTGATTTTGAGGGCAGCAGTGGGGTCACTGGCAAGCAAGTTGATGATTTCGTCAGCAACCTGCACCAATCGCATTTTGGCCGTCGCAGAATTGATTTCTGCGGAACCGTAATAAGCGCGAGCCTTCTTGGATATCATAGCGGGGCCCACTCCCGGTTGCGGTACAGGGGATGTACCGCCCCCTTCTTTTCCCGTTGAAATTTCCGTGGTCGTTGTCGTTTCGTGGTCCGAATCGGCATGGCTGGTGGGGACAACCGCAGCGGCTAAAGCGGTCAAAACGGCTTCGTAGGCTGCGGCTGCTTCCGGCTCAATCAGCAGCAGAGTGTCATCCATCTGGACGTTGTCATCGCCGAACTTGAACCCATCGAATTTTTCTCCGGATTGGCCGTAGGCGGTTCCAAAGAAATCTTTGGTGCCAGCTCCCTTGATAATCGCGTTCTGCAGGACGCCCTGACCACTCAGCCGCGGCAGATACAGATAACGCTGGGTATCTTCCCAAAACGTCATCGCAAGAACCGAATTTTCACCGTCCTTCCAGTAAAGTTCCTTGAGCTTTGCTCTCAAGTGAATTGGCGACCAGGCCGTGATGACCAATTCGTTTTCTGTGCAGACGCGTTCGACTTCCGGGCCAAAGGCACTGCCACTTGTATTTAACGGAAACGCTTCGATTGTTGCCTCAGAA